>JBQCCX010000359.1:0-3944 GCA_051961815.1 Xanthobacteraceae bacterium
CTCAGCAAATGTAGCGAATTATTGGGTTTCTCACAATGCAAACGGCTGGACCGCAGACGGCCCGCCTGAGAAAATCTCAGGCTAGCCCGAGAACCCATGCTTTGCATCACGCCGTAACGACGCCTAGGTAACGCGGCGTCGGGCTTCCCCGCAGCCGCCCGGCTTCTTTTAAGACGCTTCGTCCAAGCGCTGCTCCACCTCGTCAGGGGAGGAGCGCCATGACGGACGCAGTGACCAACCCTTCAAGCCTCCAAGCCGCGACACCTTCCTCGACGGCCAAACCGGCAGCTGCCCGCACCCGTCTTCTTCTTGAAGGCCCGATCGTGGCAACGCTGCTCCGCCTTGCCGCGCCGAACGTCGTCGTCAATGTCGTGCTCATTGCGGTGACCGCGACGGTCGACGCGCATTTCGTCGGCCGGATGGGACCACAGGCACTGGCGGGCCTATCCCTGGTTTTCCCGCTCATCATGTTGATGCAGCAGATGGCCAATTCCAGCATGGGTGGCGCGATCGCGTCGGCGATCGCGCGCGCCATCGGGGCGGGCCGCCACGCCGATGCTTCGGCGCTAGTCGTTCACGGCATCATCATCGCCGCAGCCATGGCCAGCGCCTTCACCGCGGTTCTGCTGTTCGGCGGTCCGGCGATTTACCAGCTGATGGGCGGCGACGAGCAGACGCGGGCGGCCGCGCTTGAATATTCCAATGCGATCTTTGCCGGCGCCCTCGCCTACTGGCTGCTCAGCACACTCACCAGCGTTGTGCGTGGCGCCGGACAAGCCGCCGTACTGGCGATGGTCTACATCGCCGCCGAGGCGTTGCACATCATGCTGGTGCCGCTCCTGGTATTCGGCATTGGGCCGCTGCCGCCACTCGGCATCGCCGGCGCCGGGATCGCCACGGTCACTTCGTTTACAGTTTCGAGCGCTGTCTTGTTTTGGTACATCGCCTCGGGGCGAACCGCGGTGCAATTGACACTGCGCGGCCTGCGCCTCGATCGCCGGCTGTTCGTCGAAATTCTGCGCGTCGGTGCGCCGATGTCGCTGCAGCCCATTCTCAACAACCTGGCGCTTGCCACGCTCACCGGATTCGTCGGCGCCTTGGGCGCGGTGCAATTGGCGGGCTTCGGCATCGCCGTGCGTCTCGAATATCTGCTCTATCCTTTGGCTTTCGGTTTGGGCGCCGGCGCATTGGCGATGGTCGGCACCAATATCGGCGCCGGCAATTTTGCCCGCGCGGCGCGCGTTGCCTGGATTGCCGCCGGCCTGGCCGCGGCGATCACGGGCTGCATCGGATTGCTCGGCACCACGCTGCCCGATCTGTGGACGAGCCTGTTCACAGGGGCGCCGAACATTTACGTCCTCGTTGCGCACTATCTCGGCATCACGGGCTTCGCCTATGTCTTCCTCGGCCTGGGACTGACATTGGCGTCCTCGTTTCAAGCCGCTGGGCGCCCGCTGTGGCCGCTCATCGCCATCACCGGCCGCGCCGTCGTGGTCTCGGCCGGCGGCTGGATCGTCGTACATCACACCGGCGCCGGGCTTGACGGTCTCGCCGTGGTCGCGGCCGCCGGCCTCGCGGTCTATGGCGCAAGCCTCGCGATCGCGTTCCGCGCCGGCTTTTGGCAGACGGCGCGACCGGCCGTGGCGGGGGCTGCGGCCAAATCCTCAACATGACCGGCCTGAAACCCGCCTGGACGGCGCTCGGACCAAGTACGGAGGACACAATGCTCACGACGCGGCACTCTAAATTGATCTTTGCGGTCGCACTCACTTTGATTGGCGCGACGCCGGTAATTGCACAAAATCTCTGCCGGCCGGCTTTGACTGTCAGTAACGCTCTGCTCTCCCCGACAGAGCAGTCAAATCTGCAGCGAAAATGGACCGCAGTCGTATCGGCGAACACATCCGAATGCGCGGTAAATTCCGGAGGATTCTTCGACATCGTGTTCACGCGCCTGAGTGAAAATGCACCCGATCTCGAGTTTCGGCAGCGCTTTACTTGGTCACCGTTCGCGATGAAAGTGGCTATGGATTTCGCCGCCGATGAAGCGGTCGGCCAATATCGCATTGAAAATATCACGCCCTGTATCTGCCGGGATCGCGGTGCAGAAGATCGCGCCGCCGCCAATAACACCGGGAGGAAACCATGAAATGGATCACGCGCGAACGCGTCAAAGTCGATCGGGTCGCTTGCCCGTGGCTGATCAAACACTTTGTCGACAAGAACGCCGAATTTGTGTTCGTGCCGGCCGACAAGGTGATGGACGAAGCCAAACGCCTCGACGCCATTCCCTATGACGTGAAGAATGTCGAGCTCGGCCATCACGGCAAGGAATGCTCGTTCGAAGCGATCCTGAAAAAATACCGGCTCACGGACGATCGCGCGCTGGTGCTGTTGGGCAAGATCGTCAACGGCGCCGACACCGACAACACGCTCTACGAGCAACCGGAAGGGCCGGGTCTGGAAGCGGTCGCCGAAGGCTTCCGCCATCTCGGCTTCAAAGACGATCACGCGCTCAACGCCGCCGAATGGATCGTCTACGACGCGCTCTACGCCTATTGCCAGGAAATGGTGCGGCAGGGGAAGGCGGACGGCATGTTTGTCAGCCGGTGATGCGTCCCGACTACGCCAGGTAAACAGAAAATGCAAACACTGGGACAATGCGGAGATGCAGGTCGCGCCGGCGGCCCAGGCGTTCCATCGTCCGACGCGTTGCAATTCTTCGGCTATTTCGTCGAGCCTGTCCGGCATGATGACCGTCGTCGAACGAAACCACAATCCTGCAGCGACGAGAGCTGATCCAGCGCCGATCAGGTTAATGACGAGGCGCACAAGGGTTGGATCGAAAGAGCCCATTTTCGACCTCCGGGACGAGCGGCAACTGGCGGAAGTATACCGTTCGCGATCGCGATTGCGCTAACCCATCGAGTAGAGAACCTGAAAACCGGCGATTATCAGTTCGATCGCGATCAAGAGCACGATAATGACCTCCAGGCGCAGCGAGCGCCTGGTGTCGATCGTATCGGTGAGGATTTCGGCGGTGTCGGCGATCACGGCGAGCTTGCGCGATAGCGCCTCGGCGCGCTCTTTGAGCTCATATTCGTCCTCGAGCCGCGCATAGAGCCGGTCGAGGTCTTGCCGGTCCCATACCACGTCCGGCTTTTCGGTCACCGCCACGCGGCCCGAGAGGCGATGCTGCACCAGGAGCGCATTACCGATGTGCTTCAAGATAGTGCGGCGGCCGGAATAGAGCCGGCCCTTTTCGGCAAGCTCGCGAGCAAAGGGCTCGACGACCTCGAAGACGCCGGCGACTTCGCGCTCGTCGCGGGCGAGAACCACGCTTTTCGACAGCGCGTCGGCGATGACGACCAGGTGCTCGGGCGTAATGGTTTTCAAAAGCATTGGGCCGCCGGGCAAGATCTGATCGTCCTTATCGGGCGCCTGCTCGATCAATAATGTCTCCTCCTCCGGCGGCGTGATCGGGCGGACAAGCCGGGGCTCCAGCGTGCGCAGGACGGATTGCTCCTCCTCGGGCGACAGGCACAATGTCACCGCGACGCCATAACGAAACAAAGTGACAAACCCGTCCTTGCCGAATTTGTAGGTCAGGGGCGCGGTGGAGACGACGCCATCGTGTTCAAGATTGGCAGTGTCGATCCGGTCGCTGAGCAGGAACGCGTGCACGCGCCGCCGTTGGGCCGGTTGAGGCTGATTGTTCATTGGCGAAGCGACTGCAATCCGGTTCGGACAATACTCTTAGGAAAGATGGGTGATCGCGCCTGCTTCGGCCAGAGCCGCAGTGCCCGGTTTCGAGAACCGATGCGTCATTCCGGATCGCCACGAAGTGGCGAGTCCGGAATCCATAACCCCGGCTCTGGGACTATGGATTCCGGGTTCGCGGGCAAGCGCCCGTGCCCCGGAATGACGAGACGGACAGGCTCGTT
>JBQCCX010000360.1:0-2152 GCA_051961815.1 Xanthobacteraceae bacterium
AAAAAACCTGGTATCCAGAAACTGACGCCGCTTTCGTCGGCGCGTGCATCGTTCATCGCGCAGGCAGTGCCGACGAATAAACAAAAGAACATCGCGAGCCGATAGCAGAGGTTCGATGCCGCAGGAGTCTTGCCATCATTCCAAGCCAACAAATGCAACGGCTTCGGTCTCATGAGCGTCTCTCGGTTCGCGCCGTTTCCGCTCGAGTAAAAAGAACGTCTAACGCAACGCTAGCTTACGCGACGGATACGGTCTCTAAACCTTTGGGTATTTTTTATTGATTTCGGTCGCAGCGTGGCTTGCTGGCCACAGATTTGCGCAAGGCATTGATCAGATAAAGAAGTTGGCCAGATTCCACAGGGAATCATTTGTCAAACGAACCGCCTGCCCAGAAAAATGACACCCGCGCGACATCGTCGTTCATTTCAGCCGTGCGATTTGGCCAGCGCATTCTTGATCTGAATCAAATTCAAGAACCGCTCGCGCACCCTATCGTGATCGTGTTCTGGCGTTCTGCGAGCAGCAGCGGTGCTTGGCGACTATCGAACTGAGGAGTAAGCGCATCGCCACGTAAACTGGGGATCGGAATATAGGCGATGGTGGGATGGGACCGTCGATTTTTTAGTAATCGTGCCCAAACCATAGTGGAGAGAATCCATGAAAACCTTCGCCTTCCTTGCGTTTGCCGCGTTTGGAGTCGTCGCGGCCGCGCCGCTTGCAAACGCCCAAGCCTTGGTCACGCAACCGTATCAGACCGTGATCGTCCCACCCGGCGCGACAGTGATCAGAGAGACGCCGCTGTTCGCGGTGCCAGCCGGTCAGCCACTTGAGGTTGTCACGGCCGTCGAAAGAGTGCGGACGATTCGCCCCGCCGCGCGATCGATCGCGCGCCATCATGTGGCCAGTCGAAAGATTCAGGATCGGCTCGTCGTCAATGAAGACCGCCCGCTCTACAACATGGCGACGCAGCCGGTAGTGCAGACAACGGTCGCCGCGCCGGCATTCCAGACGGTCGCTGCGCCGATCGCTGCGTCCGGCATCGGGCCGGGGCTATCCGGCCAGTTTCAATGCATCGCCGGATGCGCAGGCGGCGTTGTCGGTCCGGCATTCGTCACCCAGAACGGGTGGGACCTCAACATCGTGAACGAGATCGGCCAGCCGTCACGGGCGTGGGTTGATTATCCCGGTCACATCTGGGTGCAAAGCTGGAATGAGGGCGCGGTCTATTCCGCGGACGGCATGACCATCCAGTTCGACAACGGAACGGTGTGGGCGAAGAGCGTCATCCTTGTGGTGCCGCCGGTCCGCTAAACCAGCAAACGCCTGCTCGGAGCGGGATCATCTGCTCCGAGCCTCTGTAGCGTAAACGCGTGTGTGCGGGGGTATCCTTTTTAATTGTGCGTCTTTGATCAGAATCAAATTCAAAGCTCTCCCGCCGGACTTATCGTCGCAGTGTTTGGAGTTCTTTGAAGCGGCGCAACAGGGCGTCACGATCTGTTTGTCCCGAGTGCCTGCGACATGAGACGTTGTGAACGATAGCGTAGTTGCATCGATCGACCGGCCAAGCCAATCGGCGCCGCCGAATATGATCTGGATTCCCGGCGGCACCTTCCGCATGGGATCCGACAAACATTATCCGGAAGAGGCTCCGGTCCATCGCGTGACCGTCGATGGCTTCTGGATCGACCGCACGCCAGTCACCAACCGGCAGTTCAAGGAATTCGTTCGCGCGACAGGTCACAAGACTTTCGCGGAAATCCCGCCCGATCCAAAAAGCTATCCCGGCGCGTTGCCGCACATGCTTTATGCCGGTTCGCTGGTCTTCACTCCGCCGAATCACCCCGTCGATCTGAGAAACTTCGGCGCGTGGTGGAGCTACCTGAAGGACGCGAATTGGCGGCATCCCTACGGACCGAACCGCAACATCAACGGGCTCGACAATCATCCGGTGGTGCACGTCGCATATTCGGACGCGCTCGCTTACGCCAAATGGGCGAACAAGGACCTGCCGACCGAAGCCGAGTGGGAGTTCGCCGCGCGCGGCGGCCTTGACGATGCCGAGTTCGCCTGGGGCGACGCGTTCACGCCCGGCGGCAAGCACATGGCCAATACCTGGCAAGGCAATTTCCCGCACGAAAATAAATGCGATGAC
>JBQCCX010000361.1:0-4301 GCA_051961815.1 Xanthobacteraceae bacterium
GCGTGCAGGGCCACCCTATACGGCTTTTCGGGCGGCCAGCCCTATAACCGCGACGAACGCGACCGGTAACAAGTCCAGCCAAGCCATCACACCCGCAACTCCTGTTCGCCCTCATAGTAAACGGCGCCTCAGTCCGACGGCAACAGGATGGGGTCGCCTAGCGCTAAAAATTTTGGAAGCGACGCCGGCCGGTGCCGACGGCATCTAAAAGCCATGCCAGTCCCGTGCCAATTGTCGGCTGTCATGCGAAATCATCCGCGTCCGACATAGGGCATCAAATTGGCCATCACGGTCATGAACAACACATTGGTCTCGAGCGGCAGGCCCGCCATGTAGACCACCGCGCGGCCGACATCCTCGGCCGCCATGCGCGGCTCGATCATTTTGCGGCCGTCCGGCTGCAGCACGCCTTCGCCCTGCACCATACGCTCGGTGAGCGGCGTTGCGGCATTGCCGATGTCGATCTGGCCGCAGCAGATGTCATGGCCGCGGCAGTCGAGCGCGGTCTGCTTGGTAAGCCCGGTAACCGCGTGTTTGGTCGCGGTGTAGGCGGCCGAATGCGGCCGCGGCGTATGCGCCGAGATCGAACCGTTATTGATGATGCGCCCGCCGCGCGGCCGCTGCGCCTTCATGATCTTGATGGCTTCCTGCGTGCACAGGAACAAACCGGTGAGATTGGTGGCGACAACCGCCTGCCATTTGTCGAGCGGCAGGTCTTCGATCGGCACCGCCGGCGCGCCAATGCCGGCATTGTTGAAGAGGAGATCGAGGCGGCCGTAGTTGTCCTTGGCCTTGGCGAACAGCGCCTTGATTGAAACCGGATCGGCGACATCGGTGGCAACGGCGAGCGCTTCGCCGGGCGTCTGCGCACCTTCTTTGGCGACCGCGTCCAGCAGCTCCTTGCGCCGGCCGGCGAGCACCACGGCATAGCCTTCGCGCATCAGCGCGAGCGTCACGGCGCGGCCAACGCCGGTACCGGCGCCTGTCACCAATGCAACTTTCCGCTCCGCCATGGCTGTCCTCCCTGCAGTTTTGGCCGGGCGGGATAGTGGCGAAGGCGATGCGCGGCGGCAATCCCCGTTTCGTCATTGCGGTTGCCGCCAACGGGAATGACGGCCGCTTTAGCTCGCGATGGCGATTTCCTGATCGGGGCTGCCGACCCGATAGGCCTCGGGCTCGGCGAGGCGATCGTCGATCCCGGCGGCGGTCACCGGTTTGCCGAAGCGGTAGCCTTGCATCGAGTGCACGCCGGCGGCTCGCAGGAAGAGATGCTGATCGGCGGTCTCGACGCCTTCCGCGGTTACCTTCATGCCGAGCCCACGGCCGAGGCTGACGACAGCATGAACGATGGCCGCGGCATCGGCGGCTTTCTCGATCGAGCGGACGAAGCTTGAATCGATCTTGAGCTTGTCGAAAGGAAAACGCCGCAGATAAAGCAAGCTCGAATAGCCGGTGCCGAAATCGTCGAGGGCGAAGCACACGCCACTGCCTTTGAGGCGCAGCATCGACAATTCCGCGCTCTCGAGGTTGCCGAGCAAAGTGCTTTCGGTGAGCTCGAGTTCGAGTCGGTTGGGCTCGAAAGTGGTCTCGCGAAGAATACGCTCGATCGCTTCGACGAAATCCGGACGCCGGAATTGCAGCGGCGACACGTTGACTGAAACCGTCAGCCCCGGCCAATTTCGGCCGTCGAGGCAGGCGCGGCGCAGGATGTATTCGCCGAGCTCGACAATCAGCCCCGAATGTTCGGCGATCGGAATAAAACGCGCCGGCGGGACCTCGCCGTGGATCGGGTGGATCCAACGCGCCAGCGCTTCCACCCCGAGGAGGCGCTGGCCGCTCGGGTTGACGATCGGCTGATAAACGACGTGCAGTTCCTGGTTCCTGATCGCCTGGCGAAGCGCCCCTTCGAGCAATTTTCGATTTGACAGGTCGGCGTCCATCGCTGCGTCGTAGATGCAAGCGCGGTTGCGGCCCTCGTTCTTGGCGCGATAGAGCGCCATATCGGCGTAGCGCAGGATGTCGCGCGCATCTTGGGTCGAGCTGTCGATGATGGCGATGCCGATCGAGGCGCCGATATTGAGGGCGTGTCCGCTGACGATGAACGGCGCGCAGATGGCGCCAAGAATGCGCTCGGCTATCGCCTGCAGCGAGTAGTTATCCGAAGCGCAGGTCATGATGATGGCAAACTCGTCGCCGCCGAGCCGGCCGACGAGATCGTCATCGCGCATGATCTGGCTCAAGCGTCGTGTCACGTTGAGGATGAGCTCGTCGCCGATGTGATGGCCGAGCGTGTCGTTGACGTCCTTGAAGTGATCGAGGTCGATGTAGAACACCGCGGCAGTCATGCCGCCGCCTCGCACCTCGGCAATGGCGCGCTCCAGCCGCTCGGCGAAATAAATCCGGTTTGGCAAACCGCAGACCGGATCATGCAACGCGAGATGGCGCAGTTGGCGCTCGCCGGCGGCGATCGCGGCCGTGGTGCGCTGCAGATGACGCATGATGAAGACGATCAGCATGGCGAACGCGACGAGCGCGATCGCGACAAATGGCACGACGCTCATGATCACGGCTCCGCCCGGCCGCCTTGGGCGCCATACCAGGCGGGCGATCGCGGTACCCTGCGCGTCGGAAAGTTCGATGAGACGGTCGTCGGCTGTGATCGTCGTCGCCTCGGCGATGCGCTCAACTATCGGATCGGCGGCTTGATCGGCGGCTGGATCGGCGATGCGCAAGCCATCGACCCGCAATCGACCGGCGATCTTCGCCAAAAGCCGATCGTCGATATACTTTATCGACGCAACGATCGGGGCACCATTGCTTCCGTTCGCGTCGTTTGCCTCTTCGCCAATCGCCACCGCAGCCACAATCGCGGGCTGGCCAATAAAGCGCTGGATCAAAGCCACAGCATTCGCCGGTTTGGACCATTCGCGCGGACTGACCAGAATGACGCGCTGCGGCTCTGCGGTGGAGCGACCGCGCAAGAGATCGAGCGCCGGCGCGAGTTCTACCGCCAGGTCGGCCGGGAGCGCTTCGTCGTCATTGCGCGAGCGGACATACGCAGTCTGGTCGGCGGCGCCGAATACGACCACGATCTCGGCATTGTAGAAAGTTTCGAGCCATTGTCCGACGCGCCGATCGACCCATGCGCCGTCATAGTTGTCGCGAATGTTGGCAATCGCTTGCGGCATGGCCGCAACGCTTTGGAGGTGCCGCAGCGCTCGGTCGGCGTTTTCGTCGATCGAGCGCAGAATCGATTCTTTCTCGCTATCTGCCGAAATCCGGTCGGCGCGCTGCGCGGAACTCAGCACGCCCACGGCGATGCAGACGATCGCAATGGCGACAATCACGCCAATGGGAATGAGCAAACGAACGCGTGCCTGGTCCCACCGCGACCGGTTCGTCTCCCCGGCGATTGGTATCTGCGCCGCAGGCCACACATTGCCACCTTTAGGTATCTCGGCCGGCGCCAAGATAGCGAGCAAAAGCTTGCGAATGACTTGCAATTTGCCCGGAAATCACGGACGCCGGGAACCGCGGTGCAGTGGCCGCAATCGTTAACGGTCGGTTAACGAATTTGCCTCTCGCTTTGGACGAACCCGCGTAATCCGCGTGTTAGCGGCGGTTCGCGTAGGGCGGCCGCGGTATGCCGATATGGGCGGCGCGCAGCGCCGCCGACCAGCGCTCGCGCAGGTCGGTGAAATAGGGTTCGCCCGGCTCGATGCGGTAGATCAATTCCGGGTCGCAGGTGTCGCGGCGCAGCACCAACAGATCGATTGGCAAGCCAACCGAGAGGTTCGATCGCAGCGTCGAATCGATCGAGATCAGTCCGACCTTCAGCGCGTCGTAGATATCCATGTCGTAGTTGATGGCGCGGTCGAGCACCGGCTTGCCGTATTTGTGCTCGCCGATCTGCAGATAAGGCGTGTCGACGGTGCATTCGATGAAGTTTCCGGCCGAGTAGATCATGAACAGCCGCATGCGGTCGCCCATGATCTGGCCGCCGAACAGGAACGATACGTCGAAGGTCACGTCGGAGGCCTCAAGCGCCTTGCCTTCGGTAGCGTGAATCGTGCGCACGACATGGCCGACCCGCCGCGCCGCCTGAAACAGGGTCGGCGCGTTCATCAGAGTTTCGTGCTCGCCGGTCTCCGGATTGTCGTAGCCTTCGGTCAATGTGCTGACCACGGACTGGCTCATCGAAAGATTGCCGGCCGAGGCGATCGCCATCACCCGCTGCTTGGGGTCCTTGAAAACATGCAGCTTGCGGAAGGTCGAAACGTTGTCGACCCCGGCATTGGTGC
>JBQCCX010000362.1:0-2497 GCA_051961815.1 Xanthobacteraceae bacterium
GCCGAGACGACAGGCGGAATAGCCAACGGCATCTCCTCGCGTAACAGCGAGGTGATCCATGCCGGGCTTTATTATCCAACCGACTCGCTGCGCGCCCGGCATTGCGTGCACGGGCGCCGAATGCTGTACGCCTTCTGCGCCTCGCATCACGTGCCGCATCGCAAATGCGGCAAGCTTGTCGTCGCAACCAATGCGGCCGAATTGGCGAAGGTCGAGACCATCCACGCGCAGGCGATCGCAAACGAGGTCGAAGGCACGGAAATGATCGGCGGCAATGCGGCGCGCGCCTTGGAAGGTGAATTGTCCTGCATCGGCGCGTTGTGGTCGCCGGAAACCGGGATCATCGACAGCCATGCTTACATGCGCGCGCTGTGGGGCGACCTTGAAGACCGCGGGGGCATGATCGCGTTCCAGACGCCGGTCGAGCGGTTGAGCTTCAAGGCGCCGCACTGGCGCGTACAATTCGGCGGCCGCGACCCGGGCACGTTCGAATTCGATGCGGTGGTCAATGCCGGAGGCCTCGGCGCGCAAGCGCTGGCGCGCCGCATCGATGGCTATCCGGCCGCGCAGGTGCCGCGGTTGGTTTTCGGCAAAGGCAATTATTTCGGCTATGCCGGCCGCCCCGTTTTTTCGCGGCTGATTTATCCGACGCCGGTCGACGGCGGGCTTGGCGTTCATGTCACCCTCGATATGGCGGGCCGCATGCGCTTTGGACCCGACGTCGAATGGATTGAAGAAGAGAACTACGCGGTCGACCCGCGCCGTGCCGAGAGTTTTTATGCCCGCATCCGCGGCTATTGGCCCGGCCTGCCCGACGGCTCGCTGGTGCCGGACTATTCCGGCATCCGGCCGAAACTGCGCGGACCCGGAGAACCGCAGGCCGACTTTTTGATCGCCGGTCCCGCCGAACACGGCATGCCGCGGCTCGTTAATCTGTTCGGCATCGAATCACCAGGGCTCACGGCGTCGCTATCGCTTGCGGAAGATGTGGTCGGTCGGCTTGATTGACTACGAGACGGATTGTTGCCGCGAACTGTATTTGGGCTTCTTTTTCCCGCTCCCTGCGTAGTTCGGGAAATTGCGCGGCGCACTCGTGCTCCTGCGGCGAGACTATGCGCTGCTTGTCCCCGCTTGCGGGGAAGCATTCTCCGTCGGCGAGTGGCCCGCGATGGCAACGCTAGATTTTTCTCTCGAGGCAGTGCGCCGCTTCGCGCTCCTCGGCTTCGGTCATGCCGGCGGATTGCGCCAGCGCTTTGGCCTGCGCCAGGCCGACTTGCGCGACGTAGGCTCGCACTGTTTCGCAGCTGATGCGCGGATGCGAGGCGCTCGAAGCGCTTGCATGGTCGCGGTGATGGTGATGGTGATGGTGCTTCGCGACCGCGGGAAAGGCAGCCCCGACAAAGATGAAGGCCAGCACGGCAGTCTTCTTCATGTTGTTGGCTCCCCCAGGCGACAGTTTCATCATGCCAGCAACGCGATCAACTCGCAGCAAAAAGAATCCGTTCTCCCCAGTTTCTGAAAAATTTACATCGCGCGGTCGTTTAAACGCTCGCGCAAGCGCTAGCAACCAAGATCGCGACGGAATATCAGTTATAGCCGAGCGCGACGCCGGTCACGGTGCCCTGCCCCACCCGTTTACGTCCGCGACTAGATCGCGTCGCTTGGTGAACTCTCGCCTCGCGCGCATTAGCGAAACGAATGGGTGGAACGATCGGGATCGGCCGGAAGTTGCCGATCGTGGCGCGGACTGGATGGCACATGTCATAGCCGCACATGTCAGGTCGCCCTGGTATTGGCAGTCAATGCGAACCCGCCCAATGCCAACCCAGCCAATGCCAACCCAGCCAATGCCAACCGACCCGCGATGCAGTAAGCTTCCCGGCCTCAAGCGGTGACCCGGATGGCGTGCGCCCGCGAGGACTGAATCCGGTCATCGCTCTGCGGCATCGATCAAGGGAGGCGGTCATGGTCACGAGCAGATTGGGCTGGAACGCCCTGACGCAATTCTTGACGCGCGGTTGCGCGGTGGTGTTTGGCGCCTGCGCGCTGGTCGAATTGGCTCAAGCGCAATATGTGGTTCGCCCAACGCCACCGACGCCGCCGGTTTTCAATCCATCGACTCCCTATACGGTACCGCAACCGAGCTACACGCCGATCGCGCCGTCGAATCCGGGATATGTGGTCGGCACACCGGCGGGGCCGCCGCTGACAAGTGTGCAGCCGCACCGGCGGACCTCGGCCCCAACCACGCGGGCCGCGGAACGGCGGATTCCAAAAACGCGCGTGCACCGCAGCCGCGCCGTAGCGGTGGGCCCGGCGCCGGTGTCCTATTCCGCCTATGACGCTCCGTTCGGTTACGGCTATGGCTGCGCATGGGTGCGGGCGTGGGATGGCCATTGGTTCCGCACATCGCCGTGTTCTTGAGTGCCGTGTTCTTGAGTGCGGTTATTTGATCGTGCGCTGCGCGAACCTACCGCCCGCAGAATTGTCGCGGCCC
>JBQCCX010000363.1:0-9912 GCA_051961815.1 Xanthobacteraceae bacterium
ATACCCGCAGCCGCGCTTTTCGCTCCTTGCTGCCGGCGGCGCGCCTTCGCTATGCTCAAGCCGAGCGCGGGCGTAGTTCAGTGGTAGAACGACAGCTTCCCAAGCTGTATGTCGAGGGTTCGATTCCCTTCGCCCGCTCCAATTTCGAGCGAACCCGCGGCTTCTCGGCGGCTTGACCTTCAGCGCGGTATCCCGGCAAGGTGCAGGTCAATCTTGGGCCGTCGAAGGCCCTTGCCAAGGCGCCGCCATAGAGAAGCCGGCGCCGTCGGGATGCG
This sequence comes from Xanthobacteraceae bacterium, assembly GCA_051961815.1. Taxonomy (GTDB): domain Bacteria; phylum Pseudomonadota; class Alphaproteobacteria; order Rhizobiales; family Xanthobacteraceae; genus BOG-931. The sequence continues at coordinate 276 of JBQCCX010000363.1, forward strand.
GGGGAGTGGGAATTGGGTGCGCGCGCTTCTTAGGCTGAGCGGCGTTATAGACGCCATAAATACAAAAATCGGCAAATGGGTCGCCTGGCTGATCCTGGTCGCCGTTATAGTTTCGGCCGGCAATGCGACAGTCCGCAAGATCTTCGACCTTTCTTCGAATGCCTGGCTCGAATTGCAATGGATATTGTTCAGCGCAGTTTTTCTGCTGTGTGCACCGTGGACCCTGCTTGAGAACGAGCATGTCCGCATCGACATCGTGTACAATCTGCTCCCGCGCTGGCTCCGCAATACAGTTGAAATGATCGGTACCGCGTTTTTTCTCCTGCCACTCGCCATCATTCTGGTTGTCACCGGCATCCCGTTTTTTCTCAATTCCTATGCGATCAATGAGCAGTCGGGCAATGCCGGCGGGCTGCCGCAGTGGCCGGCCAAATCCCTGGTCATGATTGCGTTTGCGCTGTTGCTGGCGCAGGGCATTTCCGAACTGATCAAACGCGTCGCCATTATTCGCGGCCTGATTCCCGATCCGCATGCGGCGCAGCCCAGCGCGCTGGAGGTCGAAGCTGAGCAGCTGATCGAAGCTATGGGCGTCGAGAAAAAGTGAGCGCTGACGGGGCCAGAATTTAATGGAAGCGTTTATCATCCAAAACATGGCGCCGATCATGTTCGGCTCGCTGATTGTCGTGCTCTTGCTCGGCTATCCGGCTGCGTTTTCGTTGGCCTTTGTCGGCTTGTTCTATGCGCTGCTCGGTATCGGACTTGGTCAGTTTCAGCCGGATTTTTTGCAAGCCTTGCCGGAGCGCATCTACGGCGTGATGAGCAATGACACGCTGTTGGCGATTCCATTCTTCACTTTCATGGGTTTGGTGCTCGAGCGCTCCGGCATGGCGGAGGATCTGCTTGATACCATCGGCCAGCTGTTTGGCACCGTTCGCGGCGGTCTTGCTTACGCTGTCGTATTCGTCGGCGCGCTATTGGCCGCCACCACAGGCGTGGTCGCCGCGTCGGTAATTTCGATGGGGTTGATTTCGCTGCCGATCATGCTGCGCTACGGTTACGACCGGCGCTTTGCTGCGGGCGTCATAGCCGCGTCGGGCACATTGGCGCAGATCATTCCGCCGTCGCTTGTGCTGATCGTGATGGCCGATCAGCTCGGCAAATCGGTCGGCGATATGTACGAAGGCGCATTCGTTCCGGGCATCGCCCTGGCCGGAATGTACGCGGTTTATACCTTCATCATCTCGATTGTGTCTCCGAAGGCGACGCCCGGTCTGCCAGCCGAAGCCGTCGGCGTCCGCGAGGATACTGGCGGTCGCGGACTTGGTTCGTTGCTCGTTCTTGCAATTGCGAGTGCGGTATTCGGCTGGTTCATGATGCGCAATTCCGAGACGCATGGCGCCGACTATGTGGTGCTGTCCATGTTTTTCGGCATCCTCTTTGCTTTCGCTGTGGCAATCCTAAATTGGCTTCTCGATCGCTTCGCGGGCTACCGTTTCTTGTCGCGGATGGCGCAGCAGACGGCGTTTGCCATGGTGCCGCCGCTGTTCCTGATTTTTCTGGTGCTGGGCACGATTTTCATCGGCGTTGCCACCCCGACCGAAGGCGGCGCCATGGGCGCGAGCGGCGCGCTTATTCTCGGTGCGCTCAAGCGGCGTTTGACCTGGGACCTGGTCCGGCAGGCAACCGAGGCAACGGCCAAATTGGCGGCGTTCGTCGTTTTCATTCTGGTGGGTGCGCGCGTGTTTTCGCTGACGTTTTATGGAGTCAGTGGACACATCTGGGTGGAAAACCTGCTCACCTCGTTGCCGGGCGGACAGATCGGGTTTTTGTTGTTCGTCAACGCTTTCGTGTTCGTGCTGGCTTTCTTTCTCGACTTTTTCGAACTGGCCTTCATCGTCATACCGCTGCTTGGTCCCGCGGCAGAGCATCTCGGCATCGACCTGATCTGGTTCGGCGTCATTCTCGGCGTCAACATGCAAACTTCGTTCATGCACCCGCCGTTCGGGTTCGCTTTGTTCTATTTGCGCTCAGTGGCGCCGCGTGAACCGTTTATTGATCGCGTGACCGGCAAGCTGACGCCCGGAATCACAAGCGGCCAGATTTATTGGGGCGCAATGCCGTTCGTTGTGATTCAGGTCATCATGGTGGTAACGACGATTATGTTCCCTGGCCTGGTCACGCACTACAGGTCAGGGCTTTCAAACGTAGACCCCAGCAAGGTGCAGATTAATATTCCTCAGATCGAGCTGCCGCCGCTCGATCTCGGCCAGCCGCCCGAGATCAAATAGCCGTTCTGCGGTCCTGCTAAAACGCGACGGAAGCCGCGGCTGATTTCGTTTTCAGCGCCGCCATTGCACGATTTTGCATCTGCCATTTGCCGACCGGCGCTCGCCGCACAGGCGCAAGCCTTGTGAGCGCGATCGAAAAACGCGAATATTCGCACCCATCGCTCATGGGCGAGTCGCGAACGCAAGCAGCACATGCGATTGCTCGATCAATTCGTTGATTTTCTGGTTGCTGCAGCCAAATGGTTGGCCCTGCCAATCGTGACTTTACTGTTCCTGCAATGGCCGCTGCGTTCGATCGTTGGCCTTTACTCGCGGGAGGCGAATGATCTCGGGCAATGGTTGTTCGCGTTCTATGTCGCTGTCAGCATTACAGCAGCGACACGGGCGAAAACCCACCTGGCCGCCGACACGATCTCGCGCGGGTATTCGGACACGACGCGTCGATGGTTGGCGCGCGCAGCTGCAGCTTTTGGTCTCGTTCCTTGGTCGATTATCGTGCTGATTACCGGCTGGAGCATCGTACGGAATTCGACGCTGCTGCTCGAACGATTTCCCGATACAGGCAATCCCGGCTATTTCATCGTCAAATTGGCTCTGCTTGTTCTGGCGTTGTTGGTCTTGATCGAGGGGACGATTGAAATTGTTCGACCGAGGCCGGCGCCCGATCTGCCGGGCCTGCAATGACGTCACTGATGCCGTGGATTGGCTTGATCCTGTTGTTGTTGGTCGGCCTTGGCGTCGTCTTCACCGGAATTCCGGCCGCAATAGTGCTGCTTGCTGCGGCGTGTCTGGGCGCGGCGATAGGCGCGTTAGGGGGCGAGGTGCCGGTTCACTTGCTCGGCGTCTTGCCCGAACGCCTGATCAATCTTCTTGACAACGATCTGCTTCAAGCCATCCCGCTCTATGTGCTAATGGGCGCGCTCATCAACCGCCTCCCGCTTGCCGACGCGCTCTATCGCTGCTGCCTTGCCATTGTGCCGGGGCCGGCGGCTCCGGCAGTTTCCGGAATTGCGCTCGGCGCGCTGCTTGGGCCGATGAACGGTTCGGTCGGCGCCAGCGTGCTGGCTTTGTCGCGCGTTGCCGAACCGCGGCTCGCCGCTTCCGGGATCGCGCTGCCGCGCCGGGCCGCAATCATCACCGTTGCGAGCACGCTTGGCGTCGTCGTGCCGCCGTCGCTGGTGTTGATACTTCTCGGCGATGCGATGCTCAACGCACACACCATCGCGGTGACGACAACCGGCCGCGAAGACCGCGTCATCAACACGCAGGATGTGTTTCATGGTGCGCTTCTGCCCGCGGCCCTCTACCTCGCCGCCTGTCTCATTATCGGCTGGTGGTTCAACCGGCGATCAAAGCCAGGCGAGACCACGCTGCTGAAAGCGCAGCGGCCGACCATCCAGCAAGCACTACTCGCCGCTGTGACCGTGTCGGCGATCTTGATCCTGCTTGGCGGCGTCGCGGCCGGATATTTTTACGCGGTCGAGGCCGCGGCGATGGGCGGATTTACCCTTCTGCTTGCCGGCTTCGTTAGCGGCCGGTTGCCGGTTCCCGTTCTCAGCGAAATATTGCGCGAAGCGCTGGCGCTGACTGGCGCCCTGTTCTTCCTCCTGGTTGCCGCAACCACGTTGACCCTGGTGCTGCGCATCCTCGGCACCGATCAACTCGTCGCCAACTGGATTGCTGCGATCCCGGGCGGCACGCTGAGCGCGACCCTGATCGTGCTTGCCGGGATCGCGCTCAGCGCACTGGTGCTCGACGCCTTCGAGATCATCTTCGTCGTCGTGCCGATTGTCATTCCGCCGCTCCTCGTCCGGGTCGCCGATGCACGCTGGGTTGCCGTTCTGGTGCTGCTCGCTTTGCAAGCAAGCTTCATCAATCCATTGATCGGTTACGCCGTCATGATGACGCGCGCCGTTCTCCGGCAGGCCATCCCGTTTCCGGCGCTGCTGCGATCGTTATTGCCGTATCTGTTCGCGCAAGCCGCTTTATTGCTTGCGGTGCTGTTACTGCCGCAGCTTACGCATGTCGGCGAAGGCGCGAGCGCCGACAGCCGCAAGCCCCCTGCTATTTCAAACCAGGAATTACAGAAACGCTTCGAGCAGATGATTCCGCCCGTCGAGCCGCCGCCGCTCGACGTGACGCCGGGCCGGTAGCGTTCGCGCGGCATCAAAGCAAAAAGGGGCTGGCCGAAGGCCAGCCCCGGTATTTTGCGAAGAAAGTCGTTCAGCTCTTTGGCCGCGTGCGGATCATGAACGTCTCAAAGCCATATTCGGCAACCTGCCACCACAGGTTCGAGTCATTGCGGAACGAGGTCTGCGAATCCAGGATTTTCTTATAATCGGGATTGGCAGCAGATGTTTCCGCATTGACCTCGTTGGATGCCTTAAGACAGGCTTCCATGATTTCCTGGCTAAACGGCCTTAAGATTGCGCCGTTCGCGACCAACCGCTTGAGCGCCTGCGGATTGCGCGTGTCGTACCTGGCCAGCACTTCAACGTTTGCATAGCCAGCGGCCGCGGTGAGGATCCCCTGATAGGCCTTCGGCAAGGCATTCCATTTTTCGTTATTGACGAAAAAGTGCAGCGCCGTCCCGCCTTCCCACCAGCCGGGGTAATAGTAGTTCTTGGCGACCTTGTAGAAACCAAGCTTCTCATCGTCGTAGGGGCCGACCCATTCGGCCGCATCGATTGTCCCCTTCTCGAGTGCCGGATAAATATCGCCACCAGGAATTTGCTGCGGGATAAGGCCGAGCTTGACCATCGTCTTGCCCGCCCAGCCGCCGATCCGCATTTTCAGGCCGCTGAAGTCGCCGACGGTCTTGATCTCCTGGGCGAACCAACCACCCATCTGCGTGCCGGTATTCCCGCCGGGCATCGCGTACAGATTGAACTTCTTGACGAAGTCGTTGACCATCGCATTGCCGCCGTGATCGTAAAACCAGGCGTTTTGCTGTCGTGAATTCAGGCCGAACGGCACCGAGCACAGAAGTGCAAAGGTCGGATCCTTGCCGAAGAAATAATACGCTGCGGTATGGCACATTTCGACGGTCTGATTGCCAACAGCGTCGACCACGCTGAATGGCGGCACAATCTCGCCGCCGGCAAAGGTCTGAATCTGGAATTTGTTATCGCTCGCTTCGGCAACGTATTTCGATAGCGTTTCCGATGACCCAAACGGCACGTCTAGCGATTTCGGCCAACTGGTGGCCAGACGCCATTTCAGTTCGGGCATCGATTGCGCGATGGCAGGCGCGGCGATCGCGGCGCCGGCGACGCCGATACCGGCGGTCTTCAAGAATTGACGACGTTTCATCTGCTATTCCTCCCCTTGGTCGTTCCGTTAGCGGAGCCATTGGTGACGCCGCGTCGGACTGATGGCAAGTGTTGGTCCATTTTACGGGCCTTCGGCGAAGGCGGGAAGTGCAAAGAACCGAACCGACAGGCTCGATGCCGGCAGAAGGCTATTTTCCGCGGCGATGTGCCGCTAAGTCGCAGGCTTTTCCGGAGCGACGCCGTTAATCCTTTTTCTTTTCTTCCAGGAGCCCCAATCTCGCTCCCAGCCAGCGGGTGGTCGGGGCTTGAATGAGGATGGTCATGAGGATGGCGATAAAGGTAACGGAGGCGATCAGCTGCGCTCCCGGCGCTTTCATGCCGAGCAAGATACCGGCAAGCGCGGCGGGAATGACGCCGGTCTCACGCGTCCAGCACATGAACAGCATCTCATTGAGGCTCCAGCGCGCCCGCCGGTCGGGCAACGCGCAAGCGAACACGGTCACCGGTCGCGCCACCAGCATGAAGATCGCCACCACGGCAACGCCGCCGAGAAGGTAGCGATTCATCAGTGTGAAATCGACCTGGCTGCCGAGCAGGATGAAAATAAATAAGCGCATGATGAATGCCGTCGTCTCGACATACTGATCGAGGCGCTGCGCTTCACTCTTGCCCATTTGGAATCCGAATGAATGCTTGTTGCCTAACATGATGCCGAACACGAATACCGCCATGAAGCCGCTGGCGCGCATGCCGTCGGCGGCAAAATAGGCGCCGATCACCGCCATGATCGTCACCACCGGCGCATATTCCATGAAAAAGGCCCAGCGCTCGTGCGCGATCAACAGCGCGGCGAGGTAACCAAGTATGGCGCCGGCGGCGATGCCGAGCGTGGCTTGCGTGAGCAGATCGAGCAAAGAAGCCGACAATGAAAACTCGCCGCTGCCCATCGCCACGGTCAAGACGCCGAAAGTGACGATAGCGCCGGTTGCGTCGTTGAACGCGGATTCGCACATCACCGTTTGCGCCACCCGGTCGCGGATATGGACCTGGCGAAAAATCGGGACCAGCGTTGCCGGATCGGTGGAAGCCAGCGCCGCGCCGAGCAACGCCGCCACGATCCAGGGAACACCCAGCACAAAATGGGCGGCGGTACCGGTGATGATCGCGGTAATCAGCACGCCGACCGTGGCGATGATCACGATCGTGATCCACACCTGCTTCATCACCTGAAACCGCAGCGAAGCGCCGCCGTCGAACAGGATGTAGCTGGCGCCGAACAGCAGAAGAATTTGATAGAGCGCGGAATCGGCCTTGATATCGATCAGACCGAGGGCCTGCGGACCGATCATCATTCCGGCGACCAGGAATACCGCAACGTCGGGAATTCTGGTTTTTTGCGCGAACAAGCCGGCAACCGTGCCCACAGCCAGGATGAGTCCGCCGGCCATCAGCGTATGTTTGGCGATTTCAACTGCAGCCGGCTGTTCCAATTGCTTCCTCCCCCGTCACGGTTTTGCGGCGCACAAAAATTGAAAGAACTATACCAAAAGCGAATTGTCTTGCAGTGTAGCCTGGCGTCTAGCGGTCAGGCGCTACACACCCCCGTTTTCTGCCGCATCGTTCGGAACAAGAATGATGTGCTCCGGGTTTTAGGCAGCAGGTTTGCCAACGGTCTCTGCTTGCTGCGCGACTTAGAGAGGCCGATCGACTCTCAGGGATTATTGGGCGCGACATGAATCAGCCAACTACCAACCGGCGGCGTGCCCACTCAGGTTGGAGCTGGTGGTACCTGCTGTTTGTGCTCCAATTCATCGCCAGTCTTTGGGTCTCCTTCTACAACCGGGCTGATCCGACCTGGATCGGGATTCCCTTCTTCTACTGGTATCAGATGCTCTGGGTGATCATCGGAGCCATCCTGACCGCGGTCGTTTATTTCATGACCGAGGATTAGCAAGTCGGTCCTGCACAGGCGGCCGGTCACATCGAGAGGCCTTGGATCGCGAATTAAGAATTCGGGAGCACTGCCGTGGCCGACGTGAATTGGACCGCCCTGATCATTTTCATAATTCTGTTCGCGCTCATCACCGTCCTCGGCTTCGTCGCCGCCCATTGGCGCAAGGGCGATCTCGACCTGCTGCACGAATGGGGATTGGGCGGCCGGCGCTTCGGCACGGTCGTCACCTGGTTCCTGATCGGCGGGGACCTTTACACCGCCTACACCTTCATCGCCGTTCCAGCGCTGGCGTTCGGCGCTGGCGCAATCGCCTTCTTCGCGGTGCCCTACACGATCATGATCTATCCGATCCTGTTTCTGGTGTTCCCGCGACTCTGGTACGTCTGCCATAAGCATCAATACATCACCGCAGCGGACTTCGTGCGCGGCCGCTTCGGCAATCGCTGGCTGGCGCTGGCGATGGCGGTCACTGGCATCGTTGCCACCTTGCCGTACATCGCACTGCAATTGGTCGGCCTGCAGGTCGTCATTGGCGGCATGGGCGTGGTCGGCGAGGGCTATGCCGGCGATGTGCCGCTCGTCATCGCCTTCATCATTCTTGCCGCCTTTACTTATACGAGCGGGTTGCGGGCGCCGGCCTCGATCGCGATCGTCAAGGATCTGTTGATCTACGTCACGGCTTTCGCCGTCGTCATCGCTGTTCCGATCGAGCTCGGCGGCTTCGGCAATATCTTTGCCAAAGTACCGCCGGCGAAACTGCTGCTCGCCGCGCCGGGCCCCCATACCACCGGCTCCTACGGCATCTACGCGACTTTGGCGCTGGGTTCTGCTTTGGCCCTGTTCCTCTATCCGCATTCGATCACCGGCATTCTCGCCGCCAGCAGCGGGCGCGCCGTTCGCCGCAACGCGGCATTGCTGCCGGGCTATTCGTTCATGCTCGGCCTGTTGGCGCTGGTCGGCTTCTTCGCCATCGCCACCGGCGTGAGCGCTCTCCCCGAATTCACCGACGGCTTCAAGCGGTTCGGCAACAACTTCGCGGTGCCCGCGCTGTTCCTGCACAGCTTCCCGTCTTGGTTCGTCGGCGTCGCGTTCGCGGCCATCGGCATCGGAGCGCTGGTGCCCGCGGCGATCATGTCGATCGCCGCGGCCAATCTCTACACCCGCAATATCCATCGCGAGTTCATCAACCGCAATCCGACCGACCGGCAGGAATCGCAGATGGCGAAATGGGTGTCGCTGATCGTCAAATTCGGCGCGCTCGCCTTTATCGTCTTCGTGCCGCAGCAATATGCCATTTATCTCCAGCTCCTCGGCGGCATCTGGATCATCCAAACCGTCCCGGCAGTAATGCTGGGCACCTATACGCGATGGTTCAACGACTGGGCGCTATTTGTCGGCTGGGCGGTTGGCATCGCGTTCGGCACCTGGATGTTTGTCGCCGCGAATCTGGCGCCCAATTATCCGCTGGCGATCGGCGGCTACAGCTTCCCCGGTTACAGCGCGCTCTACACGCTCATTCTCAATCTCATCGTGACGATCGTCTTGACCCCGGTATTCAATGCGCTCGGCGGCAGGCGCCACGATGCGACGGTCGCCGCCGACTACTACGCATAAAGCCAGCGCGTTGCCGAAGCTCCCTTGATCGTGGCAGATTGCGTCGAGCGTGCCGACGTAATGCCGAGGGAGTGAAGCACATGTCTTGGGTCAAGGTGACGGACATCGCTTATGGGCGCCTGCGGGTTCCCGATCTCGATGTCATGGAGGAATTTCTCACCCGGTTCGGCTTGCGCCGCAGCGAGCGCACCGCCAACGCGCTGTACATGCGCGGCACCGATCCCAACCACCACATCCACGTCACCGAGAAGGGCGATCCGAAATTTGTCGGGCTCGCCTATTACGTCGACAGCGAAGACGACCTGAAGCGGCTGACCAAGGCGCCCGGCGCCTCGGCCGTCGAGACGATCGACGAGCCCGGCGGCGGCAAGCGGGTGCGGCTGCGCGAGCCGAACGGCTATCAGATCGAGGTCGTCTGCGGTATCGCGGCGGTGCCCGAAATCCCGGTGCGGCGGCAGAAGCTCAATTCCGGCGAAGCGCCACTATCGCGCGCCGGCGAACTGATGCGG
>JBQCCX010000364.1:0-6186 GCA_051961815.1 Xanthobacteraceae bacterium
GCGCGGTCTTGAGCTCGCGGGCGATGTAATCGGCGACCGGCGGCCCGATGGCGCCGTTGATCTCGAGCACAATCGCACGGTCGGCCGCGGCCGCCTGCCCCGCCGGCAGCGCAAGCCCGATCGACGCCGCGCAGACGGCCAGTAACATGGAGGGTCAACGCAGACGCATGAGATGCCTGCCTCAACCTTTGCCTCAGACGGCCCGCACCGCCGCGCATGGGCTTGACTGCGCAGCCGGTCGCTTCACATTTTCCGCAATCACGATGTCAGCGGAAACGATTATATGAAGCGTACAACAGTCCTGAACCGCCGTGAATTCAATCGATTTTGCGCAAGTGCGGGCGTGTGTGTCATGACGGCAAGCCGAGCTTTCGGCCAGCCGGGCGGCGCGCCAAGCGCGGCGCGCACGGTAAAGCTGCGCGCCGGACACAGCGTGCCGGCCCTCGGACAGGGCTCGGCGCGGCTCGCGCATGGCAGGCATCCGCAAACCGAGGAAGAAGCCGCAATGCGTATCGGCATCGATCTCGGCATGACGCTGATCGATACCGCCGAAATCTACGGCTCCGAGGAACTGGTCGGGCGTGTCATCGCCGGCCAACGCGATCGCGTGTTCCTGGTCTCCAAAGTGTGGCCGAACCACGTCGGCGGCAACGGCATTGCGCGCGCCTGCGCGGCGAGCCTCAGCCGGCTCGGCACCGATCACCTCGATCTTTATCTGCTGCATTGGCCAGATGGCGTCAGCGATTTCGCCCACGTCGTTAAAGGCTTCGAAGATTTGCGCAGCGCCGGCAAGATTCGCGCTTGGGGCGTGTCGAACTTCAAGGTCGGCGACATGGAAAAGCTGTTTCGCGTCCCGCAAGGCGACCGCTGTGCGATGAACCAGCTGCCTTACAGCCTCGATGATCGCGGCATCGAACGCGACCTGTTGGCATGGTGCGAACGGCACGATGTGGCGGTGATGGCGTATTCGCCGCTCGGCGGTCCCGGCACCGCGCTGCTCGGAAATCCCGCGCTGGCGCGCATCGGCATCGCGCATAACTGCTCAAGCGCTGCCGTGGCGCTGGCCTGGACCATGCGCGGCGGCCGCGTCATAGCAATACCGGAATCCGGATCCGCTGCGCATGTGAAGGAGAACGCGCTGGCGCTGTCGCTCACGCTGGCGTCGCTGGAGCTTGCGGCGCTGGACGCGGCCTTTCCACCGCCGCGGCGGTCCGGATGACGGAAACGGAACCCCTTGAAAGCTTAAAGGAGGGAACGGTCCGGCCTTTATTCGGTCGGACCTGTGGGCTTTACTTTGATCCACATCAATGTTTCGGCGGCGGACGTGGCGACGTTGGATGTTCGGGCAGCGCGTGCGTGACGGCCGGGAGGGGGCGCCACTATGCGAACTCATTTTATCGCCGGACTTGTTGCGCTGTTGCTGGCGGGTTCGGCGCTGGCGCAAAACGCTGGCCAACAAAGTCCCGCCCACCAGAGCATCCGGCCGCCGCTCACTGGCAAACCGACCGGTGCCGGGACCCCCGCGGTGCAAACTGGCAAGCCGACCGCGTCGACACCGGAATCACGCTCGGCGGCCGAGCTGGCCCGGTCGGCGGACCCGGCATTCGACGACGGCACCTATCTGCGCATCAAGCAAACACTGTTCAGCTATTCCGATGTCGAGGTGCGCGGCGGCTGGCCGATCGTGCCTGCCGAGGCCAAACTCGCGCCGGGCGCAAGCGGTGACGCGGTGGCGCTGTTGCGTCGTCACCTCGTCATCACCGGCGACTTGCCGGCCAATGCCGAGGCCGGCGACAGCTACGACGACGCCGTGACCGGCGCGGTGAAAAAATTTCAGTTGCGCCACGGTCTCGAGCCGAGCGGCAGCATCGGCGCGCGGACGATCAAAGCGCTCAATGTGCCGGTCAAGGATCGCATCAAACAACTCGAAGCCTCGCTCGACCGGTTGCGCGGCATGGATTTCCTGTTTGCCGAGCGCTACGTGGTGGTGAACATCCCTGCTGCCTTCGTCGAGGCGGTCGCGCACGGAACGGTCGAGCGTCGCTACCGCGTCATCGTCGGCAAGATCGACCGGCCCTCGCCCACGCTCACCGCTTACATTACTGCAGTCGATCTCAATCCGACCTGGACGGTGCCGCTGTCGATCACCAAGACCGAGATCGCCAACCGCGTGCATCGGGATCCGAATTATCTCAGCCGCATGCACATGCGGCTCCTTGGCGCGCAGAACGAGGAAATCAGTCCGGCAAGCGTGGATTGGTCCCGTTCGCCCAATTTCACCGTCCGTCAGGACGCCGGTACCTGGAACGCGCTCGGCAATCTCAAGATCGATATGCCGAATCCTTATTCGGTTTACATGCACGATACCGACGCGCGGAGACTGTTCGCCGACGATTACCGGTTCGACTCGCACGGCTGTACTCGCGTCGACAATGTGCGCGATCTTGCCGCCTGGATTCTCCAGGACAATCCGCCGGGCTGGGACCGCGCCGCGATCGATGCCGGCATCGCCGCCGGCCAGACCAAGATCATCAATCTGCCGCACAAGATCCCGGTAGCCTGGGTCTATCTCACCGGCTGGGTGAGGCGCGACGGCACCGTCGAGTTTCGCGACGATGTCTATAAGCACGACGAGCAGCTCGACCGTGCGGCGCTGGACGACGCCGCCGCCGGCGGCTTTGTGGCGCCAATACCGCAAAACGCGGCGCAAACTGTATCGCAAGCCGCGCCGCCGCCTGCCGTCACCCAGGCCTCCGGCCTCGATAGCCGGTGACCGCTTGAGCGGCGGCAGCCGCACGCAATTCAGGGAATCATTTCATGAAGGCATGCTTTGTTAGCCTGACAGCTCTGTCCGTGTTGCTATCAGCATCAGAAGCGCCAGCGCAAATGACCGTCGACATCGCGAAGATCACTTGCCGGCAGGATCTGTTTGCCCGGACATTCAGTCCGCGAGCCCCCATGATCGCAAACTGGCTCAGCGGGTATTTCAACGGGCAGAAGAACAATACCGTGGTGGACCTCGGCGTGATGGCGAGGAACAAGGATAAAGTCGAGGATTACTGCCGCCTGAATCAGGACGTGACGCTGATCGAGGCGGCCAAGACCGCGCTCGGACTTCCGAAGTGATCAACAACCGATCAAAATTGTTTGGCTGAAGGCTTCTGCACCACGTCAAGCTTCACCTTGACGATCCCGCGCTCGACCATTCCGAGACTTTCCGCCGCCGATTCTGACAAATCGACGACGCGCCCGGGAACGTACGGGCCGCGATCATTGATGCGGACCACGACCGAGCGCCCATTGGTGACGTTGGTCACGCGCAATTTGGTGCCGAACGGCAGGGTCGGATGTGCCGCGGTCATCGCCCGGGTATTGAATCGTTCCCCGCTCGCTGTCCACTCGTCCTCGGTATAGAAGCTCGCGACGCCATCAGATGATGAATTCGCTTTGGCGGCGGGATGTGCGTTCAGCACCGCTGGTGCTGCCGGATCGGGTCTTCTCGCGACCGTCACTTTGCGCACGACCGAATGACGGGCAATGTTACCGGACGGCGCGGTGCGAAGATCCAGCGCCGCCTGCCGCGTCGGCGTCGGGATCGGCGCCGCAAACTGGGTCCTGTTTTGAACGAATGGCGATGGCGCACAGGCGCCAAGAGTCGCCAGGACCGGAATGATCGCGGCAAGCGCGACCAACGAACGGGCCGGCGATGGCGCCTTCACCCGCAATGCCACGCGGTCACGGCGGGACGCCGCAATAGCGCGTGAATCGATGCTGCCTCTGCAGACTGACATACCCCCACCCCCAACGCTACAAAATCCGCAGCCAAACGCGGCAAAACCGCGGCCCCAATCAGTCTAGTACAGGGCCGGTTACGGAATTGCTTAGGTGTGATGCTTTTGCCACACCGGGGGTTTTCGGCTTGAAAAAGCGCAGAAACTCCAACGCGGGAAGCCTCGGGTCCGTTTTTCTAGGATCCTGCGCCTGATCGGGCGCGAGCCCGGTGCGCGGCTGCCTTGGCCCGATTGCCGCAGACAGCCATGCTGCACCAGCGGCGGACGTGCGCCTTGCTGACGTCCAGAAACCACAACGTGCAGGTCGGGCCCTCGCATTTGCGCACCAGCGTGAAATCCCGTTCGCAGATGAGGTCGCCCATTGCTTCGGCGATCGGCAGCAGCAGCGTTTTTGGATTGTCCCAATGGCGCTGCGCGTGCCAGCGCAGCGGTCGACGCCGCTCGCCATGGTCCGCTTTCCCGGCACCCGCAATTTCGATCTGCCGAAAAGCTTGATCGCGCGCCAATAGCGCATTGAGCGGCGCTAATTCGCGCTGATTGCGCGGATGCAAGGGTGTACCCGCATACTCGCTGACGAAGCTGCGAAACCATTCGCGCAGTTCGCGCGCCTGCGCCGCCACGGCGTCCAGCGCCCGCGGCGCGGCGTGTTTGCGAAACTGGCCGGCAATCTCTGTTGGCACGGCATGGGCCGCCTCGAGCCAGGCGAGCAGATCATCACCATCATCGAGCCACTCGAGCTCGCCGCCGGCGGGCGCCGCGACGCTGTTGAGAAAATCGAGCGCCAGATCGTCGCCGATAAAAAATGGCGCGGGACGGATATCCGGCATTGAAAGGTCCAGCGGTGCAGGTTCCAAATCGTTCACAATGACGTAACCCCTATTTTTGCGATTGACAAGTTATCTAGAGTAACTATATTAGTAATATAATAACGGTTACGCCGATTTGACACCTTGCAGGCCAAGGTCGGTCAAGGACTGATGTGCCGGTATGGACAAGAACCCAGTCTTACTCGAGCGACGTCGCTTTCACGGCTTCGGTGAAGGCAATTCAGGCGCGTAAGGGTTCGCGTCGCGCCTATGCCCGCATCGAGGAAAAAGGCAGTTGGAACACCGCTATCACGCCCGATCTCGCCCACTTCATTGCAACGCAGACGAGCGTATTTCTGGCGACTGCCAACGCGGAAGGTCAGCCTTACATCCAGCACCGCGGCGGGCCGGCCGGATTCCTGCGGGCGCTCGACGACAAGACCATCGGCTTTGTCGATTTTTCCGGCAACCGGCAATACATCACGCAAGGCAATCTCGCAGAAAATCCGAAGTGCCACCTGTTCTTGATCGATTACGCGCACCGGCGGCGCATCAAGATTTGGGGCGAAGCGCGCGTCGTCGAAGGCGATCTAGAGCTGATCGAAAAGCTTCTGCCAGACCGCTACAAGGCGCGCCCCGAGCATGTGATCTTGCTCACGGTTGCTGCTTGGGACGTGAATTGCTCGCAGCATATCCCGCAGCGTTTCGACGCTGCCGATGTCGCCGTTGCACTCGTCGAACGCGATAAACGCATTGCAGCCCTGGAAGCAGAACTCAGGCAAATCCGGGCGACGGGCTCGCCGACACGCCATGCGGGCCAATCCTGAAAGTACGGCCGCGTGCCGTTCACGCCAGCGCCTTCGCCCGCTGCAATTCGCGGCCGAAATAGTCGCTCCGCGCAGCCGGACCGCGTAAGCCCCGACCGGCGGGAAGTCACGGCGATACGGCGATCGCTCTCGACGACGGCTAAGCCTTGACGCTACTTGCCGCCGTTGAGCTGGCGCGCCTCTTTTGCCATCTCCAGGCAACTGACGAGATCGGTATAGCTGGCCATTCCGGTCATTTGCTCGCCGATGCAATTGCTCTTTTCCGACCGCGAAAATGTCGACCACTGGCCAGCGAGCTTTTAGCGCATCGACCGCTCGTTTTTGACGTAAGCAGCAAAGGTCAGATCGGGTCCGCCAGTCTCTGACGGATTGAGCGCCTGTTGGGCGATCCCGCGGCACACCGGCTTGACGTTGAGATTAGGAATGCTTTGTGCCCAGGCCGACCAGACCGAGAGCAGCAGAACCATTGCGGTGATGGGTGCAACCGGCACGGCACGCATCGGATCATCTCCAGGTTTATTGCCACGTTGCCGGGCGCAATTTGAGTGACGAAACACCCAGGACGACATTGAATGCAAGTGAGCCTTGCAGCGATAGCGGCTGCAAAGCGACCGTGCGTCCTGAGCCGCCCATCAGCACATTGGCGCCGCCGCCGACCACGAAACCGACATCGCCCGACGCACCGACATATTCGCCGCTAAGCGCGCCTTGCGGCAGGCCGGTCGTCGGCGCGAACACACCCCAGGCCAGTACGCTGCCGGC
>JBQCCX010000365.1:0-5322 GCA_051961815.1 Xanthobacteraceae bacterium
TAACCGCTTGTTTACAGTAATTCCGGAAAAGTCGGGCGAGGACAGAAGACCGCGCCCTCCGCTTTGCTGTCGAGCGGGCTTGGGTAGACCAGGGCGATCCACGTTGCTCCCGAAGTGGTTTTACGCCCCGATGAAATCCGGCGGTCCGTGGAATCTGAGAGGCCTTCGTCCGCAAGCCCTGGCAGCTGCCCGCGATGCCGCGCGACGATCCGGGATCTCGGTCGGGGAGTGGCTCAACGAGCTTATCGAGCAGAGCAATGATTATGGCCGCGGCGCCTTGCGGCTGGCCGATTATGAAGACGCCTATACCGGGTTGGAGGCAGGCGGGCGGGATGACTACCACCGGCGCGGCAGGGCGCGTCCGCCACGGCGCGATTACGACTATGACGATGATGGAGCCGCGCGCGATTCCGACCCGGAAGGCCTGGCGCTCGAGGAATTGAGCGAGGTTCACGCCCGGCTCGACCGGCTGACCGATCAGCTTGAGCAACTGGCACGCGGTACCGCGCCGCTACGCGGCGCGCCGATGCAACCGCGGCCTCGGGCCTCCGGCGTCGCCAGTGATCGCTCCTCCCATAACGGTCCTGGCGACAGCGCCGCCGATGCGGCCGTTTCAGGGGCTTTAAATCAGCCGGACCTGCCCTCGCCGGCAACGGCGCCGCAGATGGCCGCGGAGGCCGCCGAATCCGTTCGGGCGATGGAATTTCCGGAGCTTGAGGAGCAATTGCGCCGGATCACGGTGCAGATCGAGTCGCTGCGGTCGACCGGGCTCGACAAAGTCATCGCCGTCTTCCGCGGCGATCTCGCCGATATCAGGCGGCAGCTCACCGAAGCGCTGCCGCGCCAGGCGGTGGAGTCGCTATGTGTCGAGGTCGAGGCCCTGGCGCGGCGCATCGATCGCTCGCGCCAGCGGACCGGCGACCCCGACGCGATCGCCGGGATCGAGCGGGGCTTAAGTGAGGTCCGCGACGCTCTGCGCGGGATGACCACGGCCGAGAACCTGATCGGTTTCGACGATGCGCTCAAGGCGCTAGCGCAGAAGCTTGATCTGATCATCGCCAGGGAGGACCCGACGGCGCTGCGGCAACTCGAAACCGCGATCGGCGCATTGCGCGGCATCGTCTCGCACGTCGCCTCGAACGATGCGCTCAGCAAGGTGGCAGAGGATGTGCGCAGTCTCGCCGGCAAGATCGACACTCTGGCCAAAGGTGCGGTCAGCGGCCAAGCGGTTTCGGCGCTCGGCGGTCGCATCGACACGCTGACCGATGCGATCAATGCCTCAGCCGAAGTCACCGCACCGCGCGGCCTCGAGAAGACCCTGTCCGAGATCATGGAGAAGCTCGAAGCAGTTCGGCTCACGACCGATCCGGCAGCTTTCAAGCGCCTCGAAGAGCGCATCGGGCAGCTGATCGGCCGGCTCGACGCATCGGATGCGCGGATCGGCAATCTCGCCGCGGTGGAGCGCGGCTTTGCCGACCTGCTCGCGCATGTCGAGCCGCTGCGCCGGGTGGACGATGCACCGGCCGCGGCCACAAACTCGCGGCCTGCGGTGGCCGCGATTGCGCGCGACGTCGCCGAAATCAAGCGCAGCGAACAGCGCACCCAGGAATCGCTCGAAGCGGTCCACGGCACCGTCGAACAGGTGGTCGGCCGCTTGGCAATGATCGAAAGCGATATTCACGACGTCTCAATGCGATCGCCGCGCAGCCAAATGGCAGTGCAACCGGGCGCCGAAATGGCGCAGGCGGCTGCCGCAACCGCGCCGGCGGACGGCGAACCGCCCACAGCCGCGGAACTCATCGCGACGGCCGAACGCCAGGATTTCATCGCGGCCGCGCGACGCGCGACGCAGGCCGCGACGACGTCGCCGACCGATGACGAGATGCGTTCCAGGTCGCGGCGGCGACGGCGTTCGCGAAACGACGCTAGCGGCGCAATCGCGGAGAGTTGGCTTTCACATCGGCGCAAGCTTTTGTTCGCGGCAGCCATCGTGCTGTTCACCGTCGGCTGCTTGCAGATCGCGTTCCGTGTCTTCGGCGACAGCCGGCCGGCCGCAGAGGCGGTGACGCCGTGGCAATATCCGGCGGAGCCGCCTCGGCCCGACAAAAATCCGCAGGCGGCCCGGCCGCAAAGCGGCTCGCTGCAGCCGCCGGCCCCATCGGCGCCGGTAGCATTGGACCCGCCGGTCCCGCCCATGCCAACGCCGGACGGGGCCGCAGCGGGAGGCGCCAACGGGACCCCGGCGCAGAATTCCCCGGCCGAATCCGCGCCGGCGGCCCGGCCCGCACCACAATCTTTGACTGTGCCGAGTGCCGCACCACCTCTCGTCATAAGTGCCGCGCCGGCCGCCCCGCCTGCTCCGCCGCCAGCTGCATCGCAGTCGCCATCGCCGCTGCCATCGCAATCACCGTCGCCGAACTCTGCCGATCCAACCGGCTCGCTGGCGCCGCGCCCGCTGCCGCCGGCCGCGACACCGCCAGCAGCAGCGACACCGCCAGCAGCAGCGACCAGTGCGGCAATCAATGCGCCCGAAGTCTCGCCCGACAGCTTGCCACCCGCGATCGGTGGGCCGGCCTTGCGCGCTGCCGCGATGGCCGGCGACATGGCGGCGCAATATGAAGTCGCGCTCCGCTTCGGCGAGGGGCGCGGCGTTCCGCGCAACGAGCGTCAGGCCGCCTACTGGCTCGAACTCGCCTCCAAGCAAGGCTTGGCGCCGGCGCAATTCCGGCTCGGCGGCTATTACGAAAAAGGCATCGGCGTGAAGAAGGACCTGGTCGCGGCGCGCGACCTTTATCTCGCGGCCGCCGCCAAAGGTAACGGCAAGGCGATGCATAATCTCGCCGTGCTTTATGCCGACGGCGTCACCGGACGGAGCGACTACCACGCCGCGGCACTGTGGTTCCGCAAGGCTGCCGATCGCGGCATCACGGACAGCCAGTACAACCTCGCGATTCTCTACGCGCGCGGCAGCGGCGAACCGCAGAACTACGCCGAGGCCTACAAGTGGTTTGCGCTCGCCGCCAAAGCCGGCGATCTCGAAGCCGCAAACAAGCGCGATGACATTGCGGCGCAACTCGATGACGCCGCCCTGGCGGCGGCCGACCTCGTGGTGAAAAGCTGGAAGCCCGAGCCGCAGCCCGACGATGCGGTCAAGGTGAAAATCCCGCCGGGTGGCTGGGATGCCGCCGCACCAACACCGAAGGCGAAGCCGCGGACGAAAAGCGCCAGTCTTGTCGGACCGGATTCGAAAACAAACTAAGCTTAAATTCAATCCGCCATGCAGCGCGCCGCCGGAATGGCGTAAAGCCGCCCCTGCCCGAGCAAATGCGCGGTAAATGACAGCGCGCCAAACAAGGCGACAACCGCGCGATCGCGAATGTTGAGCCCGCCGGCATAGGCGCCAAAGGCCGGCATCACCATGCGCCTGGCATCGGCGGCAAAACACCGCCGCGCCACGCCGCGGCCGCGCTGCGCGACCCGGGCCGATGGATGCAAATGGCCGGCGATTTCGCCATCCGCTCCGTGAGGCGAAGGCTCGTGGCGGAAGATGAGCGACCCGATCGCGAGCTCCGCGGCGACGCGGCCACCGACACCCTGCGGCGGCTCGGGATCGTGGTTGCCGGCAAGCCAGAGCCAGTCGCGGCCGCGCTGCAAGGCCAAAAGCGCCACGCGCGAAATATCGGGCATGCGCGCCGGCCCGCCGCCATCGTGAAAGCTGTCCCCTACCGCGACCACGACAGCGGGACTGTAATAGTCGATCAGCTTCGCCAGGCGCGCCAAGGTGGCCGTGGTGTCATAGGGCGGCAGCAGCACGCCCCGCGTAGCGAAGGCCGAGCCTTTTTCCAGGTGCAAATCGGCGACGGCGAGCAATTTCTCATCGGGCCAGTACAGCGCACCGGCTGGATCGGCAACGAGCGTGGTGCCGGCAATGGTGATTTCATGGACGGCGCGCCCGCGCGCCGGCTGAAATTTTGGAACCGGATCGGCGCGCATCGGCAAATGAGCGGAACGCGAAGCGCTCATTGCATGGCCTCCTTGACCAGTTCGGCCTCGGTCTCGGCCAGCAGATCGTCGGCGGCCTCGCCATAGACCTGCTCGCGGCCGATCTCCAGCATCACGGGAACCGCGAGCGGAGAGACGTGATCGAGCGCTTTATGCACGATTCGGCCCTCGATGCGCGAGAGCATTTCACCGAGCCGGCGCACGTCGAGGAGTCCGGTGGCGGCGTCGGCCCGCGCCGCGCGCAACAGCACGTGGTCGGGCTGATGACTGCGCAGCACATCGTAGACGAGATCGGTCGAGATCGTCAGTTGACGGCGCGATTTCTCCTGTCCCGGAAAACGCCGTTCGATCAGGCCGGCGATGATCGCGCAATTGCGGAAGGTGCGTTTCATCAGCGCCGATTCGGCAAGCCAGGCCTCCAGATCGTCACCGAGCATATCCTCATCGAACAAAGTGGCGAGTGAAAGCTCGCCCTTCGATATGCGGCCGGCAATGTCGCCGAGCCCCCAGACCGCGAGCGCATATTCATTGGCGACGAAGCCGAGCGGCCGCAAGCGCGCCCGTTCGAGCCGGCGCGTCAGCAACATGCCCAGCGTCTGATGCGCAAGCCGGCCTTCGAACGGATAGCAGATCAGATAATTTTTATTGGCGCGCGGAAAGGTTTCCACCAGGAGCTCGCGGCGGCCCGGCACTTGCGATCGCCACTTCTGGATCTCAAGCCAATCGCGCACCTGCTCCGGCAGGCTGCGCCAAGCGCCGGGATCGGCAATGATGCCGCGCACGCGATCGGCAAGGTAGGTCGAGAGCGGAAACTTGCCGCCCTCATAGGCCGGAACCTTGGGATCCTCGGCGGTGGCGCGCGAGACATAGACCTCGTCCTCGACCAGCGCTTCGTATTTGAGGACCTCCCCGGCAAACACGAAGGTGTCGCCCGGCACCAGCGTCTCGATAAAATATTCCTCGACTTCGCCGAGGAGACGGCCGCCGCGCGGAATCAGCTTCGACACTCGCGAGCGCACCAGGCGCACTTTAAGCATGTCGGCTTCCACGATGGTGCCGACATTGAGACGGTAGCGTTGGGCGACGATCGGATGCGCGATCCGCCAGCGCCCGTCTTTGCCTTGGCGAATGCGCGCGAAGCGTTCGTAGGCTTTCAGCGCATAGCCGCCGGTGGCGACGAAATCGACCACGGCATCGAAATCAGGGCGGGTCAGTGCCGCATAGGGCGCCGCCGCTGATACCTCCTGGTAAAGTTCATCGGCAAGGAACGGGGCAGCGCAGGCGCAGCCGAGCACATGCTGCGCCAGCACGTCGAGCGCG
>JBQCCX010000366.1:0-7711 GCA_051961815.1 Xanthobacteraceae bacterium
GCGCTCGTGGTCCTCGACCATGGCGTCGAGCAGGGCGGCGACCTGCTGGCGCACCACGGAAACGAGCGCGGTGATATAGACCGAGGAAATCGGATTGCGCTTCTGCGGCATGGTTGACGACGAGCCGCGGCCTTCGTGAAACGGCTCGTAGACTTCCTCGACCTCGGTCTGCATCAGAAGCTTTACATCGAGCGCGATCTTGCCGCAGCTGCCGGTGATCAGTCCGAGAAAGCAGCCGACCTCGGCGATGCAATCACGCACGGTATGCCAGGCGATCGACGGCACACCGAGCTTGAGCTCCTTCATCAATTCGGCCTGGGTGGCAAGGCCGCGGCCGCCGAGCGAGGACAGCGTGCCGGCGGCGCCGCCGAACTCGCCGACCAGCACGCGGGCGCGCAATTGATTGAGGCGCTCGCGATGCCGCGCGAAGGCGGCGAGCAAAGTCGCCATTTTGTAGCCGAAGGTGATCGGCACCGCCTGCTGCAGGTTGCTCCGCCCGGCCATCGGCGTGTCGCGATATTTGCGCGCCAGCGCGGCAAGCGCATCAATTATGCCGCCGACATGGCGATCGATCAGTTCGAGCGCCTCGCGGATCTGCATGATGGTCGCGGTGTCGGTGATGTCCTGGGTGGTGGCGCCCCAGTGGCACCATTCGCCAAGCCCGTCGCGGCACAGCGCGACGAGCTGTTGCACGACCGGCAGCACCGGATAGCCGATGCGCTCGGTTTGGGTCTTCAGCTTGCCGAAATCGATCTCGGCGGCATGGCAATGGCGGCAGATTTCTTCGGCGGCGTCCTTCGGGATGATGCCGAGCCGGCCTTGCGCCCGCGCCAGCGCCGCCTCGAAATCGAGGTATTTCTGCACCCGGTTCTCGTCGGAAAAGACGCTGCGCATCTCTGCCGTCGAGAAGATGTCGCGGAACACTGCCGAATCGATCAGGGATGCGGGCATCGGGATTTCTCCTTCGTCGGACCTTACCAGCCTCGGCGTTTGGAACGATCGAATGCTATCCGCTTAACAAAATGGATTTGCCAAGCCCATCCCCTTAATGTGCCGCCATGGCAATGGATGTGACGGCGCGGGAAACCGGCAAAGCGGCAACGGATCTGGCGCTGCCGCCGCACCTGCAAGCGACCCTGGAGGCGGAGTATCCGCGCTTTAGCGAGGGCGAAATGGCGCGGCGGCGTGCCGCGATCGAGACCCTGCTCGCCGAATTGGAGCTCGATCATCTGGTCTATTGCGGCGCCAACCGGTTCGGCTCGGCCGTGCAGTGGCTGACCGGCTGGCCGGTGACCGCGGAGGCGGTCGGCGTCCTGACCGCGAAAATCCCCGATGCCCTGTTCGTGCAGCACATCAATCACGTGCCACTGGCGCGGCAGCTGGCCGCGCCGGCCGCGGTTGCCTGGGGCGGCGGTTCCTCGATCGCCGGTGCAGTCGCGGCGCTCGAAGGCCGCGGCGCGGGCGCCGGCCGCGTCGGCGTGATCGGGCCGATGACGTTCGAGCAGCACGCGCTGCTGGCGGCGCATTTTGGAACGATCGTCAATCTGAACCGCCGCTATGTGGCCTTGCGTCAGATCAAGTCGCCCGAGGAAATCGGCTGGCTGCGGATCGGCGCGGCCTTGACCGATCGCGGCATGGCAGCATTGCGCGACGGCTTGCGCCCGGGGCTGACCGAGCGCGAGCTCGCCGATCTGGTCGAGCGCGCTTATATCGCGCTCGGCGGCACCAACGTCATCCACTTTTTTGGCGCCACCGCGATGGCCGATCCGGCGCTCGGCGTTCCGACACAATTCGTCGCCAACCGCAAGGTCCATGCCGGCGACGCCGTGGTTGCCGAAATCAGCGCAGCGTTCTGGGACTACCCCGGACAGGTGCTGCGCAGCTTCGCCGTCGGCGCCGCGCCGTCGCCGCTTTACCGCGAGCTGCATGCTGCGGCCGATGCCGCGTTCGATGCCATCGCCGCCATACTCAAGGACGGCACCACGCCGAGCCAGATCATCGAAGCAGCGAGCGTGATCGAACAGGCGGGGTTCACTATCATCGACGATCTTCTGCACGGCTATGGCGGCGGTTATCTGCCGCCGGTGCTCGGCTCGCGCAGCCGCCCGAGCGCGCATAGCGGCAATGAGCCGCTGCGCGCCGGCATGACGGTCGTGATCCAGCCCAATGTCGTCACGCCCGACGGCAAAGCCGGCGTGCAGACCGGCGAACTGGTGCTGATCACCGCGACGGGGATCGAGCCGCTGCACGCGATGCCGCGCGGCTTCGTGCGGGTGTGACGCAACCCTATTCGAGATTCTTGCTGGGCGGGAAGTCGCGTGAAAATACCGGCTGCTCGATGAACTGTTTTGGATCGTAGGTCCAAAACTGGCTCACCTGCGGATAGGTTTTCACGATCGTATTGGTGAGCTTGCCGTTCACCCGCGCGACTTTACGAATGTGAATGTCGAGGATCGGCGTTCCGTATTCGTCGAGCCGAACCGGCCCGATCGGGCCGTGGGTCAGCCGGACTTCGTGCATGGCTTTGAGAAACGCCGCCGCGTCATTGGTAGTGCCGCCGGTCGTCTTCAGCGCTTCCTCGATAATCAGAAGTGCGGTGTAAGGACCGGCCGTGTAGAATCCGGGATCGTGTTTGTATGCGGCATTGATGCCGGCGACGAATTTGTTGTTGTCCGGCGTATCGAGTCCCGCTGCGTACCAGCCGCCGGTATAGACACCGACCGCTTCGTCGCCCATCACCCGCAGGATGCCCTCATCGGTGCTCGTGGTATTGCCGAGCACAGTGACTTTGCCCTTGAGCCCGAAATCGTTGAACTGCTTGAGAAAGCGCACCGGATTGCTGCCGGCAAAGCCCATATAGATGGCGTCAACGTCGGGTTTGATCTGCGCCAGATAAGGCGCGTATTCGGGTGTGTTCAGCGGCGGCCAGAGTTTCTGCACGATCTTGCCGCCCGCCGCCTCGAATGCGAGATGGAAACCGCCGGCGCCTTCGTGACCGTAGGTGAAATCTTCGGCGACGATGGCGACCTTCTTAAAGCCCAGCGTCTTGGCCGCGTAATCGCCAAGCGGATAAGTCACCTGCGGCGCCGTGCCGAAGGCGTGCAACACCCACGGGTTCACCGCGTGACTTTTCAGATCGACGGTGGCGGCCGACGTGGTTGTGATCAACGGCACCTTGGTGTCGCGGATGTATCCGTCCATCGCCAGCGCTTCGTTGGTTGCCAGCGGACCGATCATCACCGGCACCTTGTGGCGCTCGACCAATTCCTGCGTTTTTGTCTTGGCCAGCGCCGGATTGCCTCCGGTATCTTGAGTGATGAGCTCGACCTTTCGGCCGGCGATCATTCCATTGCGTTCGTTGAGAAAGAGGCCCGCACCCTCCTCCTGTTGTTGACCGCCCGCCGCAAGCGGGCCGGTCAAAACGGTCAGGAAACCGATTTTCAGCGGCTCTGGCGTTTGGGCGAGAAGCGGCGCGGGATAAGCGCTCAATAACGCGCCGGCCTGGAGCACCGTGCGGCGTGAGAATCCTGATTTGCGCTTCCTCGCGGACATGCCTCGTTCTCCCCTGTGAGCGTCCCGTCCAACCGAAATCGGGCGATTGTGCTTGTCGGCGCCACGGGCCACAAGCCACTTTTTCGGCGACCTGACGGTGTGGGAGAAGCGAAAACGCGGGACTATGCCGTCGTTTTCGGCGCGATTGTGCGCGACCCGACTACCCCTGCGGCCGGTAATTGGCGTCGACGCGGATGAATTCACCCGGCGCCAGATTAAACGCCTGCACCAGAAAACCGGCGACGCGACCCAGATCTTCCACCTGGTCATCGCCGTCGGCGGCCTTTCTCCGGATAATCTCCACCGCCTGATCTGCCTTGGAAACAGCCACGATATAGAGGATCGCACCGTGATCGCCGTGGTGTACGGTTTTTCGGATGAGCCGCGCATTCGGCAAGTCGAAAAATGACGTCTGCCCGGTCTTGCTCAAGCCGCCGCGCCGAATATCCAAGGTTCAGCTCCCTCGCAGCCTGCGAGATGTTCCGATGTCGTCATCATAGTTGAAACCGGGGTCGCAGCTATTCAGCCGGGTGGCCTAATGCTGTCGCAAAATGTCGGCCGGGTTGAAGGCCTTCACACAAACTTGACGCCGATTTGATTGGCGCGTCGCCAAATGACGCGGACGCGATGCCCTTGCGCCTTCTTTGAAAACAAAACCGTGAATGTTTCGGGGATCTTGCCTGCAAACGGAAGGCAGAGGCGGACGCCGGCGGTGGAGACATCGACGATCTTGCATTCCCTCACGACGAAGCTGCCATCGAGCCTGATCCATCCCGTGGTATTTGAATTACGGCGCGGCGAGCGGCGGCGCTCCTGCCGCGCGTTCTGCGGCCGCTGCTCCTGATTTGGATCGAGCTCGCGCGGCGCGGCGTCGAAATTTACCGCAACCTGCTTCGCCTTTTTCCACGCCACGCGGCAGAAGCGCGGCGAAGACTCAGAGTCGATCGCCAGCGTAAATTGGTCGGGGATTTCGAGAGCATTGTCCAACTCGAGCAACGCGCCGGTGGGGGAGATGTTCTTCACAACGCTCAAAATGCGGCGCTCGGGGTCCGACGCGATTATCCCGATTTTGAATGTGTCGCTGCGTTGCTTATGCCGCCGATCAA
Source organism: Xanthobacteraceae bacterium (assembly GCA_051961815.1). Taxonomy (GTDB): domain Bacteria; phylum Pseudomonadota; class Alphaproteobacteria; order Rhizobiales; family Xanthobacteraceae; genus BOG-931. The sequence goes on from JBQCCX010000366.1 coordinate 4,659, forward strand.
CTTCCACAAAGCCGCGGCTGTTGAGAAAATGCCCTGGCAATTGATTGCTTACTGTCATCATCCACCCAGCCGATACGAAGCACCCAAAAACAGCGAAGCTATAGGACAAGCCGTTACACGTCCGGTTAGATAATCCGTTCGAAATGTAACTAAAATCGGCGAGCCCCGGGTCGGGCTAGAGAACGCCGAAGTAGTACAGAAACGGTACGATAAATCCGGCCACCGATCCGGCAACAGCTTGCGAGATATAGACCCAGAAAAATAAAGTCAGGCGGCGAGATGTGGCGATCCGGCGCCAATGCAGGACCGGATGTTGCGCATCAAGAGACTGCATGGCGCCACATTGCAAATCGCGGGATTGCAAGTCGCGGGATTGCAAGTCGCGATCGCGGATCGCTTGTTGTTTGCGCATGATCCTGTCCGAAACCGGCACGACTTTTCGGGATCACGCTTCAGCAGTTGTCGCGCTCTGACGACGACAACAATCGCGTTCCCGCAACCGCTACCGCCGCGCGCCGGCGCACGCCGAGTTTGGCGAACAGTGCCTTGATGTGAATCTTCACCGTGCCCTCGGCCAGCTGAAGATTGCGTGCGGTTTCCTTGTTCGACATGCCCTGAACGATCAGCTCGAAAACATCGCGCTGTCGCGGGGTCAATATCGCGTCGATTTTTTGGGCATCAGTAATCTGGCTTGGGGTTATTGCCGCCGCCGCTGGCTCAATCGCTGCCGTTGCCGCCCGCGCCGCGAACGGCAAATCGATCGCGGCTTGATCCTTGCGCAGTGATACGGTCCGGTCGCGCTCCACCACGTATTCCAGCGCGTAGTCCGGTATCTTGTTCCAGGACGCATAAATGAAATTCGATGTGTTGCCGTACATGCCGGATACCCCGATCTCGAGCGACATCACATTCGATTGCAAACTAGCCTTCATTTGACGCTCCTAACTCGCTCCGCTGCGAGCACATTGGTGTCGATTGCGCCCTCAGCGCCGGCGATCTTTTCGGATCGCGGCTCGCACCGGCTGCAGCCTGCAATGAGGCGAAGCCGCATCAAAAAAATTGCCGCTGACTTTCCACGTGAGCGCGCCCGCCGTGCGCTGCCGGCTGCGATGCGCCGGGCGCAAGGCCTTCAACAAGACAGAAACGAACGAAAGTGAGCCCATCAATCTGCCATGCGTATTAGAGGATGCGCACAGTGGAACCCCTGCGCTATCTATTTAGAGGGCCGCAGATTTCGCCCGGATTAAATGAACGGTTAGAATATAGATAAAATTGTCTGTTTAAGCCGGCGCGGCTGCCGCCGACTAAGCGCTGGCGCGCCGCGCCGGCGACGCCGGGCTCAAACCCCTCGGCATTCGCGCCATGGTTGCGATTGCGGTGCGGCTTTGCCGATCAATATTGCGGCGCCTGGCCGGACGAAGCGTCGGAGCCGGAGGAGCCGGACCCCTGCGGCATGACGACGGTGGGCGACAGCGTCGGCGCCGCCGCGCTACGCTGAAACGTTTCCAGCTTGTCCTCAACCCGCTCGCAGGCCGGCGCGCAGCGATAGGCCCAGTATTCGTGCAGGCCGCCCGCTTTGCCCTTGCTGTGGACTTCGGTCTTGGTCGCCCCGGAGCCGACGATGATCGTGGCGTTGAATATTTCCGCATCCTGCGCATTGAGAACGATCATGTTGGTCGCAGCGCTGCCGCTGATTTTCTTGGCGGTGAGCAGAATGGCGTTTTTGCCCTGCAGCGTCGCATCGACCACGTCGGGATTGCCGATCACGATCGTCCCGACCGTTTGATTGAGCTTGATCAGCGAGACATAGCCGGGGTTGAGCCGTATCGGATCGTCGGCTGCCGCGCGGTTAACGGCGACGTTCGCGAACACCAGACCCAGCAACACTGAGCCGCAGGCGAAAAGACGAGTGGGACGCAGCATGTTCAAAATTCCTCGTGATCGGCCGATGCAGACTGCCGCAATAACACCAACCGCCAAACACCGCGTCCCTTTATTCGTTAGAGTTAATCGACAATTCGAATTCAATTCGAAATAAAAATTAGCAGCTTGCAAACCAAGTAAGTCTTTCGCGATTGCCAACGCGAGATTTGCCGCAGCCGACGGGCGCTCTTAATCCGCTATGAACCTATCGCGGTGTTAGATCGGTGCAGTGAATACCGGCCAATCGGCTTAGTTCGGCAGCGGCCTAGTTCGTCAAGCTGAATAGATCGAAGCCAATTGCGGCCTAAAATAAAGTTGAGTTGTAACAGGCGATTCTTGGGCGTGTAACGATCATGACCGCGACGATCTCCGCACTTGCCGCAGCCGCGGGGTTGCTGGTGTTCGTATTCGCGATGTTGTCCGCGGCAGTCAGCGATCTCACGACGTACAAGATTCGCAACAATCTCGTGCTCGCACTGCTGTTGGCATATCTGGTGTTTGCGCCGGTGGTCGGAATATCAACACACGAAATCATCAGCAGCGTCGCGGTAGCGGCCGTGGTGCTGCTTATAAGCTTTGCGCTGTTTGCCGCAGGATTGATCGGCGGCGGTGATGCAAAGCTCGCGACCGTGACGACGTTGTGGTTGGGCGCGGATCATGCCTTCGCTTACTTGCTGCTGCTGCTGGTACTCGGCGGCGTGCTTTCCGCGATTGTTTATTTCTGCAGAAAGTGGCCGCTCCCGGAGCGACTTGCCAAGACAGCTTGGATCGCGCGCCTGCGCGCGCGGGCGCAGGGCGCCGAGTTGCCGTACGGCGTCGCTATAACCGTGGCCGGCCTGTGCGTACTTCCGTCGACGCCGTGGATGGCCGACGTCATTTGGAGGGTCTAGAAAATGCTGCTCCGAGTTTTTCTTTTGATCGGCGCCCTGGGCGCGGGCGGCATCGCCGCCTGGCTGGTCGTCGCTTCTCGCCCTGAGCCGGTCACCACCAAGGTCGTCGAGGCTGCGCCGCCGCCTGCCACCCAGGACGTATTGGTCGCCGCCGGCGCCCTCTTGCCGGCGCAAACCATCACCAAGGAAAATTTGCGCTGGCAGCCGTGGCCGCTGAACGCCATGAATTCTGTCTATGTC
>JBQCCX010000367.1:0-2787 GCA_051961815.1 Xanthobacteraceae bacterium
CGCACCTGCGGTTGCGCCGCGAGCGCATTGGCCAGCGCTTCACCGACCGTGCCGCCGGCTGCCACAACCGGTCCGCCGGGCACGAGGTTGCGCAAATGACTGGTGAAATGGATCTCGGCCATACGCTCGCAGGAAAATAGCCTGTTTCCCGGATGCGATGCAGCGTGAAACGGTGCATCGCTGATCCGGGACCGTCGCAGGCAAGACCTTGTTACGATCCCGGGTCTGCGTCGCACCACTTCGTGCTGCGCCGCGCCCGGGAAACCTATAGTCCAGTTTTCGGCAAATGTTGGATAGCTTCAGCCGGCCAGCGCCGCTTCGATCGCCGCGATTGCCGCTTGCGCTTTCGAGCCGTCGGGCCCACCGGCTTGCGCCATATCGGGCCGACCGCCGCCGCCTCTGCCGCCGAGGGCCTCGGCGCCTTTGCGCGCCAGATCGATCGCATTGAACCGCGCCACCAGATCGTTGGTGACGCCGACCACGATACCGGCTTTGCCGTCGCCGGTGACGCCGACGATTGCGACCACGCCGGAGCCGAGTTTTTTCTTGCCCGCATCGGCAAGGCTGCGCAGATCCTTCAACTCTATTCCTTCGACCGCACGCGCCATCAAGTTCACGTCGCCGATCTTGCGCACGCCGTCGCCGCCCTCACCGCTTTCGCCTTGCCCGGCGCCGCCCCCCATCGCGAGCTTCTTTTTCGCCTCCGAGAGGTCACGCTCGAGCCGTTTGCGCTCGTCGATCAGAGTCCCGAGCCGAACTGGAAGATCCTCAAGCGGCGCGCGCAATTCGGCGGCGGCTGCCTTGGCGATGCGGACGAGATTGTTGGCATTGTGCCGCGCCGCGGTGGCGGTCAGCGCTTCGATCCGGCGCACGCCGGCGGAAACTCCGGATTCGCCAATGACGGAAATGACGCCGATGTCGCCGGTGCGGTTGACATGAGTGCCGCCGCACAGTTCGACGGACCAGCCGAGTATATTGCCGCCGCCGGACGTCGAAGGGTTCTCGCCCATCGCTACGACGCGCACTTCGTCGCCGTATTTTTCGCCGAACAAAGCGCGCGCGCCGGAGGCGATCGCGTCGTCACGGCTCATCAGCCGGGTGATGACCGGCGCGTTTTGCAGCACCATGTCGTTGGCAATGTCCTCGACGCGCTCGATCTCCTCGCCGCTCATCGCCTTGGGATGCGAGAAATCGAAGCGCAGCCGGTCCGGCGCGACGAGCGAACCTTTCTGCGCGACGTGATCGCCAAGCACCTGGCGCAAGGCCTCGTGGAGAAGATGCGTCGCCGAATGGTTTTTGCGGATCGTGCCGCGGCGGGCGCGATCGACCTCGAGCGCCAGCGCCGCACCCGGTTTCACCGTGCCCTCTTCGAGCGTGCCGATATGCGCGTACAGATCACCGGCATATTTTTGCGTGTCGGTAACTTTGAAACGAACGCCGTCAGCATGCATGACGCCGGTGTCGCCGACCTGGCCGCCCGATTCGGCGTAGAACGGCGTCTGATTGAGGATGACGGCGCCACTCTCGCCTTTTTTCAGCGCACTGACTTCCTTGCCGTCGCGCAGAATGGCGGCCACCACGCCTTCGGCGCTTTCGGTCTCGTAGCCCAGAAACTCGGTGGCGCCGAGCTTCTCCCGTAACCCGAACCACACCGCTCCATCCGCCGCTTCGCCGGAACCGGCCCATGACGCGCGCGCTTTGGCGCGCTGGCGGTCCATCGCGTCGGTGAACGAAGCGATATCGACGCCGATGCCGCGCGGCTTGAGCGCATCCTGGGTGAGGTCGAGCGGAAAGCCGTAAGTGTCGTAGAGCGTGAATGCGGTCTCGCCGTCGAACATGTCGCCGGTCTCGAGCGATTTGCTCGCGTCCTCGAGCAAAGCAAGGCCGCGCTCAAGGGTGCGGCGGAATCGAATCTCTTCGAGCTTCAATGTCTCGGTCACGAGCGGCTGGGCGCGAATGAGTTCGGGATAGGCCTGGCCCATCTCGCGCACCAGGATCGGCACGAGCTGCCACATCAGCGGCTCCTTGACGCCAAGGAGTTCGGCGTGGCGCATGGCGCGGCGCATGATGCGGCGGAGCACGTAGCCGCGGCCCTCGTTCGAGGGCAGCACGCCGTCGGCAATCAGAAAAGCGCTGGCGCGCAAGTGGTCGGCGATCACGCGGTGCGACGCCTTGCGCTCACCTTCCGGATCGACATCCGTGAGCTCGGCGACCGCCTCGATCAGGGCGGCGAACAGATCGATTTTGTAATTGTCGTGGGTGCCTTGCAGCACCGCGGCCATGCGCTCGATGCCCATGCCGGTATCGATCGACGGCCGCGGCAGGTCGAGGCGCTTGCCCTCGGCAAGCTGCTCGTACTGCATGAACACCAGATTCCAGATTTCGACGAAGCGATCGCCTTCGGCCTCCGGTGTTCCCGGCGGGCCGCCCCAGATGTGGTCGCCGTGGTCGTAGAAAATCTCCGAACACGGACCGCAGGGTCCGGTTTCGCCCATCGCCCAGAAGTTGTCGTCGCCGGCAATGCGCAGGATTTTTTTATCGGGCAGCCCCGAGATCTTGCGCCACAGGGCGAAAGCGTCGTCATCGTCGATATAGACCGTGATCAGAAGCCGATCGGCCGGAACCGCGAATTCTTTGGTAACCAAGCGCCAGGCCAGCTCGATCGCGCGCTCCTTGAAGTAATCGCCGAACGAGAAATTGCCGAGCATTTCGAAAAACGTATGGTGGCGCGCCGTGTAGCCGACATTGTCGAGATCGTTGTGCTTGCCGCCGGCGCGCACGCATTTC
>JBQCCX010000368.1:0-17027 GCA_051961815.1 Xanthobacteraceae bacterium
CGCCCGCTTTCAAAGCGGGATCGGCTTTGTTATATGCGGGCCTTCATCACGCCGAGCAGGCTATTCCCCGGTAGCTCAGCGGTAGAGCAACCGGCTGTTAACCGGTTGGTCGCTGGTTCGAATCCGGCCCGGGGAGCCAAACCTCACAAGCGGCTGCACAGTAAGTCGTCTGATCGCGAAGCGATCGCCGCCGGCGGGCATCATTGACGATCCGGCACTGCGCTTCGATCGAAATCGGCGCGCGGGCACTCGAAAGATCATTTGTCCGGCGGCAGCAACAAAACCAATAAACCGATCAGAAGGATTGCGCCGGCCGCCGCAAGCGGGCCAACGACGAATATTCCCGCCAGCGCGCAAAGATTGCCCGGCGATCGCGCAGGAGCACACACGATATCGTTGCCCGCGATCATTCCAAACAGATAGCCGATAGCTGCGCAAACCAGAATCAGCAGCGCGTAAGCGAAAACCGGCATCCTGTGCTTCGGGCGCGCCAGGCAATGCTGGCGGTACAGAAAAATGGCGCCGATGCATGCGAAAATCGGCGACAGGAATGCGAGATACCAGAGAAGTAACATCGCAAGATTGTTAGCCGATTCTCACCAGGCGCGGTTGTGAGCGCGGCCTCTTCACCGATCGGCGTCGCAGGCAATCGCTTGCTGACTGAAAATCAGAAAACAAAATGAAAGCGAAAGCTCGCCGCCAGGATCGCGCCGACAAAGGCGAGTACGCACAAATTGGCGAACCACGTCGACCGCGGCCTATCCAATTTCCCGACGAGATGCTGCAATCGCGGCGGCAAGTCGCCGGCCGGCCCATAATATTCCCGCAATCCCCGTCCGATTTCTTCTCTGGTGTACCACCAGGCGACCGGCTCGAACCGTGCTGCAATCGCCACTCGCGCCATTTGAACATCCAAAAAGGCGGCCCCGCTTGCGGGGGCCGCAAAGTCGGAGTGATGCACAATCGGCGAGCAACGCGAAAACGAGGGGTAAAGTTCCGGCTCACCATTGCCGGCGGAGGCGGGCTCGGCACGGTGTCAAGAGCGTGCACTGGCCGCGAGCCGCTAATGCAGCCCTGCCAATGCGGTCCACCATGACATGGCCACGTGAACAAGCAGCGTTCCAAGCACGATCGTGCCGACCGCCGCCATCGCCTCAAGCGAGTTTCGCCATAAACGGGTCATGACTGCTGTCCTCAACAGATCATGACGGCCGTCATACTGCGGATTGCCGGCCTCTGGAGTGACCTCGGTCACAGTGAATTCGGCCGACGCGGCTGGTGTTTTTGGAACATTCCCGCCGGACCTGGTCGCTGCCCTGGTCGCTGGTCTGGTCGCCGTTCTAACGCGGCTCATTTTTGCTCATTTCGCCCCAAAGCGGCCGCGCGCAGGCGCTGCGTCGCCTGCGGCAAGTCAGCAGGAATTTCAAATTTGACCGCGGGGATCGCGACGGTGGCGCGCTCTAGTGCATCACCACCAGCGCCAAAGCCGCGCTCAAAGTAATCAAAAGTGTCCAGATGAACAGCTCGAGCCAATCGATCGCGGGGACGTTGCGCGCCCCCAAATCGTCCCTCGATGCCATGGCGATATCCCCCTTGCCCGTGGCAGTCGCACCATAACGCGGGTGACCCTCGCTGGGTTCCCCACCCCGGCATCTTTATCTGCGGAATATTTGGCCTATCACTCCGGGCCTTGCCTCGCCTCAGGTAACGAATAAGGCTCGCCGCGTAAGCCTCTGCGGAAGCGTGATAATACGCTTTATCCCGACCCTATTGCCTGCGCCGCCGGTGCGACGGCTATAATGCGCCTCTCGGAGGTGGAAATCCCAATGCCGTTATTCGTGCTCGAGCCGCCGGTCCAATACGCGCATCACTACAACGGGCCCGTCATCGAGCGCGTCTTGCCGCTTTCGGAAGCGCGCAAAGCCTGCGCCGGGAGGGGTGTCCACGCCGACGCCTGCGCCTGGACCAGCAACGGCGCCTGCCATCTGGTCATTCCCAGCAACGGCCCGGTGCGCAGTCGCGCCGCTTATCGCCGCCATGAACTGGCGCATTGCAACGGCTGGGACCACGCGCACGCCGTATCAAGCGCGCCGCAAGCCGGACCGGCTAGCGAGCAGGATCCGCTGAAAGCTATCCGATAAAGTCGCGCGCGCTCTTACGCGCCGGAGCGATTCCAGCCACGGATGCGATCGCCGTAGACCTCGTGGCCGTTCGGCGTGACCACGACCGTATCTTCGAGCTTGATGAAGCCGCGCTGCGGATGTTGCAGCGTGGTCTCCACCGACACGACCATGCCCGCTTCCAGCGGCCGGTCGGCATCATAGGCATCGTACGGCACCGGTCCGGAATTGGTCAGCCGCGGCGCTTCATGGCTGACGAGCCCCATGCCGTGAGCCAGAAAATGCGTGTGGTTGTGAATCTTGGATTTATGCAGCACAGCATTGGCGGCGGCGTAGATTTCCTTGCCAAGCGCGCCGGCGCGGATCGGCTTCATTGACGCTTGCTCGACCGCTTCTACCTCCGCCAGCAGCTCTTCCAGTTCCTGGTCCGGCTCGCCGATGATGCCCATGCGGGCGACGTCGCCGATATAGCCGTGATAATTGCCGCCGGAATCCAGCGACAGCACGTCGCCCTCTTCCCAGCGCTGGTCCGATGGCGCGCGGTTATGACTGGAGCCCGCCGCGATCAGGCAATAATCGAAGGTGAGCCCGCGCAGGGTCTCCTCGCGGCGCAGCGCCTCGGCGAGCTCGTTCTTGGTGGCCCCGGCGCCGGAATTGTGAAACACCACGGCCATCGAATCGATCACCGCATCGGTCGCGACGCGCAGCATCTTGAGCTCCTCGGCCGACTTGATCGCCCGCAAACGCTCGAGCACGAACAGCGCGTCCTTGATTTCGGTGCCGGGAAAGGCCCGTCCCAGCACGGCCGAGGAATCCGCCGGAAGGAACGCGAGCTCGGCGCCGATCCGCTTCGGTTTCGGATTGAGCTTGCGCGCGTATTCGACCGCCTTCTCCATCACGTCGACCGAGCCCGAACTTTTGACGTTCAGCTCGGAGACCCAAAACGGCTTCACCTCGTTCTGATAATTCTCCATGCGGTGGCCGAAGAAGCCGGTTTTGTCCGCCTCGCCTTTCGCATAAACGAAGACCGGCAAGTAGCGCGACAGCCCCATCGCATCCATCGATTCGAAAAAGAACGCGCGATGGCCGCCGAGCAGGTACTGCACATTGTGCTTCGACGTCACGAACAGCACGTCCATGCCGGCATCATCCATCAACCGGTCCAGGCGTTCGGTGTCGAAGGGGGCAGTATTTTGTCGCTTGGCAACGTCGAGCATGGGGGTCTCCTGGCGGCGAAGAGCGAAGGCTAATCCGCGCTTAAGCTAACAGTTCCGCAGGCGCAGATGAACCCGCTGCGGCTGATTGCCTGCTTTGCGCCAAAGCCTGTTGATCGGCGAGCGAAATCATCGCCCGTCATGGCCGGACGTCCCCGCCACCTACTCTCGCATTTCAAAGCAACGTGCTGTGGGTTGCAAAATACCCTGAAGTTACGCTTTTTGAGTGGCCGAAACAGCGATGGCTCAACTTCGAAGGTAACAATGGCCTATCAGTTTGAACGCGGCCGCGTCTACCGCATGCCGACTCATTTCGGCCCTGCGCCCGGACCAAGACAGATCCCCGTAGGGGCGGGCGTGAATTCGACCCGCAGCCCGCGGAAGACCCTCATTTCTGCGAGTTTTCTGACTGAGGCGTCAGCTCTTGAGCGACACACTCCTGAACGCTTTGAGCTAGCGGGCGAACCCGTGGTGACCGTTGAATTCCACTACATGACAGACATCGATTGGCTGGCTGGTCGCGGCTATACGATGGTCCAACTCTGGTGGCCCGTTACTTTCAATGGGACTCTCGACCAAGTCACCGGCCGTTTCCTGGCTGTCATGTGGGAAAACCTCGCCGATCCGATAATTACTGGTCGCGGAGAGGTCGGGCAGCCAAAACTATTTGCTGAAATTCCGGATGCCCGGTTGACGGATCACACTTATCACTGTGTCGCTTCGTGGATGGGATTCCAGTTTCTGGAGGTCCAGGTGAGTGAGACATCCACGCCGAGCGACCCGCTTCCGCAGCAGCTTGAATTGGAAGGAACGCTGATGCTGAAATATATTCCGCGAACCGGCGAATGGGGCGAAGCCGAAGTGCGTCAAGTCACTTTTACGCCGGCTGTTACGCCAGACTTGACAGTGGAATCGCGTAAATCAGCGACAGGAAAGATTGCCTTTCGCCGGGCCGCGTGGGCAGACCTGCCAACGATGTATCACGTGGTCAACGCTTTGGCAGAATTGCCTGTCTTGGCACCACGCGGAGCCTCGATTGCGCAGACCTGCGGCGGCAAGTCTTATCGCGACACTCGAATATTGAGTTGAAAATTGAGGCGCCTGGCCGTTGCTAAACATCACAGCAGGTGGGCTGCTGACTTCTCCTGAGCGTCAACCACTACACTATTTGACGGCTCGGCGTTCGAGGCGCCGCAGCCTGCAACAAACGCTCACCCCCACAATTGCGCGCGGGCGAGGCGCGCGCCTTGCACCAGGGCGTCGAGCTTGGCCCACATGATGCTGTGATGAACGCGCCGGTGGAACGGCCCTTGGGCGAAGCCGCAATCGGTCCCGGCAATGACATTTTCGCGTCCGACCAGCCGGGCAATGCGTACGATCCGTTCGGCGACGAGTTCGGGGTGTTCGACCACATTGGTGGCATGACTGATGACGCCCGGAATAAGCAGCCGGTCCGGCGGCAGCTTGGCCGTTTCCCAAACTCGCCATTCATGCTCATGGCGCGGATTGGCGCCCTCGATAACGAGAGCCCCGACCTTCATGCCTAAAACGAGATCGACGATGTCTTTGAGCGCCACATCACTGGTATGCGGGCCGGGCCAGCTGCCCCAGCACACGTGATAGCGGATGCGGTCGGCGGGCAACCCGGCGATGGCTTCGTTGAGCACCTCGACCTGCAGAGCAAGCCATTTGCGGTAATCGGCAAAGCTCGCCGGCGGCACCATGCGGTCATAGGTGACCGCGGCGCGGGCGTCGTCGAGCTGCAGCACAAAACCGGCATCGATGATCATCCGATATTCGGTGCGCATCGCCGCCCCGATGGCGCGGATCAGATCCTCTTCGCTCTTGTAGAATTCGTTTTTGCGATCCGGGATGACGCTCGCCGGGGCGGCGACCGGAAGGAACGCTTCGGCGACGCCGACGCCGTTGAGCGCGGACTTGAAATTATCGATATCGCGCTTGAGCTCGGCTTCGCCGCTATAGGCGATCGGCCCGACGCAAACCGCTTCGACCGCGGTGGCGACACCCTCGCGCGCGTCAAGCTCGGCATAAAATTCACCAAATCGTTCGCGGTCCACGCCGCGGGTGAAAGGATTGGTGCCGGATTTGATCGGCCGCCGCTCAAAGCCGTTCAAGCGTTCGAGAACGTATTGCGACCAGCTGATCGATTTGCCGAATTCGCCATCGCTGACGACGTCGACCCCGACCTCCGCCTGCTTGTGCACGACCTCGGTGACGCTGGCTTTGAGGCAGGACTGATATGCTGCTTCGTCATAAGCCTTGCTGGCCTGCTTGGCGCGCAAAAATTCCTGCAGCGGCAGAGGTCGGATCAGGCTGCCGACATGGGTTGTGAGAATACGATCAGTACTGCGTTTCATCCCTTGATCCTTGGGCTTATCGGCTGCCAGTCCTGTGGCGCGGTCGACTGATACAGCACCTTGCAAAAGGCGCAACGCGCCCTCTCCTTCTGCTGCATGGCAAGCGCTTGGCCGGCGCCGCTGCGCGCATGGCGGAGAGCCGAATTGGCGACCCGTTGCCGCCTTGCTATGAACTAGGCGGTCAAGGGTTCGGCGGCCACGAAAGCAGGACCATGCAGGTGCAAAACGACGTCATTCAAGCGATCGGCAACACGCCATTGATCAAGTTGCGGCGGGTGTCCGACGCCACCGGCTGCACCATCCTGGGCAAGGCCGAATTTCTCAATCCGGGGCAGTCGGTGAAAGACCGGCCCGCTCGCCAGATGATTCTGGAGGCCGAAAAGCGCGGCGACATTCGACCGGGTGGGCTGGTGGTCGAGGGCACCGCAGGCAATACCGGCATCGGGCTGGCGCTTGTCGCCAATGCGCGCAGCTATCGCACCTTGATTGTCATTCCCAACACGCAAAGCCAGGAGAAGAAAGACATGCTGCGGCTCGCCGGCGCGCAGCTCATCGAAGTGCCGGCAGTGCCGTACAGCAATCCGAACAATTATCAGCACATCGCCCGCCGGCTGGCCGAGCAATTGCGGGCGCGCGAACCCAATGGCGTCCTTTATGCCGACCAATGGAATAATCTCGACAACCGGCTGGCCCACTATCTCTCCACCGGTCCTGAAATCTGGCAGCAGACCGATGGCAAGGTCGATGGCTTTGTCTGCGCGGTGGGCACCGGCGGAACGCTCGCTGGCGTCTCGAAATATTTACGCGAGAAGAAAAAGGACATCGTGATCGGTTGCGCCGACCCACGCGGCGCCGCAATGGATGAACTGTTTGCGCACGGCGCCCCCAAAGCGTCGCCGGGTAATTCGATCACCGAAGGAATCGGGCTTGGCCGCGTGACGCCGATTATCGACGGATTGAAGGTCGACAAGCCGTATGTTGTTCCGGACGAGGAAGCCGTGCCGCTCATCTTCGATCTCCTCGAACATGAAGGGCTGTGCCTCGGCGGCTCGTCGGGCATCAATATCGCCGGCGCGGTGCGGCTGGCCAAAGAGCTCGGCCCCGGCCGCACCGTCGTGACCATCCTCGCCGATTACGGCACCCGCTATCAGTCGAAGCTGTTCAATCCGCAGTTTTTGCGCGAGAAAAACCTGCCGGTTCCGCAATGGCTCGAACGCAAGCCCGAAATCTCCGTTCCCTTCCAATAAGTTTTCATGAACTCGGCGGGTGCCAGCGCGTTGACATCAAATAATTCAGACAAATAATCAGATAAATTCATGTCGAACGATAATTTTCCTCCTAACTCGCAGTCCAGTCCTTGGCTGGTGTCGACGGATTGGCTCGCCGGCCGGCTGCGCGATCCAACGATCGCCATCGTTGACGCCACCTATTTCCTGCCGCAGCACAATCGCGATGCGCATGCCGAATATAAGAGCGCGCATATCCCGGGCGCGGTGTTCTTCGATATCGAAGCGATCAGCGATCATTCGACCGAGCTTCCGCATATGCTGCCCGGTACCACGCAGTTCGGCGACGCCGTCGGCGCGCTTGGCATCGGCGACGGCGACACTGTTGTCGTTTATGACAACAGTCCATTGTTTTCCGCGGCGCGGGTGTGGTGGACGTTTCGGATTTTCGGCGCGAAATCCGTTCACGTGCTCGACGGCGGCTTGCCGAAATGGAAAGCGGAAAATCGCCCGCTGGAAAGCGGCGAGGCCCAGCCGAAAGCGAAGACATTCACCGCCGAGATGAACGTCGCCGCGGTGGCGATGCTCGACGACGTGCGCATGGCGCTTGCCGACGACAGCGCTCAAGTCGTCGATGCACGGTCCGCCGCCCGTTTCGCCGGCAAGGCGCCCGAGCCGCGTCCGGGACTGCGCTCCGGTCATATGCCGCGCTCGTTCAATGTTCCCTACGATCGGCTGATCGAAAACGGCCGGCTGACGTCACGCGAGAAAATCGCCGCCGCGTTCACCGCGGCGGGCGTCGATCTCGAGAAACCGATCATCACCACCTGCGGATCGGGAGTGACTGCCGCGGTGCTGGCCTTTGCACTGGATGCGCTCGGCAAGGAGCCAAAGGGCCTCTACGACGGTTCCTGGGCGGAATGGGGCGGGCGCCCCGATCTTCCCGTCGAACGGGACTGAGCGCGACAGCATGCCCGCAGCAAAACCGGTCGCCCTGGTCACCGGAGGGGCGCAGGGCATCGGGCGCGCCGTTGCGCGCCATCTCGTTGCGTCGGGTTGGCAGGTCTCGATAATCGATCTTGCGGATAGCGGCTTGCGCCGCGGCCCTGCGCGCGAACGCAATTTCTTCGCCATCGAAGGCGATGTACGCGATGAAGAAACCGCCTCCGATGCGGTCGCAGCGACCATTCATCGTTTCGGCCGGCTCGACGGGCTGGTCTCCAATGCCGGCATCATGATCCGCAAGCCGCTGCAGCGGCTGACGCTCTCGGAATGGCATCGGGTCCTCGATACCAATTTGACCGCCGCATTTCTGTTGGCACGTGCGGCGGAACGGCCGCTGCGCAAGGCCCATGGCGCGATCGTTACGATTGCTTCGACCCGCGCTTTGATGTCGGAGGCCAACACCGAGTCCTATTCGGCGAGCAAAGGCGGATTGCTCGCGCTGACACATGCGCTCGCCATCAGTCTCGCGCCCGATATACGGGTGAATTGCATCAGTCCAGGCTGGATCGAGACCAAGGATTACGCCGCCTTGCGAAAAAAGGATCATCAGCAGCACCCGGCCGGCCGCGTCGGTAGACCAGAAGACGTAGCCGAGCTCGTCGGCTGGCTGTTGGACGGCAAACGGTCGGGTTTTGTGACCGGCGCCAACTACGTGATTGACGGCGGCATGACGCGTAAGATGATCTATGAGAAGTGATCGCGGAATGGCTTCTCAGATGACCTCGCGCGGCGCCGTGTAGTCAGACTCTTTGACATTGCCGGTATTGATCGTGCCGGCCGGCTCGAAGCACAAAATTGCCGCCTCTTCATCCGCGCAAGTGCGATGCTCGATGCCGCGCGGCACGACGACACAGTCTCCAGGCTCAAGCGTGACCACACGGTCGCGAAATTCGACCCGAAAACGGCCGCGCCAAACCAGGAAGAACTCGTCCTCGTGATCGTGATGGTGCCAGGGGAATTCGCCCTGGACTTTCACCAGCTTGATCTCCTGGCCGTTCAACGCCGCAATGGTCTTAGGCCGCCAGTGCTCGCTGAACCGCGCGAATTTTTCGTCCAGGTTGATTTTGTTCATATCCGCCGCCGCATGGCCTCCTTGATTGCATCATATCGTGTATAGTGGCGATGAGGAGTCACGCATGATCTTTCGCCAACTCTTCGATAGCGCATCCGGAACCTACACCTATATTCTCGCCAGCCGCCCTGGTGGCGAGGCGCTGATCATCGATCCGGTTCTGGAAAAGGTCGATCGTTATCTGCAGCTCATTCGCGAGCTTGACGTGAAACTGGTGAAGGCGGTCGACACCCATTTGCATGCCGACCATATTACCGGGCTGGGCGCGCTGCGCGATCGCACACATTGCATCACCGTGATGGGCGAACAGACCCATGCCGACGTGGTCTCGATGCGTGTTGCCGAAGGCGACCGGGTCGAGATCGAAGGTTTGCGGCTCGACGTGCTCTACACGCCTGGTCACACCGATGATTCGTATTCGTTTTTGCTTCCCGACCGGGTCTTCACCGGCGACACGCTGTTGATCCGCGGCACCGGCCGCACCGACTTTCAGAACGGCGATCCGCGGGCGCAATACGATTCCATTTTCAACAAGCTTCTGAAGCTGCCGGATGCAACCATGGTCTACCCGGCGCACGACTACAAAGGCGACACTGTCTCCACCATCGGCGAGGAGAAATTGTTCAATCCGCGGCTCAAGGTGAAGTCGATGGATGAATATGCCGAGCTGATGAACAATCTGAACCTGCCGAATCCCAAGATGATGGACGTCGCGGTGCCTGCCAATATGCGGGTTGGACTGCACCAGGAGGAAGTGGCGCGCAAAGGCTGGGCGCTGACTGTGGCCGACGTGATCGCGCTTGGTGGCAAACCCGATCTGGCGCTGATCGATCTGCGGGAAAAAAGCGAGCGCGAAAAGCACGGCGTTATTCCCGGTTCGTTGCACCTGCCCTACCCGCAGCTGCCGACCGAAATCGGCCCCGGCGGGATCCTGCACGAGTTGGCTGCCGCGTCCGGAAAACGGCTGGTGTTTTATTGCGCGTTCGGCGAACGCTCGGCCATGGCGGTACAGGCGGCGCAGGATGCCGGATTGAAATCGGCGTGTCACATTGCCGGCGGGATTGACGCCTGGAAGAAGGCCAGCGGACCGCTCGGGCACTAACCCCGGACGCCATCAATTCATCGGTCAAGCGGGTTGCATGGATGCATAGCCTCCATGCGGCGCCCATCCATGAACATCGCCGTTGTCGCACTTATAAGTGCTGCGGCTCAATTCGCGAGGACACTCATGACACGGAACAATTTGCTCAACCGCCGAACCGTGCTCACGGCCGGCGGCGCTCTCGTCGCCGGCGCGGCGCTCGGACCGACGGCGCTACGTGCTCAAACCAATGGCGGAAAGCTGCCGATTGGCACGATCGGATCCGGCCATATCGGCAGCACGATCGGCGGGCTCTGGATCAAGGACGGGCACAAGGTTCTGTTTTCCTCGCGTCATCCGGAGGAGTTGAAGGATCTGGTGTCCGGGCTTGGACCGCTGGCGCGAGCCGGCACTGTCGATCAGGCGATCGCCTTTGGCGACGTTGTGTTGCTGACCGTACCTTATGGGGCGCTGCCGCAGATCGGGCGCGATCACGCTGCCGAACTCAAAGGCAAGATTGTGCTGGATACCTGCAATGCGGTCGCCGCCCGCGACGGGGCCGTCGCCGATGAAGTGGAAGCCAACGGCATCGGCGTCACATCGCAGAAATACTTGCCGGGAACGCGGCTTGTTCGCGCCTTCAATACGATGTCGTACAAAATATTCGCGAGCGAGGCGAACCGTCCCGATCCGAAACTCGCGGTGCCGATCGCCGGCGACGATGCCGAGGCGGTCAAGATCGCGGCTGCTCTCGTGCGCGATGCCGGCTTCGATCCGGTCGTCGTCGGCAAGCTCGCGGATGCCAGGCTGTTCCAGCGCGGCGGACCGGGCTACGGTCAGCAGGTCAGCGCAGCCGAACTGAAGCAGAAATTATCCTTGCCGCAATGACGCTCGAAAGCACCGGCGACCGCAGCGGCGCTACGGCGTTCCTGCGGCGCGCACTGGCGCGCGCGCTCCCGGCGACGCCGCAAGAGCGTGCCGCGGCGCTTTGGTCATTCGCCTATTTTTTTGCGCTGCTTGCAGGCTATTACGTGCTGCGCCCGCTGCGCGACCAGATGGCCATCACCGGCGGCATCCGCAACTTGCCGTGGCTGTTTACCGCTACCTTCGCGACGCTGCTGATCGCACAGCCGCTCTATGGCTTGCTGGTCGCAAAGCTGCCGCGCGCCCGTTTCATCCCGATCGTCAATCATTTCTTTGTCGTCAACCTGGCGCTGTTCTGGCTGTTTCTCACGCTGCAGATCAACACCGCGCTGGTGGCGCGAATGTTTTATGTGTGGGTCGCCGTGTTCAGCTTGTTCTCGGTGGCGGTGTTCTGGTCGTTCATGGCCGACTTGTTCACCGCCGATCAAGGCAAGCGTCTGTTCGGATTCATCGGCGCCGGCGGCACTGCCGGCGCCTTGCTTGGCCCCGTCCTGACGATCGGGCTGTCGATACCGTTCGGACCAACCAATCTTCTGATCCCGGCAATGATCTTGATCGAGCTCGCGGTATTCTGCGTGTGGCGGCTCGAACACGCGGTCACGCCTCACGAAACAGGACGCGTGCAGGACGAGCGGCTCGGTGGCGGCGCCTTTGCCGCGATTCCCGCGCTCATCCGTTCGCCCTATTTGATCGGCCTTGCCGCCTGGATTTCGTTGCAGTCGTTTTGCGCCACCATTCTTTACTTTGAGCAGATCCATATCGTCGCCGCGGAGGTCCAGGGCGCCGGTGCACAAACGCGCCTGTTTGCCGCGATCGACCTCGCCGTGAATTTGCTCACGCTCGCGACCCAGTTGATTGCCACCGCGCAATTGCTCAAGCGCTTCGGCACCGGACTCACCGCGGCGGCGCTGCCGACAGTTTATGTCGCCGGCTTCATCGCGATATTTCTGGCGCCAACGCTCGCTGCGGTCTTGGCCGCACAGGTGGCGCAGCGCTGGATCCATTTTGCGCTCGCCAATCCGGCGCGCCAGGTGTTCTATACGGTGCTTGGCCGCGAGGAGAAATACAAAGCCAAGAACCTGATCGACGTGGTCGTTTATCGCGGCTCGGATGCGCTCTACGGCTGGGTATTCGACAGTTTGCAGTTTCTTGGGCTAAAGCTCGGCTCGATTGCGCTCGTTGCCGCGCCCGTCGCTGTGATCTGGCTGGCTTTATCGGCGGCGTTGGGCCGGGCTCAGGAGCAGCGTGCGCAAGCGCAGGCCCAAGAGCGTGACCAAGAGTGGGCTCAAGAGCAGCGTGCCCAAGCGCAGGGTGCCAAGCTCGCCGGCGCATCCACCGTATCCGGGCGATGAATGGCTTTGACACGGCGTCAATTCGCGATTTTGCCGGCAGCCGGGCTGGTGCTTGACCCGGCGCGCTTAATTGCGCCGGCCTTCGCGCAATCGGCTTTGCCGGCGATCATGCGCCCGATCCCCTCGAGCGGGGAACCCCTGCCAGCGGTCGGCCTCGGCACGGCAGCCGTCTTCGACACGGCCGACGCCGGAACGCTGCGAAACGCCCGCGCGGTTGTTCGCGCGCTGATCGATAACGGCGGCACGCTGATCGACACTGCGTCAAGCTATGGCGATGCCGAGCGCATTCTCGGCGACGTGATCGGCCCCGCCGGCATCCGGAACAAGGTCTTTATCGCGACCAAGCTGGAAGCGCCCGACGTCGAAGAGCTCAAACGCTCCTTGAATCGTTTGCAGACGGCCAAGCTCGACCTTCTGCAGCTCCACAACGTGAGAAACCCGCAGCAATCGCTCGCCGCCTTTCGCGACTGGAAGGCCCAAGGCGTATGCCGTTACATCGGCATTACTTCGACCTCACATAGCGCCTTCGCCGCGGTCGAAGCGATCCTCGGGCACGAAAAGCCCGATTTTGTTCAGATCGACTATTCGATCGATGACCGCGCGGCCGAGCAGCGCATCCTGCCGCTCGCGGCCGAGGTCAAGGCCGGGGTGCTCACGGCGCTGCCGTTCGGGCGCGGCCGGCTGTTTCGCGCCGTGCGCGGCCGCCCGCTGCCGGATTGGGCGCAAAGCTTCGCCGACGGCTGGGCGCAATTCTTTCTCAAATATCTATTGGCTGATCCACGTGTCACCGCAGTCATACCGGGGACTGCCGATCCAACCCATATGATTGACAATCTCGGCGCGATGCATGGAGCGTTGCCCGATCCCGATCAGCGGCGGCAAATGGTGCAATTGATCGAGACGCTGTAAGCCGCCGATTTGCATAGCCGCCCTAGAGACAACGAAAGCCGCAGGACGTCTCCTGCGGCTTCCTTGTGCCCGCTGTGGGGAGGGGGATCAGCGGGCGGTAGCGATTGGAAAACTAAAATCCCTCAGCCGTCGCGGCGGTCCTCGCGCCAGCCGCGATCATGATCACCACGCATGTGGTGATGCGGGCGCAGCATGCGCGCCAGCTTCATAAACCGGCCTTTTTGGTCGTCATTGAGGGACTGATAGAGCGGCGTCCCCGCATCGGCGATCTTCTTCAGCGCCGCGCTGCTCTTGGCCATAGTGTCGGCGCGCTGTGAGAGCCGCTCAAATGGCGTGCCTGGCTGCGCTTGCGCGCCGGCTTGGCGCGCCTGCAGCCGCTCGACGCGCAACTGAACGAGGTCGCGCACCGCCTGCTCGAACGGTGGCCAGTTCTTGGCCTGGTCGGGGGTCAGCTGGAGTCCGGCCTTCAAGGCGGCAATCCGCGCGTCGGCGAAGGCGGACACATCCGCAGCGTTTAAACGGTGGCGTTGCTCGAAGCGCGGTTGGTCGTCCCCTACTCCATCGCCGCGGCCAAAACCGTGCTGCGCGAAAGCGAAGGAAGAGCCGGCAAGCGCAACGAGCGCTGTCGCGGTGATCACTGGCCTCAACATAGCGGTCCTCCTGAAATCCTGCATTTGCCTTTGAATAGATGGCGCAGCGGTTCGCGGCGCAAGTTAAAGTTTGGAAATGTGGTCGGCCAAGATTACGAATGCGTAATCTTGGTATTCACAGAATAAACAAAGTCGGCTCAGTGCAGAATCTGGCGCAGGAACAACTGCGTCCGCTCATGCTGCGGATGCTCGAAGAACGCTTTCGGCTCGTTGATCTCCACGATCTGGCCATCCGCCATGAATATGATTCGATTAGCCACCTGCCGGGCAAAACCCATTTCATGGGTGACGACGAGCATGGTAATGCCGGAGCCCGCGAGCTCGACCATGGTGTCGAGCACTTCCTTGACCATCTCCGGATCGAGCGCCGAGGTCGGTTCGTCGAATAACATGATATGCGGGCTCATGCACAAAGCGCGCGCGATGGCGACGCGCTGCTGCTGACCGCCGGAGAGCTGCGAAGGATATTTCAGCGCTTGATCCGGTATCCGCACGCGATTGAGATAGCGCATGGCGAGCTCTTCAGCGTCTTTTTTCGGCATCCGCCGCACCCAGATCGGAGCCAATGTGCAGTTTTCCAAAACCGTGAGATGCGGAAAGAGATTAAATTGTTGAAACACCATTCCGACGTCGCGGCGTACCGCAAGGATCTGCTTGGCATCGTCGGTGAGCTCTTTGCCATCGACCACGACGCGACCGCGCTGCCAGTTCTCCAGGCGATTGATACAACGAAGCATTGTCGACTTGCCGCTGCCGGAAGGACCACAAATCACGATGCGCTCGCCGCGGGCCACCGTGAGATTGATGTCGCGCAGCACATGAAAATCGCCGTACCATTTGTTCAGCGCGGTGATTTCGACGACCCATTCCGACTTTTCGCCGGTCCGGTCCGCCGTATTGCTGAGGCTTGTATCCGCCATTTGTCGCGCCTTTCAACGACGATGCGCGCGCGCCAATCGCGCCTCGACATTTCGCGCATAGCGCGACATGCCATAGCAGCACACGAAGTAGAACACCGCGGCACAGGCATAGCCGGTCACGCTGGTGACCGGCGTCGCCCAATGTGGATCGCCGCGGGCCGCTTCGATGGTTCGCAGAAAATCGAAAATGCCGACGATGAAGACCAGCGTCGTATCCTTGAACAATCCGATGAAGGTGTTGACGATATTTGGCAGGGTCACGCGCAAGGCTTGCGGCAGGATGACAAGGATCATCATGCGCCAATACGGCAGCCCGAGCGCCTGAGCCGCTTCATATTGCCCGCGCGGTATGGAGAGCAGTCCGCCGCGGACGACTTCGGCCATATAGGCCGATGCGAACAAAGCGACGCCGATCAGCGCGCGCACGAGCTTGTCCGGAGCGAAGCGATCGGGCACGAACAGTGGCAGCATGACGCTGGCCATGAACAGCACGGTAATCAGCGGCACGCCGCGGACGAATTCGATAAACGTGATCGAAGCCAGTCGCACCGCGGGCATGTGCGAGCGCCGGCCGAGCGCCAGCAGAATGCCGAGCGGCAGCGACGCCACGATGCCCACGGTAGCGACTACGATGGTGACGAGAATGCCGCCCCACAGCGAGGTTGGCACGTCGGGCAAGCCGACCATCGTCACGCCACTCAACAAAAAGAACGAAACCACCGGCAGCACGATGAAGAAATAGACGGCGCCGAGGTCGCGGCGCGGCGCGCCGAGCCAGGCCAGCCAGCCGATGCCGAGCCCGAGCAGCGCGAAGAACAGATCAACGCGCCAGCGCTCGGTGACCGGATAGAAGCCGTAGACGAAATACGAACCCCATACCCGCACGAAGGCCCAGCACGCGCCGGGCTCCGGGTTCTGCGCCGAAGGCAGACACGCCTCACGATCGGCGCCGGACCACACCGCGTCGAAAATGAAAAAGCGGAGCAGCGGCGGCACGATCCAGGCGATGGCGGCGATGCAGATAATGGTGAGCGCGATATTGCCAGGAGACGAAAACAAATTGGCCCGCAACCACCCAACGATGCCGGTGCTCGCCACCGGCGCGGGCAATAGCTCCGCCGGTGCGTCGCGCAGATAGGCCCGGTTGGCTGCGGTCATGCTTCAGCGCTCCGCGATGGCGATCCGACGCCCATACAGGTTCATCAGGAACGAGGTGACCAGGCTCAGGAAAAGATAAACCGCCATGGTAATGGCGATCACCTCGACCGCCTGGCCGGTAATATTGAGCACACTGCCGGCAAACACCTGCACCAGATCGGGATAACCGATCGCAACCGCAAGCGAGGAATTCTTGGTCAGGTTGAGGTACTGGCTGGTCAGCGGCGGCACGATGACGCGCATCGCCTGCGGCACCACCACCAGCCGGAGCGTCGAGCCCGAGCGCAAGCCCAGTGCCTGGGCGGCTTCGGTTTGTCCCGGCGCCACGGCGAGAATGCCGGCGCGCACCACCTCGGCAATGAACGCTGCGGTATAGATCGTCAGCGCCACCAGAAGCGCCGCGAATTCCGGCAAGATCTCGGTGCCGCCGCGGATATTAAACCGGCCCAATTCCGGAAAACTGAAAGACAGCGGAGCGCCGGCGGCCAAGAACACGAGCGCTGGCAGCAGCACGACGAGCCCGAAAGCGTAGTAGAGCGTGCGCGGCGGCTGCCCGGTGCGCTCCTGGCGCCGGCGCCCCCAGATCCAAAGTGCCACCGTGGCAATGATCCCGAACACAAGCGCGCCGGCGACGTAACCAAAGTTCGCGGCGAACAGCGGCTGCGGCAGAAATAGCCCGCGATTGTTGAGGAATGCACCGCCCGGGATGGCAAGGCTACCGCGCAGTTCAGGGAGTGATTTAAGGACGGCGTTGTACCAGAACAGAATCTGCAGCAGCAGCGGAATGTTGCGAACGAGTTCGACATAGCCGCCGGCAAGATGCGAGACCAGCCAGTTGCGCGAAAGCCGGGCGATGCCGATGGTGAAGCCAAGCGCGGTCGCCAGCACGATGCCGAGCGAGGCGACGAGAAGGGTATTGAGAAGCCCGACCCAGAAGGCACGGCCGAATGTCGAAGTGCTCGACGAATACGGGATCAGCGTCTGGCTGATATCGAAACCGGCCGTGTTGTCCCAGAAA
>JBQCCX010000369.1:0-2623 GCA_051961815.1 Xanthobacteraceae bacterium
ATCGGCGGCGCGATCTCGGGATATTGCGCGACTGGAAGGCGGTAAAACGAAACCCCGCCGAGAATGACGAAAACGATCGAGACGACGGCCGCAAAAATGGGGCGATCGATGAAGAAATGCGAGATGCGCATTTCAGTTCACCTTTGAATGATTGCAGCCAGAGGACGATCGAGAACAGCGCACGTCGAGCGCCGCGGATCAGCGGTTTCCTTCCGGCTCATTGAATAGGTCATCCGGCTCTTGCTTCGTCGCCGCTCTTGGGCGCCGGAGCGGGGGGCTCGGCCAAATCGCGCGCGTTGACTTTGATGCCTGGCCGCGCGTGCATCTGGCCATTGACGATGACGCGGTCAGTGGCGATGAGACCGTCTTTGATCACGCGCAAGCCCTTATCGAGCTGACCAAGCGTTACGTATTTTTGCCGAACCACGCCGCCGTCGTCGACCACGAGCACGTATTTGCGCGCCTGCTCGGAGGCAATTGCCTCATCGGGAATGAGCAATGCCAGATAAGCTGGTGAGCCGGGCACTCGGATGCGGCCGAACAGGCCGGGGCTGAGAACACCGTCTGGATTGTCGAACACGGCGCGGCCGCGAACGGTGCCTGAGGATTGATTGATGACATTGTCGACGAAGTCGATTTTGCCGGTGTGCAGGAAGTCTTTCTCATCCAGAAGCTTTAGCGTGACCGGAACATCGTCGACGCCGCTGCCCTGTTTGCCGGCGAACCGCTGATAGCGCAAATAGGCCGCCTCGTCGAAGGTGAACTCAAACCGGATCGGATCAACCGACACGATCGTCGCCAGCAATGTCGTATTGCCGCCAGTTCCGCCGGTCACGAGGTTGCCGACCGATACCCGCCGATCGCCGATTTTGCCGTCGATCGGCGAGCGCAGTTCGCTGTACTCGTTGAGATCGAGCTCAGCCGAATGCACCATCGCTTCCTGGGCGGCAACCGCCGCCTCCGCAACGTTCTTGGCTTGCGTGCGCTGGTCGTAGGTCTGTTCGGTGATCGTCTTGTTTTGCACCAAGCTCTGACCGCGCTCGAGATCGGCTTTGGCAAAGGCGAGATTGGCACGGGCCTGGGCGAGATTGGCGCGCATCTGCTCGAGCACAATCTCAAACGGCCGACGATCGATCGTGAAAAGGAGATCGCCCTTTTTCACCATCTGGCCATCGGTGAAATGAATTTGGGAAAGATAACCGGATAGGCGCGAGCGGATCTCGACCGAATTGACGGCCACGAACCGGCCGACATATTCGTCGAGATCGACCACCGTGCGCTGGGCCGGCTTGGCGACGGTGACAGCGGGGAGGTTTTGCCCGGCGGTCTGCTGCTGGCCCTGGCCGCAGCCGGTCAGACTTGCCGCCATCAGCACCGCGGCAATAGGCGCCGCCTTCCCGAACATCATGCTAGTCCCCTCACGCGGCGGGCATCATAAGCGGCCGCCTCGCCAATCACAGCGGCATAGCTGAAGCCGCCCAGCATTGGCTCCGCCCTTCCCGCCCCGCAGATTCCTCCCCATATGTGGGCCCACTCACGAAAGTGACAACCCATTGGCGAAAGCCATCCCTTAGGGTGCTGATATCGCATGACAATCATCCCACTAACCGATGCCCTGCGCAGCGGGCGAAACGCCGCGCAGGAAGCCGTTCCGGCAGACGATCAAGCACTCCTTGATTCCTATTCGCAGGCGGTGATCGAGGTTGTCGACCGGGTCGGGCCCGCCGTCGTGCGGCTGGCGGTGCGTAACGGCCATCCGGCTCGGCCGGGGCAGTCGCGCGGCGGCAGCGGGTCAGGCGTGATTGTGGCGCCCGATGGTTTGATCCTCACGAACAGCCACGTCGCCGGCGCGGCTTCGCGCATTGAGGTCACGACCGCCGATGGCCGGGATTTACACGCGCGACTGGTCGGCGACGACCCCGATACCGACCTGGCCCTCATTCGCATCGATGAACCGGCAACCCTGCCCTCGGCACGATTGGGCGACTCTAAACGCCTCAAACGTGGCCAACTCGTGATTGCGATCGGCAATCCGCTCGGCTTCGAATCGACGGCGACCACCGGCGTAGTTTCGGCGCTCGGCCGTTCGCTCCGCTCACGCAACGCCCGGCTGATCGACGACGTCATTCAGACCGACGCCGCGCTCAACCCCGGTAATTCCGGAGGGCCGCTGGTGTCGTCCCGCGGCGAGGTGGTTGGCATCAACACCGCCGTCATCATGGGCGCGCAAGGGATCTGCTTCGCGGTCGCTGCCAATACCGCAAGCTTTGTGCTGGGCGAGCTGGTCCGGCACGGGCGGGTGCGCCGCGCCTTTGTCGGAATTGCCGCGCAACAAACCGCAATCCCGCCGCTTCGCCGCCGTGCCGCCGGATTGATCCAGGACAGTGCCGTCATGGTCGGCACCGTCGAGCCGGATTCTGCCGCCGAACGCGCCGGGCTGCGGCCCGGCGACATCATCGTCGCGCTTGATGGTATCGCCATCGCCGGCGCCGACGATCTGGTGCGCGCGCTCACCGGCGACAAAATCGGTCGCAGCGTCGCGTTCGATGTGCTGCGCGGGATCGAGCGGCTGACGATCGAGGCTGTGCCGCGGGAACGGCGGCGCGGCTAACGTCGAAACCCG
>JBQCCX010000370.1:0-27964 GCA_051961815.1 Xanthobacteraceae bacterium
AGCATCGAAGCCACGCACGGCGAGCGTTCGTTTGCGAAGCTGATCCGGCACTGTCCCTACGGCATCGAACGTTTTCTCGCCGCGGCGAACGTAGATTGCAAACCGCATTCGGTATGGCGAGGCGACGGCATGGTGCTCATAGTTGACGAGGATCAGCTCATCGCCTGGATTTGCGTCGCTAAGGCTGATGCGGCACGGACGTGGACCATCGGCGATCCGCCGGACGGCACCATGCTCGGCAAGCTCGGCGTCCGAGAGCGCGAAAAGATGATCAAATTGCCGTGCCTCGAGGCCGCGGATGCGAAAACTCATGAATGACCTCCTTTGAGTTTGTCGTTGAGCAAGATGGCTGGCGCGAAGCCGTCCCGCCACCCGATTTGTGCCGGCCGATATCCGCCTTCGGAGGTAAAGCGGACATCGCGTGGATCTAGCGCGTGGATCTAACGCTATGTCCGCTCGTGACTCAAAGCGGACATTTAGCACCGCGTGGGATCGTCGGTGTTAGCTGAAGTCAAGCGCTGTGGCGGGGGCTCATTAACTGGTGGCGGCTCTTTAATCGGCGGCTCTGGCGGGTCATTACCGGGGACTGGCTTTGGAAGGTCATCGGGGGGCTGTGGCGGTTTTACCGGCGGCGATTCACGACCGGGCGTTGGATTGATTTTCTTTTCACGTTGCGCAGCTAGCGTAAGCCAAGCATTCGCCATCACCAGCAGCGAGCGTTTGGCTTCGGGGTCATTGAAGCTTTGGGCGAGTTGAAGGCATTTCTCGGCGTTACGCCGATACCGTTCTAACAATTCCGTCACGGGCGCCCCTCCCCAACAATGCTTAGCGCCCCGCGGCCGCCCGCGCTCAGATCGACGCCATCCTGGTTAAGCAGCGTCCGGCCTCGACGATTTCGAGTTGTCCTCACGTTCCAAGCGCTGTTCTATGCTTCGTGCGTGGTCCAAAATTTCTGTGGCCAAGTCCGTCAGCAACCCGGCGAAGTCACCCCGGCCTTCACAGCGCGAGCGGGTCGCCAAATCCAATAGTCGGCTGGCACGCTGTCGCATTTTTTGCGCGTCGGTGGGGAGTGCCATTTTTGTGACCAATGCCTTTTGGCGCAAACTGTCCGGGATCAAAAACGTTCCGAATTCCAGGTAGGTCGGGGTTGCAGTTTTTGCATTGGACGGAACTTGGGGCAGGCCAAGCGCCGCCGCAGGTTCCCTCGTCATGACTCGCATGCATCAGGAACGGGCCGCTGCGCTGCGAGGTTTTCTCGGAATGGAAACGTCCGATCAGTATCGCGAATACGCCGCGGAATGTTACCGCCTCGCGGCCGCCGCCAAGACCGACGAGCATCGCAAAATGCTGCGGGAAATCGCGCGCGCCTGGGAAAGGGTTGCGAAAGACGTCGAACAAGCAGAAATTTGACCGCTGCGCTTAGCGGCGCGTTTCGGCATTGATTATCGTAATGACTTGCGCAGTGGCATTGCGATTGGGGTCTATGTGGCTGTCGTATTGCTGGTTGAGGATGAAGAACAGGTCCGGGTTCTTG
The DNA here is from genome assembly GCA_051961815.1 of Xanthobacteraceae bacterium. Classification (GTDB taxonomy): domain Bacteria; phylum Pseudomonadota; class Alphaproteobacteria; order Rhizobiales; family Xanthobacteraceae; genus BOG-931. The sequence goes on from JBQCCX010000370.1 coordinate 1,535, forward strand.
CTCAATCTTATCTGGAGGAGCAGGGGCATAAGGTCCTTACCGCCGGTACGCCGGGTGGCGCGCTGGCCATTTTGCAAAGGACAGACAACGTCGATGTGCTTTTCACAGATATAGACCTGAAAGACGTGATTGCCTCAGGCATCGAGTTGGCGCACGACGCCGTGGCACGTCAGCCCGATCTAAAAGTCCTTTATACGACCGGACGAGATTTGACGGATGGGATGAAAGCGCGGTTCGTCGAACGATCGGCATTTCTGCCAAAACCGTACACAGTAGAGCAATTGCTCACGGCGTTGTCGGCGCATTTCAAGATAAGCCCGCAGCCACGGCGCCAGCCCAATGCCGGCTCCGAACCATCGCAAGGCTGACACTGTCCACCGGTCATAATGAACGCATGGCGCTTGGTGGACATCCCAATGCGCCCAGCCGACGTCGGTTTTCGGAAACAAATGGGCGAGAGGGGCGTGGATCAGTTTTTGATCCAGATCAATTTCATCAGCCTAATGCGCTACCAGGACAAGCTAGTGGTGAGGTGAGGGGCCCTCGGGCACCATGAGGGTGCTTATGTTGCGATCCTTTGTAGCTACCGTCCTCGCTGCGCTCCTTTTATCAAATTCGTCGGCGCGATCTGATGACATCCCAACTCTGGATGGGTCTGTCACGGAATTGCGATGCAGGGAGAGTTAGAAGTAGGTCTTCAGCAGACCAGTTTTCAGCAATGCGTGCAAAGCGAGCAATCTGTTCGTGAGGAGATAAAGAAAGAATGGTCTACTTTTTCGGCGTCAGACAAGAGCCATTGCGTTGCGTTGGCCAAGACGGGAGGAGAATCGAGTTACACCGAGCTCATCACCTGTATGGAAATGGCCCGCGATGTCCGAAAGCTGCATAAGGACGCCAACAGCTTGCCTGAGCAGAACATACCATCCGCGCCGGTAGGTCATCGCCAGCCGACCTCACGATAATTTGGGGCGAGCGGATCATTGCATTGCGCCCCTATTCGCTCGTAGCTCCGACGCTTTTGACTTCGATCAAATGCCGCCAAGCGCTTTCCGGGTCACAGCGATAATGCGCCGGCCATCCGTGTTGGCGCGAATAAGTGGGGCACGCGAGACTCCAAGGCAAAGCCGTCCGCGTTCGTGTGGCCGACGGCTTTGTTGTTTGAACTGTCAACGCGAGGCGGGATATGCCCGCGGTGGTTGTCGAAGATTGGACGCCCGCTGTGTCGTAAAGGTGAGGAGTTTGGTCGGCGATCAGTGGCCAAACTACCGACACACGATGAGGCGGATCGCGCGGATTCAATAAGGATAACGTTGCCGAAAGATCGGCGGGTGCGGCCCAGGTGGAGGAACGTATTGCGTATTCGGCTGACAAAAGCTGCCGAGCCCCCGCGCGGTATCCATGCACTGTTCAAAGCTTATGAAGCCGCAATTCGTGCCGCCACCGACCCTGCCACTGTAAATCGCACACCAGGGATAATTTTGGGCTTTGGCTGGAGTGTTGAGCGCGGTTGCGAGAGCGATAACGCTGAGCGCGAGCAGAAGAAATTTCATGGTTGCCTCGACACGATGCACGCAACTTCCTCGACAATAAAATTATTCACCCGTCTAGGTAAGTTTTTGATCCAACTCAAAACAACAATCACTATTTGATTACCGCCCGCCGCTTCCCGCCGCCATCGACTGCCGAGGTCACGCCGGACCGTTCCTCATTCGCGACGCCAACGGGCAGGCGCTGATCTAATCTATTATGAGAGCGAACCGGGAAGGCGCTCGGCGGCCAAATTGCGCAGCGAAGATGAAACGCGGCGGATCGCAGCGAATATCGCCACGCTGCCGGGGTCAGTACGTCGACAGTGATACGAACCGGCCCTGATGTCTGCTCCAACTGACAAATTGGATCGGTTCTCTGATCGCGAAGGCCTTTGAGCGTTCGAGCGAAGCGGATGAAACTGTGCTTGCCGCCGTTTCTCGATACCAACGGCCAGATGGCATGGACCAAGGGCTAATAGACCTTTCGAGAAGTGCAGTCCTATCGTTTGGCCGAGCGGCTGGGGAACCCCGGTTTTAGTAAGGAGGTTCCGATGAAAATCAAACCGATCGCTTTGGCTTTGTGTTGTGTTTCGGCAGGTGCGCTTCTTTTACCGGATGGTGTATTGGCGCGCGGCGGTGGCCGTGGCGGTGAGTTCCATGGTGCCAACTTCAATCGCGGCAATATCAATCGTGCCAACATCAATCGCGGCAACATCAATCGTGCCGACGTCAATCGTGACTGGCGCGGTAATGTTGGTTACGGAGGCTGGGGCTGGGGAGCAGGAGCCGCGGCCGCGACGGTAGGTGCGGCGGCTGTTGGCGCGACACTCTACAATAATGCCTCTTGTTATCAGCAACAGCAGGTGTGGAACGGATCTGCTTATGTCTGGCAAACGATGCGCGTTTGCTAGGAGCGAAGAGCTAACAGGCCCCGGCCCCAAACCGGGGTCTTTCATTTGCGATGTATGCTGGTCGCTGCCCGCCCATTATTGAAGTCATCGTCACGCTGCCGCGCGGCGGTGTTCGTGTGAAACCGCCGGCTCGCTTTAACTTAAGGAAGCAAGCCGTGAAGATATCAAAACGACTGCTCGGGTTTTTCGTCACCCTTTCGTTTATTTTATCTGTCTGCGCCTTCATGGGCCAATGCACGCGCCCGATCTTGGCCGACGGTGCGATTGCGCCGCAGCCCGTTTCTTATTCACCAATGGATACGATGCCTTCACCATCAGGATCGATCGCAAGAACTAAAAAGACCAGAATGGCTTGTTATCCCGTGGGTGGCGAATGCACGAAGAATTCCGACTGGTGTACTGGATTCTGTAGGTCAGGGAGAGTGGCAGCCTATTGCGACAATCCGTGAGAAGCGACGTTTCGACCGCCCTTCACCACGAACCGCGCATTGTCGATCCCGGCCTGTACACCCTTGAATAAGCAATCAGCGCGGCCGCGCCAACGTCCCGTATTTTACCAAGGGAATAATTGCTGGTTTGCCGGCGACTACGGGCTGCTCTGGACCTAAGAAGAAAAGAACGCCTTCAAACCAGTCAGTACGAATTGCATCCCCATGGATGCAACAATGAGCCCCATGAAGCGTGTAACTATGGCGCGCGTATTCGGATTAAGTTGCGAGCCTGCGCCAATAACGAGAAGCAACGTCAAGAACGTGACGCCCGCGCCTACCACTGCAGCCACAATTGCAGTCGCCGGAACACCGTTGGGCGTGTGAACGGCCGCCAATGTCACCACTGCCGTGATCGTGCCTGGACCGGCGGCGAACATGACGAGGGGGGCAAGCGAGTTTGGCGTAACGGTATCCTCATCGGCTGGCGACGCTTGGCCAACGGTCTGTCGCGCCCGCAGCATTTCCAGGCCCATATATGCAATGATCATTCCTCCTACGACTCGGAATACAACCAGCGAAATGCCGAATATGCTCAAAACCCTTAGCCCGATTAGCGCAGACGCCACCAAGATGATGAGAATGCTGACCGTCACTTTGACGGCCGCCAATCGCCTTTGCATCGGTGGAAGATTTGGCGTGAGCATAAAAAAATTGAGCCACACACCACCGGATTTATGACTGCCAGAACGGTCACGATTGCCTGCACCATTTGGTCAAGGCTTACGTGAAAGCTTGTTTGAAGATAGCCCGGCATGCCGACCTACTTTGGGGTCACTTCTCTGGCAGAGCTTCCAGTATAAGAGCGAAATAATCTGAACGCAGAGCGGCAACGCTGTTTAGGCTTACGCCTCTGTCTCGACGGGGCGATAGCGCACGGTCCTAACCAATGAGGCACAATGTGCGCTGGCCCAAAGCGGACATTAGAAAGGTCTTGCGATAATCGCGCTGCTTGTCGGCGGCGCTTCGCTGGCGATAGCGCAAAGTGGTCCCCCGACCGGCGGCCAACCGCCTGTAGCGGGCGGCGCAGCAGGCAACCCTGCAGCTCCGGGGCCAAATCTTCAGACGGGCGCTCGAACTCATCATGGTACAAGGCACCACAGAAAGATGTACATGCAGGCAAACAGACATCACGGCACTAAGGTCACCGGGTCCGCAGCCAGCATGAACAAATTCAAAAACAACACGAATACATACAGATAAGCGGCAGCACGCCAACTCCGCGGCTCGAGTCTGGCTTCGCCGCCGCGGCGCATGAACTCAAGGCACCACTTGTCGATCTGCGCGGTGCTCACGACGAAGTTAGTAGCTAGTCAACCCATAAACCAACCAAATAAAGAACAACCATACCGGCAACGATGGATGCCGCAACGACAAGCGGCCCCGTCACTCTCTCTCGAAGTGGCCGTCTAATCGGCTTCGTTCTTTCGAGCGATTTTTCGTCGACCGCGTTACCGTTCTCATCCTCAATCCAAGCCGAGTATCCCCTGTATTGGAGGTCGTCGAAAATATCGAGTGCGAGGTCGGGGTCGTCCGTTCGCGATTTAATTGTCCAAGTCGTCATGGGATGTGCACATTCATTTTGCTTCCCCGCACCATTGAAACAGAGCGGCAAATCCAGACTTTGATCAGGATCAAACTAGACGGGGCACGACGGGAAATTGGTACCTGTCCCGGCTGTCTGTTCCTGATCCAAAACAGAAGTCGATAGCTCCATTAGCTGTGATGTAACCGCTACGCAGATTTGGACGAATAAACATGTGACTTGGCGAACTGCTTTTGACCCCAGCGCGGACATCGGCGCGGCCGGCAGCGATCATCGCTGCAGAACCCCAAGGGCGCGATTTGCGAAATTGAGCCGCTCGGCTAGTACCGCAACGATATAGCCGAGAAGAGCCTGGCTGAGCGCGGGCTCGTCTGTCTTCATTCGCTCATACGAGGCCGCCGCCAATTCATAGAGCACGCTTGAGGTTTCGGCTTGAATGGTCGCGCTGCGCAATCGATGGGTGATCAGGCCCATTTCGCCGATGGTCGTGTGCCGGCCCAAGCTACGCACCCGCATGGTGCGATTTTCACCGAGCTCGACGATTATCCCGACTCGACCGTCAAGAATGAAATGCATCGCGTCAGCCGCTTCGCCCTGCCGGGCAATTATCGCTCCGGCCTCGACTTCCCGTCGCTGACAGTATTCCCCCAAGCGTTGCGCATGTTTCAGACTACCCAGCGCGTCCGAGAGCCATGCCACAAATGATCCGGCCTCTTCACTCGGTGACTGATGTGCTTCGATCACAGCCTGTTCACAAGTTTCCAGGGCTCTGTCGAGATCTGCGGCAAGAACGATTTCATCAGAGACGAACCTGACGACCCGAAACGCCTTCTCCAATTCAGGCGTGAGATTTGCCAGTACAATTTTGGCCTTGTTGGTGGTCGCTGCCTCCTTTATCTGCAAAAAACTGTGAGTTGCAGAAGAATCGATGCCAGTCACCAGACGAAAATCGAAGATCAGAAATCGACAGCCAGAATGCCGTTCAAACAATACCTTGACGTGTTGATAAAGCCGATTCGCCGATCCAAAAAATAGGTAACTTTGCAAGGCAATGCCTTGAATCTCAGTGCCGTATTCATTCAAAAGCGACAGCTCACGCGGACTGCGATCGAGCGAGGAATGGTATTCAGAGCCATCGAAATTGAATTTGATGACGTTAACTCGACTCGCGCTCAGCGCAAAAGTAGCGCATCCAATCATCACTCCAATCAACACGCCGGCAATGAACCCCCAGTAGACAATGAGCAAAGCGATACCGAGCAACGACAAATATTCGATAGCGAGCAAGCGCCGTGCTGATTGGATGAGCCACTGATAGACGAGTCCTGCGCCCAGAAAAAACAGGACACCGCCCAGGACATATTTGGGAACGTAGCCAAGGAACCCGGGACCGATAATGAGGAGCGCGCCGTAAATGGCCGCGACGGTCAACCCGGAGATCCGGCCAGTCGCGCCGGCCAGATGAGCGAGCGTGGTGCGGCTCAAAGAGGTGCAGCTCACGTATCCGCCGACTGCTGCCGTCAAGAGATTGGCGATTCCAAGCGACCTGAGGTCGCGCTCGATGTTTGCCTCCTTGCGGGTCGCCATTTCAATTCCGGTAGTGTTGAGCAACAGCGTGATCACGGTGACGAACATGATGGCGACAATGTCGCCGAGAAGCGAAGGCAGAAAACCCCAGGGAAAGCTGGAGAGCATCGCAGGCTCCCAGGGCAATGCGAGGCTCGCTGCCGGCTGCGGCCGGAACATCCATCCGGCCGCTTGCGCGGCGCTAAGCGATGAGCCGGCCGCCACTACCACGAGGTGCGCAAGGGCGATCGTTGCAAGGAGCATACCGGGCAGAATGAAAGGGTTTTTGGAGCGGCGCAGTAAAACATGCAGCAGCACCGCCAACCCCAACGCGGCCGTGAGTTTTTCCAGGATCGATATACTGATGAAGGCTTCAATATTGGCGTATGTCGGCGCCTGGTCGGTGACGACATGAATGGCGCCTGTGATCATCAACCATCCGGTCGCGCCGAGAAATCCTCCAATCACCGGATAAGGTATGAAGCGAATTGCGCGCCCCGCACGGGTAAACCCCAGAATGCAAAGCAACAAACCGGTGAGCGCCGTCGCCAGCGCCATTGCAATGACCACGGGCTCGACCAACTCACTGCGACCCTGGACAACCAAATGTCGAACCAGAGTGGCGGCCATGGCGGCGAAGATGACCACTGCGGAACTGTCCGGACCCGCAATCGCGAAAGGCAGTGAACTGCGGAGCGCCACAACTGATCCGGCAACGGCAGCCGATAAGAAAGTTGCGGCGACCCCATAGGAAAGCTGATGCTCGAGCGGCCCGGCAAAAATCAATGCCGCGTACGAGAGAGAATAAGCGATCGACAGGGTGCTGCAGATTGCACCAGCAAATATGTCGGCCAATCGTGCGTGAAACAGTTGCGTCTTCAAAACGGGTGCTCCCGCCGGCCGTGAAGTGCGGCAGCCTTTACGACCAAGGCCGATAGGCTACACCAATCGGGGTGGTCGCTCACGTACCGATCGAAATCTCCACAGCGCACCCGGTTGAGCCGAGAAACCTCTCAATACGATCGGTCGACGCCGACGGTCCGCTCTCACCCTCGGTGCCGAACGCATTGCCGGGCGGTTTCGCCTTCAACAGGAATTGCGGCTGCAAACCGGTCGCGGGCATCCGCCATCGCGTTTTAGGCCCAATTTTTGATCTAAATCAAACTAGAAGCGCTTGCGCGCAAATTATCCTCCAGGCTCATACGCCGTCCGGCACGCACAGTAATCTTGGATAATCGAGAGGGGCATGTGTGATGTGCAGAATACTCCGCTTTACGATATTTGCGTTTTTCAGCTGCCTGGTGAGCGCTTCCGCACAGACATCGCTGTCGCCGGACAGCCGTCTCAAATCTATCGTTGAAAATAAGGCTATTCGAATCGCGTACCGCACAGACGCGACGCCGTTTTCATTTAAGAACGAAAAGGGCGAGCCGGCAGGCTTCTCTCTCGATCTGTGTCAACTGGTTATCAAATCGATCGCGCAACAGAACGGAATACCGGACATCAAGATCGATTGGATACCGGTTACGGTGCAAACCCGTTTCTCGGCAATTTCGAGCGGCCAAGCCGACCTGGAATGTGGCTCCAGCACGATTACCCTGGGACGAATGAAAGAGGTGGATTTCTCAAACGTCATTTTCGTTGAGTCTACGGGCGTCGTGGTAGCTCGGGCCGCAAACTTTCAGAGCCTTTCCGACATGGCGGGAAAGAAGATTGCCGTCGTGGCTGGAACAACGAACGAAGCGGCCGTTAATCAACAGAGCCGTGGGCATAACCTCAACATCACCGTGATTACCGTGAAGGATCGGGACGAGGCCATCAGCGCACTGGAGTCCGCCAATGTGGACGGATATGCCGGCGATAAACTGCTCTTGGCGGGAACACACGCCAAAAATCCGGACGCGCTTGTCATGCTGCCGGACGATCTTTCGATCGAAGCCTACGCGATTGCGTTACCGCGCGGCGACTGGGCACTGCGGCTCGCCGTGAATACAGGTCTCGCCTCGGTTTTCCGCAGCGGCATTATCTTTGCCGAGTTTAAAAGATGGTTCGGTCAGATGGGCCTTCAACCGGGCGTTTTTCCGCGAGCGGCCTGGGCGCTGGGAGCCCTTTCCGATTAGAGAAATCGATCGTCCGCAAGACTGCGAGCTCACACGGGAATTTTTATTTCGCGGAAACATTTTTCGGATGGTTGATGCAGCTACCAAGGTCGTTGCAGCCGGATTGATTTGCCGGCGCGAGACAACCATTCGCAAGCAATGAAGAGTGCAAGACACTACAAGCTCGTTGCCGGAGCGGTTTTACTGGCCGTGTTGGCGGCCACGGCTGCCTTTCTCACTTCATTATCGTTCAATCCGGACCCAAGTGGCGACGCGAGTTTTATCGCCCGCGCGCAGCAAAAGTCTGCCTCCGGAATCAACGTGAAGGCGAGTGCGCTCGGAGCACATGAAAGTCAGCAAAGTTTTGGCGAAGACCTCGCCAAATACAACATTCAACCGGTCTGGCTCTCCGTCCAGAACGAAACCGACGACCAACTCGTGTTTCTGCCGATTACGACCGATCCCGACTATTATTCGCCTTACGAGGTCTCCTACAGATTTCATGGCGCGTTTGCATTCGCCGCCAATCGGGCGCGTGACGAGTTCTTTCTCAAGCATCAAATTGCGAGCATTCTGCCGCCGCATTCGACCACAACTGGCTTTATGTACGGTGTTCTCGATGCCGGCGTTAAATATGCGCACATCGTGCTTGCTGGACACAACCGCATCGAAGCGTTCGACTTTACGCTGCTGGTGCCCGGGCCGCCCTGTGTCGGTACCAACATTCGCGCCGATGAAATCTATTCCGGCAAGCCTATCGAAAATCTGGAACTTGAATCGCTGCGAACGACATTCGCGAAGCAAGTCTGCTGCACAAAAGATTTGGCAGGTACGCGCGACGGTGATCCGCTCAATCTCGTCATTGTTGAGAGCAAGCAGGACCCGATCGTTCCTTTCATTGCCCGCGGCTGGCATCTCGCCAGGCAACTCAACCTTTCAAGTGCGATCGACACTGCGCGCGCTTTCATATTTCGCGACGAGTTTTTGACCTCTCCTGTCAGTCCGCTCTACGTATTCGGTCGTAAAGAAGACATCGCATTGCAGAAGGCGCGATCCACGATCAACGAGCGCGTTCATGCCCGGTTTTGGCTGACGCCATACATATTCGAGGGCCGCAGGGTGTGGATTGGCCAGATCAGCCGAGATATCGGGGTGCGCCTCACCGATCAAACCTGGAATTTAACAACGCATAAAATTGGCCCGGACGTCGATTTTGATCGAGCTTATCTTCTGCAAGATCTTTTGATGTCCGGATTTGTCGAAAAATACGGCTACGTAAATGGGGTAGGCGAGGCTCCGGCCTCTGCGCCGCGGACGAATCTCACCGGAGATCCCTATTACACCGATGGATTACGGGCCGTCATATTCCTGTCGAATGAGACGACTTCGCTGGGGGCCGTCGAAAGACTGCCATGGGAAGTCCCGCCGCCGCCGAGCCACGAAGCGCGCTAACTCTGGAGCTTCGACCGTGGTCACCATTCGTTGCGCTGCCGCTGATACCGCGCCGTTGCATCGGAGACGTATCGCGGGTTTTTAGTTCCAGGCGCGGTGATGACGCCAGTTGGCGCACGTTCCAGCCCCGTCGCTATGGCCGCGCGCAACCGGCCACAGAATGCCTCGTCCATTTCGATGTAACTTCGCTTTCCGCTGGTTATACGTTCTATCTCTGCCAGACGCTGAATTTCGTCATCGTCGCTCATCACCCGCGTCTTCGCATTGCCGCCTATTGGTGAACCAGGCGCATGCGTCTGCGATGGAGCCGGAGATGGCTCGCCTGAGCGGGCGCTGTTCTTGAACGCGACCGCGAGTTCTGGACGGGACCTTGTCAGCGGATGGAGAAAGGACGTTACAGTCCTCGCGCGCGCACGCATCAAATCACCGCGCTACAAGCGCCGTCTACAACGGCGCGCCCCCGGCTTGCGCTCGCGGGCTTTTTCTTTTCAATTTTTAATCCTGTCCCCCCGGACAAATCAGTAAGCCGGGGTGCACGTCTGTGCGAGTTTGGAGCCGCATCGGAAGACCTGCCCCCGGCTCGACGGACTGTTGGCGGAGTACGCAATACAATTCACCTCTCGGTCCGTGGCAACCAGAATAACATCAGGACCATGTCATCATCCGTCGGTTGCGCGACCTTAAAAAAGACCGCCATAAGGTAACTCGGCGGTCTTTTTATTTGTTTGGAACTTCATTCTGTTGTCATAGACAAGCATATAGCAAACAAACAACAAACAAATACTCACACATGATTATACGCTCAACAGCATCAAACAAATACTCGTGGCCGACAAGACTCGAAGATGCGTAAGTTCGTGAGCAAACAAATAAATGGAACCGCATCTGTCACCCAAGAGTCATGGGCAACACGTAGCGCGGCCGCGATTCGAGCCATTTGTTTGAAGAAATGTCCAAAAAGGGCGTCGTTTTAATTATCAACAAACAAACAAAAGTTCCAAACAAACAAAAAGACCTCCCAGATACCTTTTGATGGCCGCTTTTCACGTCGTGCAACCGACGGACAAATCCGTTGCGCCGGTTAACTTGTTTGGTGCGGGCTGGGGAGCTGTGCCGTGTTTGCTCCAGCGACACGGCCCGCCGAGCTGGGGCGGCAAGTCTTCCGACCACGCTCCAAACCGCGGGATATGTTGCCCCGGCTCGCCATCTTTTCCGGAGGGACGAGAACCAAGAATTTAAAAGAAAATGCCTCCGGCGCAGGCTGGGGGCGCGTTCTTGAAAACCGCCGCTTGTATCGCGGTGATTTGATGCGTACGCGTAAGGATTGTGTGGCCCTGCTGGCATCGATCGACAAGGTGCCATTAAGCGTTAATGAAATAGCGGTCGCGTTCGAGAACAGCGGTCGCTCGATCGATTCATTTCCCGTGACGCTCTACTACGTCAGACGTCAGCGCCTGGTCCGCGAGGACGGGACCGGGCTGCTTACGCTTACACTCAAGGGCAGAAATGCCCTCACCAGATTTAGGGCGTAGGAGGTTCTCATGCTCCAAGTGAGGAGGACGGACATGGCCGAGTTGTTGGAAGAAGTCATGGTGTCTATGCCGCAATGCCAAGAGCGGTCGCCACCCGAATCGGATCCCGAGCGCGAGGTGATGATGGCGGCGGCCGCACACCTGGAACACCATCGACGCGAACGCGACGAATTAAAACACCGGCTCGCCGCGGCACAAACCGAACTGGAAAAACAAAAGGTGACGGCGCAGGTGTTGCTGCAAGCCAAAGACGTAAAGATCGAGGAAGCCGAGCTGGCGCTGGCGACAGAGCGCCAGCGTGTCGTGATTTACCAGGACGAACGCGACCAGGCGATTGGCGCACGGTGTCAGGCCGAGGCAGATCTGCGGGCGACGGAGCAATTGTATGGCGAACTGTTGGCCAGGCTGGAGCGGTTTCGGCTGCCAGCAATCGAGATCAAGCGAAAAGGCAATGGTAACGGCAATGGCAAGCATCGCGTGGATGCTGTCGCTAGTATCGTGCCCGACGGGCTCGGCGCAGGCGAAGCCATGTCTGACGAAAGTCGAAGCGCGTCAGCTTTATAAGACCGATCACATCTACTGGCACACCTCAGCGCATTGCTGGGACGATCAGGCGTTGGGTTCGAAATCGGGGGATAACGAACCCAAAACGGTGGCCGCCGCCGCAGGGCCCGCAACTCTCGCGGCGGCGGTCAGACCGAATATCGAGATAGCATTCCCTTCGCTCGTTAAGGCTGACGGCGTTCCGACATCGCAATGGCCCGTCCGGTTGCAGGTCAACTGGTTGTCACCGTGGCCCATGCTGACTCATCCGTGGGTTTGGGACTTTGACGCGCCGGATACGTTCACGCCATGGCGCAAACGCATTGAATAGTTGTGAAGACCGACCGGTCGGAAACAAAGACACTGCCAATTCGGGGGAGAAGCGATGGAAGACCAGTTAGCTGAAACTAATCGCAAGTGAGATCACCGGACCGAGCAACAGTCACCGCGATGATACGTTTTAACAGCCTTCCTTTCTGGCTCACGTTTGTTGGCCTCGCGCTCGCGAGCGCGATGTTGGCGCTGCTACGATGATCCTCGCGTCGCTGTTGTTTTCCGTCCTGTTTGCCGTGGCGCTTTTAGCGATCTACGGCAAGTAAAAGTCTCACCGCTTTGCCCGGCGCAAAGCTCACGTTGCGCTTGAAGAAGCGTCCAACAACCGTAACGGCCCCGGTCTATGCAAATGAGCAAGATGTTTCTTTTAACACGGTGTTACAACGGCGTGGCAGGAGACGAGGTAGCGAAGTATCGGCTGAATGCCGGGAAATGCCTCAGATTGGCCGACGCCTTTAGTGATCCTAAAAGCAAGCGCGCTTTGCTCATTATGGCGAGTGCCTGGCTTAACCTGGCCGAACGACGCCTCAGCCGAGGCGGACTGACTTATGAAACCGAACTCACCAGCCCTTTGATTTAGATCAACGCGGCGATGACCGAGCTGCACTGCCGACGAAGCCACCCGTCAACCGCGGTTAATTCGAAAACCCTTCTCAGCGAGCGGGCACCGGCCGCAACCGCAAGACGGCTTCGGGTAAATTGGCTGCAAGCCATGTGGCGATTGCTTTCTGCTTGCGATGATAGAACAGCCCGGCGGCAATGAAGGCGATTCCAATCAGCGATAGTGCAAAGGGAAACAGCAACGAGTCCTTGAAGACCACGTCGGCAAGGTGGCCGAGATAAATGGAAATGCCGATCGCCCCGAATACCGCATAAGTGCGACGCATCAAAATAATGGCCAGCAGCAGCAAACCAACATTAAGCAGACAATAAAGCGCCTTCCCTGCCTCGCTCGAGCTTTCGGTCGCGGTAATGCCTCCCCAAAAGGCCATTAGTCCGAAGAGATGGAGCCAGAAAGCGAAGTCGCCGCGTTCGCTATAGTCGGCGGCCCACGCTACAATAATAATGCCGAGTCCGAACCATACCGACACTTGGCGCCGCATTTCCCAATCGACTTCGGCTGTGTTGAAGATCCATGGGGTCAGATCCATCGACATGAACCACAGCGCGACCGCTATAATCGAGACAATGAATGGAAACCGGTAGAAGTACAGCGCGATGACCCCCGCGACGATGGCCGCGATCTCCATGAAAATCCAGCTGCCTTTCATCCACACATAGAAGTCTTGCACCGTGCCCGGCTTGCCGAATGAGCCCCACCAGCCGAGCTCGTCTTGAATGCCATAGACCGCCAGCGGCGCCATCGACACCGCGACAGTGATGAGCAGGCCGCCCGGAATCTGCAGATTTTTCCGGTGCCAGAGATGATGGCCCGCGAGCATGAAGGCGATCGCGTAAATGATGGCGCAGACGGTGAGCGCTCGGCCGCCCATTTGCGAAAACGCCACGGTCGAGAAAATTCCCATCGCGCCGATTACGATCAGTGCACCGGCATACCAAAGCAGATGCGCGGCATCGAACTTCGCGACGGTAGCCGCTGCATTTGCCGGCGCAGCGGGCGGGCGCTTGCTCAAAAACGTAGTCAGCCGTTCCAGGTCGGCCGCACTGATCACGCCAGCCCTTGCGGCTTCGCGAAGATCGTCGTCGGACCATTGCATCGCTGTCGTCTCATGCAGCCGCCCGATTCGCTTGAGGCGTCGCCGGCGGGTTCAAAGGAGAGACTCAGTCAGCCAATATACCAGTCGCAGTCAGAAGGGCGAGGTTCGGCGCGGAGCGTTACAGCGCCGAGCATTCCAACGCGTTGGTGGTTTGGGCAGCCCTCGTTCTGCCGCGGCCCCTCGCACAGCTCCGGCAACGCGGCACGGATCGGTCGGTCGCCGGTGCCCGCCATGTCCGCTAACGTCATGTCCGCTAACGCCATGTCCGCTAACGCCACGTCCGCTATTTGAGGGGTAAAGCGACTTCGGCGCTCGTCCTTAGGGTATCTGTTCCTGGCCCAAACGGACACTGGGCTGACCGGCGATCCGGTCATTGAGGCCATCGTGATGGCCTTACGAAAGCCACCTGCTGCGGGTAGACAGGGAAGGGTCCCACGGTCGGGGGGTATAGCATTGATCCGCACCACGGTGGTCAGCGCGCTTCTGCTGATGGCGGTCGTTGCCGGCGCATTGGCGCCGGTGCGGTGCCTTGGCGAAGACGCCGGTCAGTTGCCGGCCAAGGCAACAAAAGAGCTGCCACGGGAGCTGCTCTCGCTGTTTCAACAAAAGAAACTGCCGAAATATTCACCGATTCTTGTACGGATTTTCAAGGAAGAGTCGGAGCTGGAAGTCTGGAAGCAGGACACCACCGGGCGTTTCCAGATCCTCAAGACCTATCCGATCTGTCGATGGTCGGGCGATCTTGGGCCGAAGTCGCATGAAGGCGACCGTCAGGCTCCAGAGGGGTTCTACACAATCACGCCCGAGTTGATGAATCCGAATTCCAATTACTATCTTGCGATCAACATCGGCTTTCCCAACAGCTTCGATAAGGCGAACGACCGCGACGGCAGCTTTCTCATGGTCCACGGCGACTGCTGGTCGAGCGGCTGTTATGCCATGACCGACGAGCAGATTGGCGAAATCTATTCGCTGGCGCGCGACTCGTTCCTTAGTCGGCCGTCATTTCAGATCCAGGCCTATCCGTTCCGCTTGACGGCGGCGAATCTGGCGCGACATCGAACGAATCCGAACCTGGCTTTCTGGATGATGCTCAAAATCGGCAACGATCATTTCGAGGCAACGCATCTCGAACCCAAAGTCGATGTGTGCGATCGCCACTACGTATTCGATGCTCAAGATCCTTCGAATTCCTCAAAGCCGCTTGTGTTGGATTCCACCGGTAAATGCCCCGCGTTTGTAGTCAACCCGAAAATTGCACGACGCGCCTTGGAAAAACAGCGTGCCGACGAGGTCGAATACGCGCGCTTAGTCGAAGACAACGTGCCAGTTGCCCCGATTTATAGTGGGCTCGATGGCGGAATGAACGAGGTTTTCCTCGCACGGTTTCCAGGCAGGATCATACCCCTCGCGATAGTGCTGCCGACGGGGACTCTCGATTTGCCGCAAATGCCACCCATCCCCTGGACCGACAACGATGGTTCGCTGGCGAATACGTTCTTTGGAGCTTTGCTCGAATCGAAACTCTCTTCGCAGACGCGGGTGGTCTCGACCACGACCGATTGAGACCCTCAGCCGAACGCGAGAGACGTTCATGAGACGTTAAAATGACCGCCATGAGAAGCCTCGCGATCATCGCGTTGCTCGGTGCCGGCACTTCGCCTGCGCTGGCGCAAAACGCACCGCCGACCAACGGCTATCCGCCTCCTGCCGCTGGTGCAGCGGGGAGCCCTGCCACCTATGGACCACCCGGACTGGGCATCATCCCCGGAGCACCAGGCCCGCCTTTTCACTTGAGCGCGCCACGCCCCTATCTCCAGTCAACGGCTCTGCTGACAGGGGCCTCGCCAGGAGGCCGCGCCGCGCCGCATTACCGGCGGTCGCGCCAATACATCGTCATACCGCTCAGGCGCGATTATGGGTGGTGGCCGCAGGGGCAGTATCGTTGGTTTCCGTTTGGGCCGGCACGATGGGGCTATTGGTGTGAACCGGCCGACTATCATCACTTAAGCTGTGGAGTCGGCAACTAACGCCAAAGCGGTGCTTGACCGAGCGCGCGCGATCAGCTCGCCTTATTGCCGGGTCGGGCGCCCCATTGCGGTGAAGGTCGCGTCCGTTGCCTTATGATCGCAATTCGGAGAACCGTTTATGAGACTAAAGCTCGTTGCCATGATTTCCGCTCTTGCAATATCGGGACTTGCCCACGCGCAACAGAGTGGTCCAACCGCACCGAAGCCAACAAAGGCGGATGCCCAAAATGTTGTCCGGATAATCACCGGCGATAAAGTGAAAGCGCAGGCGTATTGCGATCTGAACGAGCTCGAAGGTCAGGTCAAAGTGGCCGAAGAAAAGAACGATGCCAAGGCGCTCGAAGCGTTGAGCAAACAAGCCGAGGCATTGGTCGATAAGCTCGGTCCCGAATACTACAAACTGATGGACGGATTGGAGGACGTCGATCCGAAATCCAGGGAAGCGAAGGAATTCATGTCCATACTTTCAGAACTGGACAAAAGATGCGCCAAGTGAGGCGTTTCGAGAATGAGCAAGGCCGGCGAGTGGCCGCCAAATTCTCAACAAGGATGAAGCGCACTATTGCGGTGTTTAGTTAAACATGAAGGCAAGGAAGGGGCTCGCCGTGCTGAAAACCCCTGCGAAACTGACAGTCGGCATCGCCGCTCTTGCAGCGATGACTCTGTTTGGAACTTCGACCAGCCGAGCTTTTGGCGATGCTCCCTGGTGCGCCGTGAAAAGCCTTGGAAAAGGCGACGTGTACTGGGATTGCCAATACCTCACGTTCGCAGCGTGCTATCCGAACGCGTTGGCTGATCGCGGCTTTTGCAACGTCAACCCGCGGTCGGGACCACCCCAGGGAGTCCCTTACAGAAACAAGAAACGTCACGCGCAATACTGACAGATACGCGGGCGCGCGACGAACGCTGCGAGCATTTGCGCGCAAGCCCGATCAAACGCTTTGGCACTAATCGTGAGCTGGCTCGATCTCGTCAAGAGCTTCGCTGTGAAGCTCAGGGCGATCTTCTATCAATCCGATTTCTCGGATCAAATTTTCAAGTTCGACGCGCGCGAGTGTATTAGTTCGGCCGGACTCGGCCGAGCCCTCGGACCCTTGTGCAAAGTCGAACACCGTCAAGCCAGCCGCGAAAAACTCCCGGTATGCGGGGCGCTCCAGCAGGCCGCGTGCGACGCGAAATCCCAATTTCCTTTGCAGGACGTCCAGCACAAGAGTGATTTGGCGTTGATTGTTCGATTCGACCGGTTCCAGTCGATTTCGAACAATGATCCAGTCGGTCGCGCGACCACTGACCTTGCTCCGCGCCTCGAGCGCGCGCCAAACCATATTGGCGTATGCCGATAGCTGAGGTTCGACGTCGCTGCTCTCCATCGCGACCAATACGTCGAGATCGAAAAAACTATCGTTGATCGGGGTTATGAGAGTGTCCGCCATGCCGTGTGCAATCAGGCTGAGATGCTGCACCCCACTTGGCGTATCGATAATGACGAAGTCGTGTTTGTCCGCTCGTCCAATCTCCCTGAGCTGCGCGACGAACTGCCTTAGGTCAGCGCTGTGACTTAGGCCGCTGCTGTCCATGAAGTCGTCTTTTTGCGCGCGCCCGTCTTTTTTGAATTGACCTATGAATTGTTTGAGATTGCGCGCCGTACCGTAGGCATCTCTTTCCTTGACCGGGTAGTGATCCGGCAGTTCCAATTTTCGACCGTGTTTGCGATCCCATTCCGCCCGGTTGGCGAGATACCGCGTCAAGGTTTGCTGGTTTAGATCGAGATCGAAGCAGGCTACCCGCTTTCGGGCTTTAAGCAGCGCCACGACAATGTGCATGGCAAATGTTGATTTGCCGCTGCCACCCTTCTGATTACCGATGACGACGACGTGAGGTGGCGAATGCACGCCAGAAGATGGCACAATTGATGTACGCATAAGGCGACCAACCGGCTCTGAGAAAACACAATTTTAGGCCAAGCCAGAAATTTAACAAGATAAAGGCCGGGCGTCTTTTCGGGCCTCGCCACCTCAGGACGTCGCGCCCTTCCTTTCAACTCGCCGGAAAGCGTCAGCAAAATGCGCCGAAAGCAACGCGCGATTGCCTGATTTGTATCGTTTTGTATTCGAATTCGCATGAAAATGTTGGCTGAGATGGGGAGGTGAGAACGATGTTACCGCCAGTCCGGCCGATAGGCACAATCGCGCTTGCTTCCACGCTTCTGGCGTCAGGGTTGGAGGTCGGTTTGCCTGCCAACGTCGCATTTGCGCTCGATTGCCTGGCTGCGCCAAATTCCTCCGCGCCGCCGAACGGCCATTGGTACTATCGCACAGATCGGACTGAGCAGCGTAAGTGTTGGTACTTACGCGCCAATACGGAATCGTCGGACCAAAGCGCA
The DNA here is from genome assembly GCA_051961815.1 of Xanthobacteraceae bacterium. GTDB lineage: Bacteria > Pseudomonadota > Alphaproteobacteria > Rhizobiales > Xanthobacteraceae > BOG-931. The sequence goes on from JBQCCX010000370.1 coordinate 19,665, forward strand.
GAACAGGTTGCGCGCGCAGCGCCGCCGGAAAATTCATCCCGATCGGCCGCGGAGGTGGGCAAGTATTCCCTTGCGAGTTTTAAGGAATTCATGACGCAACGCGGCGGGGCAAAATTGTCCGATGAGGACGTCAAAAAATTATATGCGGAATTCCTGGAATGGCGCCGCCACGTCAATAATTAGCTTTGCAGCGGACATCTCTAAGCGCCGTTTTGTCCACTTCCAGCCTGCCCGTTTGACCAGTTACGATGCCGTTCTGGGCGGGGGCAGGCATGCGGCGACGCGATTTTATTACTCTGCTTGGTGGTGTGGCGGCCTCTTGGCCGCTGGCTGTGCGCTCGCCGCAGGCGAGCAAGATGCCGACCATCGGGTTCTTGGGTGCGGATGCCTCGGCCTTTAGTCCATGGACGTCTGCTTTTGTGGCGCGCCTGCGCGAACTCGGCTGGATCGAAGGCAGTACCATCGCGATCGAATATCGCTGGTCACAAGGCCGGACCGACCGCTACGCCGAGATCGCAGCTGAGTTTGTACGCTTGAACGTCGACGTCATTGTCACCGTCGGCAGTGCTGTCCCCACTGTGCGCGCAGCCACCACCACCATCCCAATTGTTTTCGCGGTGGGAATCGATCCGGTTGGCAGCGGCTTGGTCGCAAGTCTGGCCAAGCCGGGCGGCAACGTCACCGGCCTGTCGATCCAGGCGAACGAACTGGCCGGGAAGCGGCTGGAATTCGCGCGTGAGTTCGTCCCTCAATTGCGGCGACTGGCAATCATGTTCAATGTCGGCAACGCTCAGCCGGTGCTCGAAATGGGCGAAACACAGGCCGCCGCGCGCATGCTCGGTCTTGAAGTTGTGCCAGTTGTGATCCAGCGAGCCGAGGATATCGCCCCCGCCTTTGAAGGACTCAAGACCCGGGCGGACGCTCTCTACGTTGCTGTCGATCAGCTCATGGTTGCGAACCGGGCGAGCATTCTCAAGTCTGCACTCGATGTGCGGCTTCCGACGATTTTTAGTACCCGCGATCTCGTCAAAGACGGTGCGCTGATGTCCTACGGACCAAGCTACGCGGAACGATTTCGGCACGCGGCGGACTATGTGGACAAGATTCTGCGCGGAGCAAAGCCACAGGATCTTCCGGTCGACCAACCGACCAAGTTTGAGCTTGTTATCAATCTCACGACAGCCAGGACGCTCGGCCTGGCTGTGCCGCCGTCGCTCATCGCTCACGCTGACGAGGTGATCGAATAACGCAATGTCCGCTTGTGAGGGTAGAGAGCGGACGTCGACCGGACAATCGTTCGTTGCCCGATCGAATTTTGCGCCTGGTGGTCCGCTCAGCGGCGTCCGAACAGCTTATCGAGAAGCCAGGTGTCGAGTCCGCCGCCGTTGTCCGGTCGCGCGCGCGGTAGCTCGCCAACCGGCGCTGGCGGCGCCGGCGGCGCCGGCGGCGTCGCGGCCGGGGCGCCGAAGGGCGCGCCGAACCAGCCCGGCTCGGCCAGGCCCGGCAGCGGCGCGGGCGCCTGGCGGGCGAGCGCGGCACGCATGAAGCGGCTCCAGATCTCCACCGGCAGGCCGCCGCCGACCGCGTGTTTGGTCGGCGTATTGTCGTCATTGCCGAGCCAGATGCCGGCAACGAGCCGCGCGGTGTAGCCGATGAACCAGGCGTCGCGGAAATCCTGGCTCGTTCCGGTCTTGCCGGCGGCCTGCCAGCCGGGAAGGCTGGCGGCGCGCGCGGTGCCGCTCACGACCGTCTCGTGCAGCATGGAATTCATCATCCCGACATAGCGGGCATCGACGATGCGGCCGAGCGGCTGTTGCGAACGGTCGTACAGCGTCTTGCCGTCTGCGGTGCGAATCCGCTCGACCACATGCGGCGACACCGCAAGCCCGCCATTGGCGAAGGTGGCGTAAGCGGAGACGAGTTCGAGCGGCGAGACTTCCGAGGTGCCGAGCGCGATCGAGGCGTTCGGTTCGAGCATCGAGGCAATGCCGAGCCGGTACGCCGTGCGCACCACCGCCTGGGGGGTGACTTCCAACGTGAGCCGCACCGACACCGTGTTGAGCGATTCCGCTAGCGCCTGGTGCAAGGTCACCGGCCCGAGATATTGCCGCTCGTAATTTTCCGGCCGCCAGCCCCTGACCGCGATCGGCGCGTCGTCGCGCACGCTGTCGGGGGTGAGTCCGTGCTCAAGCGCGGTGAGGTAAACAAACGGCTTGAAGGCCGAGCCGGGCTGGCGTTTGGCGTCGGCGGCGCGGTTGAACTGGCTTGCCCCGTAATCGCGGCCGCCGACCAGCGCACGCACCACGCCGTCGGGCGTCATCGCCACCAAAGCACCTTCGCCGACATTGAGCCGGTCGCCCTTTTGATTGAGCGTGTCGACCAGCGCATGTTCGGCCGTGCTTTGGAGCGCCGGATCGATGGTGGTGTCGACGACGATGTCCTCGTCGAATTTCCCGATCAGATCGTTGACCGCATCCATCACCCAGTCGGCGACGTAATTGACCGAACCGGCCGCCGGCGGCTTGATCGCGTGTGCCGGATGCGCGAGCGCGAGCTTGACCGCGCCGGGCGCGATCATTTTTTGCTCGGCCATGTCGGCCAGCACGATCGCGGCGCGACGTTCGGCGCCTTGCGGGTTGTGGTTCGGCGCGAGCCGCGACGGCGCTTGCACGAGGCCGGCCAGCATCGCCGCTTCGGCAAGCGTCAATTGCCGCGCCGATTTGCCGAAATAGCGCTGACTTGCGCCTTCAATGCCGTAGGCGCCGGCGCCGAAATAGACGCGGTTGAGATAGAGCTCGAGAATTTGCCGTTTTGAATATTTGTGCTCGAGCCACAACGCCAAAACGACTTCCTGCAGCTTGCGGGTGACGGTGCGTTCCTGGGTCAGGAACAGATTCTTGGCGAGCTGCTGGGTCAAGGTCGAGCCGCCTTGCGCGGTGCCGCGGTGAAGCACATTGGCGACCAGCGCGCGCGCGATGCCCAACGGGTCGACGCCGCGATGGGTGTAGAAGCGGCGGTCCTCGATGGCGATAAATGCGTTCGGCACGTAATCCGGTAATTCGCCGATCGGCACCGCGGCGCCGCCCATGTCGCCGCGCGTCGCCAGGGTCGCGCCGGTGTCGCCGAGAATCAGCACCGCCGGCGGGCGCTTCGGAATCTCCAGCGACTGGATTGGCGGCAGGCGCATGCCGATAAAGACCAGCATGCCGATGGCGGCGATCAGCGCCCACAGCGCCAGCACCGCGCCCCAATAGAAGGTGCGGCGGAGGACGGTGCGGCGCCAGCCGGAGCGCTTGCGCTCACGCTTGGCTTTGGGCCTGCGCCGGCGGCTGGATTTTCCCGGACCGCGGGGGTCGGCGTCATCATCGCTGCGCTGGCGGCGCGACGGTGGGGCGGGCTTTCTCGCCGGCCTGCGCGTCTCATCTGGCACGTCGATCCGGTCTTGCGGCTCAAGCTCCAGATCGAGGCCGGCGCCGCCATCAAGCGAGCGCTGGCGCTTTCGTCCCTCTCGCCACGCCATGAACCTTCCCCGGCGCGCCCACCACAGCGCCGGGAACGACCGTAATTTGCCGGGTTTAAGGCGGGGTTACTGGGCGGTAATCCGCTCGTCCCCGTGGAAACGGAGACCCAGACCTGGATTCCCGCTTGCGCGGGAATGAGCGGAAAATGCCATCACTCCGCCGCTTGCTTCGGCGGTTTCGACTCGCCCGGCGGCGTCGTGAACAAGGCGAGCAGCGGCCGCTTGATCGCGGCCTGGCGCGTCGGCGTCGTGATCTGTGCGCCGGTGAGATCGGTGACATAAAACACGTCGACCACGCGCTCGCCAAAGGTGGCGACATGGGCCGAGGCGATATTGAGATTGAGCTTCGACAAAGTCGTCGTCAGTTCGTAAAGCAGGCCCGGCCGGTCGAGCCCGGTGACTTCGACCACGGTGTAGCGGTTCGACCATTGATTATTGACGGTGACTTCCGGCTCGATGGCAAAGGCTTTCAGCCGGCCCTTCGGCGGCGCGCGCTTGGCGATCGTCTCCGGCAATTTCAGTTCGCCGCGCACGGCTTTCTCGATCGCGTCGCCGACGCGCGCCGCGCGCCGCGCCTCATCCTCGTCGCGCTCGAATTCGCGCGACACCGCGATGGTGTCGAGCGCGAGCCCGTCGGTGGTGGTGTAGATCTGCGCATCGACGATATTGGCGCCGGCGAGCGCGCAGGCGCCGGCGATGATCGACAGGAGCCAGGGATGATCCGGCGCGAACACCGTGAGTTCGGTGACGCCGCGCGCCGCATCGAAGCCGACCTCCGTGGCGAGGCTTTTGCCGGCGGCTTCGGTGGCGCGCACGAAGCGGGCGTGGTCGAGCTTGTGCGCCAGATCGACCTTCAGCCAATAAGCCGGATAGTGCCGTTCGAGGTAAGCGTCGAGCTCGTTGGCCGTCCAGTCCGCCAGTTCGGCGCGGAATTCGGCCTGTGCGCGAGCGACGCGCTGCGCCCGATTGACCTCGGAGAAGCCGCCGGTGAGCACCGGCTCGGTCTCGTAATAGAGCGTGCGGATGAGCTGCGCCTTCCAGCCATTCCACACCCCGGGCCCGACGGCGCGGATGTCGGCGGTGGTCAAAATCGTCAAAAGCTTCAGCCGCTCCAGCGACTGCGCCACCGCGGCGAAATTCTCGATGGTCTTGCGATCGGAGAGGTCGCGCGATTGCGCCACCGTGGACATCACGAGATGCACCTCGACCAGCCACGCGACCAGTTCGGTCTCCGCCGCGCTCAGGCCGAAGCGCGGGCCATAGCGGCGCGCGAGCCGCGCGCCGGCGATCGAATGGTCTTCGACGCCGCCCTTGGCGATGTCGTGCAGAAACAGCGCCACGCACAGCACCGGCCGGTGCTGCGGCTGGATGGTCTTGATCAGCTCGCTGGCGAGCCCGACTTCCGGGTTCTCGCCGCGCGCGATCTCGTTGAGCGTGCCGATGCAGCGGATGAGATGCTCGTCGACCGTGTAGTGGTGATACATGTTGAACTGCATCATCGCGACGATGCGGCCGAACGCCTGCACGAAAGCGCCGAGCACGCCGGCCTCGTTCATGCGGCGAAGCACGATCTCGGCGGTGTCCGGCGCGGTCAGGATTTCCAGGAACAGCCGATTGGCTTCGGCGTCGTCGCGGACTTTGCGGTCGATCAGCTTGAGGGAGCGGGTGGCGGCGCGCAGCGCTTCCGGATGAAATTCGAGATTGTGCTGCTGGGCGAGCCGGAACATCCGGATCAGATTGACGGGATCGGCGTCGAACACGCCGGCGCGGGCGATATTGATGCGGTTATTGTCGACGACAAAGTCGTCGCTCACTTTTTTCGGGCTCGGCGCCGGACGCAACCGCGCCATCATCCGGCTTAAGACCGGCGCCGGCTTGGCCTGCCGCTCCTCCAGCCCGGCGCACAGGATGGCGGTGAGATAGCCGACATGCTTGGCGGTGAGGAAATAGTGCTTCATGAAGCGCTCGACGTCGCGCAAGCCGGGATGCGCGGTGTAGCCGAGCCGCACCGCGATATCGCGCTGGATGTCGAACGACAGCCGCTCCTCGGCGCGGCCGGCAACGAAATGCATGTTGCAGCGGACCGACCACAGAAAATCTTCGCAGCGGCGGAACAGATTGTATTCGTCGCGATCGAACACCCCGCGCTCGATCAGTTCTTCCGGCTCGCGCACGCGGTCGACATATTTGGCGATCCAGAACAGAGTGTGCAGGTCGCGCAAGCCGCCTTTGCCGTCTTTGACATTGGGCTCGACCACATAACGGTACTGGCCGGCGCGGCGATGGCGCTGCTCGCGCTCGGCGAGCTTGGCGGTGACGAATTCGGCGGCGGTGCCGTGGGCCACTTCCTTGTCGAACCGCGCGGTCAGCTCGTTGTAGAGCTTGAGGTCGCCGAACAAAAATCGCGATTCCAGGAGCGCGGTGCGGATGGTCATGTCCGCCTTGGCCTGGCGGATCGATTCGTCGACCGAGCGCGTGGCGTGGCCGACCTTCAGTCCCATGTCCCACAGGCAATAGAGCAGGGCCTCGGCAACGGATTCGCCCCACGCCGTCTGCTTGTAGGGCAGCACAAACAAAAGATCGATGTCGGAGCCCGGCGCCAACAGCCGGCGGCCATAGCCGCCGGTCGCGACCACCGCCATGCGTTCGGCCTCCGACGGCACCCGCGACGGATAGAGCTCGCTGCCGGCAAATTCGAACAGGATGCGGATGAGCTCGTCCTGCATCAAAGCGAGCCGCTCGGCGCAGCGCCGGCCGTGGCGATCGCGCAGCAAAAGCTCCTCGGCCCGGGCGCGGCCTTTGGTCAGGGCGGCTTTGAGATGCTGCGCGACGGCGCTGCGCAATTCGGCCTCGCGGCCGGCATGGCGTTGCGCGAGCGCCTTGAGATCGGCGGCGAGTGCAGCCGGCTCGATCAATTCACTGGCGCTGCGCGGGGTTCGTTGAATGTCCAACATCATGGATAGGCTTACCGGAGCGGGCAGTGGGTGTCATCGTGATCGGCGCCGCGGCTCCGGTGGAAAACGCCACCGCGACCCGGAGCCTGTGCAGCGCCGGCCCTCGAGGTGTTCGGATTGGGACATGGTATTTTGTTCCATATTTGTCGCACTTTGGAGGCGTTTTTTCCGATTGACGCCTCCGATGGCCGCTCCTATGGAAAAACATAATCTGGAGGTCGTCATGTTTCATCGCCGTAAAGTCCTCGCCGCCGCCGCGGGCGCGGCCTTGGCTCCATTCGCACCCTTCGCGCTGACCCGCCAGGCGCGCGCCGCCGACAAGCCGTCGGAAATCCGCATCGATTGGGCGACCTACAATCCGGTTTCCATGGTGCTCAAGGACAAGGGCCTCCTGGAGAAAGAGTTCGCCAAGGAGGGCATCGGCGTGCGCTGGGTGCAGACGCTCGGTTCCAACAAAGCGCTGGAATTTCTCAATGCCGGCTCGATCGATTTCGGTTCGACCGCGGGCTCGGCGGCGCTCTTGAGCAAGATCAACGGCAACCCGATCAAATCGATCTACGTCTATTCGCAACCGGAATGGACGGCGCTGGTGACGCGCAAAGACACGTCGATCAACAAAATCGAGGAGCTCAAGGGCAAGCGCGTCGCGGTGACCCGCGGCACCGATCCGCATATTTTTCTCGTTCGGGCTTTGCTCTCCGTCGGCATGAGCGAGAAAGACATCAGCGAGGTGCTGTTGCAGCATCCGGACGGCAAGACCGCGCTTGTTCGCGGCGACGTCGATGCCTGGGCCGGGCTCGATCCGATGATGGCGCAGGCGGAGGTCGAGGACGGCGCCCGGCTGTTCTATCGCAACAAGGACGCCAACACTTACGGCATTCTCAATGCCCGCGAGGAGTTTCTCAAAGACTATCCCGACCTGACGCGCCGCGTGCTCGCCGTCTATGAGAACGCGCGCAAATTTAGCCTGGCCAATTACGACGAGGTGAAGCGCGTCTTTATCGAGGCCACCAAGCTTCCCGGCGCGGTGGTCGATATCCAGCTGAAAGAGCGCACCGCGCTGACCTTCAATCGCATCGGCGCCCCGCAGCGCGATACGATCTTAAAGGCGGGATTGGCGCTGCAGCAGGCCGGCGTCATTCCCGGCAATGTCGATGTCAAGAAAGCGCTCGACGACCTGGTCGACGATCGTTTCGTCAGCGCGGCGTAATGCGCGCCTTTTGCCCGCGTGCATGGGAGGCGGCCGGAGGCCGCCTGCGCCCCTCCCCACCACGCGCCACGCATAGGCGAGCGCAGCGACGCCGTTCTGCGAACGGCTATGGGCGGGAGGGGGAATAACGCACCCCGCACGGCGGGAGAGGTTAATTTCGCATCATTGCAAAAACTGACGCCACCATGTCTGTTGTCGGCATGACACTCGCTGCGGAAGGCACACCGGCGCAGGAACGATCGGCGGGCAGCCGCCGCGCGCGCTGGGTCCGGCCGGTGCTGGGCCTCCTCGTGCCAGTCGGCTTGGCGGTGATTTGGGAAATCGTGGTGCGGCTCGGCTGGTCGAACGGGCGGCTGGCGCCGCCGCCGTCCGTCATCTTCCAGACCTTCGTCGATCTGGCCCGCACCGGCGAATTGCAACGCGATACCTTGGTGACGCTCGGGCGGGTCGCCGCCGGCTTTGCGCTCGGCGCCGTCGTCGGCACCGTGCTCGGCGCGGCGACTGGCTATTCGGCGCTGCTGCGGCGCCTGCTTGATCCTAGCCTGCAAGGCCTGCGCGCGATCCCGTCGATCGCCTGGATCCCGCTGTTCATTCTCTGGCTCGGCATCTTCGAAGC
>JBQCCX010000371.1:0-14529 GCA_051961815.1 Xanthobacteraceae bacterium
CGCCGAGCGGTGCGAGCGGAATAATCCCTATCAATCCTGCGATGAGCCAGCGCACGGAATCGACCTCCCACAGAGTCGCTCGACCGTGAAAATCACGGAACGCCGAAACGGTTAATAACCCGTTAGGGGCGGCACCCTGAAGGCGGTCTGATGAAAAACAATCAACAGCAGTGAATCTGCATCATCAATACGTCAGCGAACCTTGCAGCGCCAAGTTTCCGCCGTCGTAGCGGAAGGCTGCGGCGTTGAAATTCGGCGGGCCAAAACTGCCGGCGGCATTATTGGAGAAGTTATAGCCCTGCTGCGGCTTGCCGAACATGCCAGTCGTAAGCTGGGCCTCATTATGCTCGGCGTGAAAGAACGCCACCGCGTAAGTGCCCGCCGGAACCCCGCTGAACACACAAGTGGCGGCGCCGCCGCGAATTGGCGCGATCACCCCGCGCCATTGCTGGCCGATGGTCGGAAATCCCGCGGGCGAATTGAACAGCGCGCAGCGGACGACACCATCGGCATTGCGTGCGCCGGTGACGGTGATCGACAGCTTGCTGGCCGGCTGCGCCAGGCTCGCGGCCGGCATCAATAGAACAACGAGCGCCGCAACGGCGGCGACTTTTCGTCGGAATGCAGTCAAGGCAGATCCCCCTCGCCTGCAAAACACTATCGTCGACGTAATCGGGTGACAAGCCGCAGCCGCCGTCGCGATAGCCAACAAGCCCAAATTTTGAGCACCTACCGGTCTGGCAATGCGCCGCAACGCGATTTGTCCCGCGTGCCTTTGGCGCGGAGATTGCTTAGCATCTGTTAGTGGACATAGAGAGCATGCGGGCCGGGAATCGTCATGTTCGACGAGATGAACGGAATCGCGGGTAGCGGCGGCGCCGTTCGGCCGCCCTATGCCGAACTGTCGCGCTGGCTCGAGCGCGTCAAGCCGGACCTCCTCAACTTGCGCCAACGCGAGGCCGAAGTGCTGTTCCGCCGGATCGGCATCACCTTTGCCGTTTACGGCGATCCCGAGGCCCAGGAGCGCTTGATCCCGTTCGACATCATTCCGCGGATCCTCGCCGCCGAGGAATGGCAGGTTCTCCATCGCGGACTCGAGCAGCGGGTCAACGCCATCAATGCTTACCTCAAAGACATCTACGGCAAGCGCGACATCGTCAAAGCCGGCATCGTGCCGGAGGACCTGATTTTTCAGAATCCGCTGTTTCGTCCGGAAATGAACGGCCAAACGGCGCCGCATGGCATTTACGTCCACATCGCAGGAATCGACATCGTGCGGGTCGATCCGAAAACTTTTTACGTGCTCGAGGACAATGTCCGCACGCCCTCCGGCGTCTCCTACATGCTGGAAAATCGCGAGATCATGCTGCGGCTGTTCCCCGAATTGTTTTCAGGTTACCGCATCGCGCCGGTCGAAAATTATCCGGACGAGTTACTGGATACCCTCAAATCGGTGGCGCCACCCAGCGCTCGCGGCGATCCCATCGTCGTGCTGCTGACGCCGGGGCTCGCCAATTCCGCCTATTACGAGCACTCATTTCTGGCCGACAAGCTTGGCGTCGAACTGGTCGAGGGCCGCGACCTGACGGTGCGAGACGACGTCGTCTATATGCGCACCACGGAGGGCCTCAAGCGCGTCGACGTGATCTACCGGCGGATCGACGATGATTTTCTCGACCCGCTGGTGTTCCGCTCCGATAGCACGCTTGGCGTCCCTGGGCTGATGTCGGCTTATCACGCCGGCAATGTAACGCTTGCCAATGCGGTGGGCACCGGCATCGCCGACGACAAGGCGGTGTACAGCTACATGCCGGAGATCATCGAGTTCTATCTGAGCGAGAGACCGATCCTCAACAACGTGCCGACCTGGCGCTGCCGCGACCCGGACCATTTGAACTACGTGATGGACCACATGGAGGAACTGGTGGTCAAAGAGGTTCATGGCTCGGGCGGTTACGGCATGCTGATCGGGCCGCAGGCCGAGAGAGCGAGCATCGCCACGTTCCAGCGCAAGCTGAAATCGGCGCCGCACAATTTTATCGCCCAGCCGACGCTGGCGCTGTCGACCTGCCCGACCTGCACCGGCAACGGGTTGGCGCCGCGCCATGTCGATTTGCGCCCATTCGTGCTGAGCGGGCGCGACGGTGTGCGCATCGTTCCCGGCGGCCTCACCCGCGTTGCGCTCGCGGACGGCTCGCTGATCGTCAATTCCAGCCAGGGCGGCGGCACCAAAGACACCTGGGTCCTGGACGGATGAACGCTACGCCTCGCATCATCGCGGCGCACGCGTGTCGAGTGTGGAGTTGACGCGATGCTCTCGCGCACCGCCGACAATCTTTATTGGCTCGCCCGCTATGTCGAGCGGGCGGAATATTTGGCGCGCATCCTCGACACCACGCTGCGCCTGAACACCTTGCCTTTGACTTATGGCGGCGTGACCAATGAGTGGGAATCGGCCGTTGCCAGCGCCGGCTGCGTCAACGCTTTCTTTGCCGCTCATGAGGAAGCCAACGAAGAGACCGTCACCGACTTTTTGGCGTTTTCGACCAAAAACCCGTCGTCGATCCGCAACTGCTTCGAGATTGCCCGGCTTAATGCCCGCGCTGTGCGCACCGCGCTCACGACCGAGATGTGGGACACGATCAACGGAATCTGGCTCGAACTGAAGAGCTGGAACAAGGGCGCGCCGTCGCGCGAGGAGTTCGCCCGGTTCTTGCGCTGGGTGATGGGTTCGTCGCTGCGCTATGACGGTTCGGCCTATCGGACCATGCTGCGCAACGACGCGTATTGCTTCTCGCGTATCGGCGTATATCTGGAACGTGCCGACAACACCGCGCGTATTCTCGACGTCAAATACCACCTGCTGCTGCCGCCGGTCGCCAAGGTCGGCGGACCGCTTGATTACTTTCAATGGGCATCGATCCTTCGTTCGGTGTCGGCTTTGACCGCGTATCACTGGGTGTACCGCCAGAACGTCAAACCGTGGCTGGTCGCCGAATTGTTGATGCTCAAGGATGAAATGCCGCGCTCGCTGGCGAGCTGTTATGAAAATCTGGTACAAAATCTCGATCATATCGCGACGGCCTATGGACGGCAGGGGCCGGCGCAGCGCCAGGCCCGCACGTTGCGGGCGCGGTTGATGAACAGCCGGATCGAGGAGATCTTCCAGGGCGGATTGCACGAATTCATCGGAACTTTTATCGAGGACAATAATCGGCTGGGCTCCGCGGTCGCGGCGCAATATCTGATGTAGAGCAGGCGCGCGTTCATTCACCCAAATGCCTGCCCGAAATTCGTAAAGTCCCGGCGCCATGCACGTGCGAATCCACCACAGGACCGTCTACCGTTACGACCCAGCGGCGGCCGGCGCGATTCAGCTGTTGCGGCTGACGCCGCGCGACTTCGACGGCCAGCATATCGTGCGCTGGCGCATCGACTTGTCGACAGATGCGCGGCTGACGCCGCACGAAGACGCTTTCGGCAACATCACGCACGTGTTCAGCGCCACCGGTCCGTTGACCGAGCTCCGCGTCGATGTCGACGGCGAGGTTGAAACCCACAATACCCACGGCGTGATCAGCGGCGCCGTCGAGCGCTTTCCGCCGCGCCTGTTCCTGCGCTCCACCTCTCTTACCGCAGCGGATGAAGCGATCGGCGATTTCGCGCAAAGGGTGCGCGGGCGCTGCGAGCGCGGTGCCTTGGCGCAAGCGCACGCGTTGCTCGAGGAGCTTCACCGCGAAGTAACGTTCGACGTCGGAATGACCGAGGTGGTACCGAGCGCCAGCGAAGCCTTTGCGCTCAAGCGCGGCGTCTGCCGCGACCACTGCCACATTTTTATCGCTGCGGCGCACTGTCTCGACATTCCGGCGCGCTACATCGCCGGCTACCTGCAGATGGCCGACGGCCGCATCGAGCAGGACGCCGGACATGCCTGGGCGGAAGCGTTCATCCCGGATATCGGCTGGGTCGGCTTTGATCCGGCCAACGGGCTTTGCCCGACCGAAGCCTATGTGCGGGTGGCGGTCGGGCTTGATTCCATCGGCGCGGCGCCAGTGCGCGGGGTGCGTTTCGGCGTCGGCAACGAAAATCTCGAAGTCGCGATCAAAGTCGGGCAGTGATTTTCGAAACTCGCCAGGGCTCTCAGAAAATTCTGGCACTTGGAATTCGTGCTTGTCAGTTCTCGAGCTTGAACAGTTTGCGGGCATTGTCGCGTCCGATCTTGCGCCGATCGCCTTCGCTGATCGGACAGGCGTCGAACCAGCGCGCAGCGTGATCGATGTTTTCGAACGGCCAGTCGGCCGAAAACATGATGCGATCCGCGCCAAGCACCAGGATCGCGTCGATCAGCGCCTGGGTGTGAAAATTTCCTGACGTGGTGATGTGGAAATTGCCGCAAAAATAATCGCGCATCCGCTTTTTCGCTGGATAACCGTGCCGGTTCTCGATCCAGCCATTGGCATTGTCGATCCGCCACATCGCGTAAGGCAGATTCTCGCCGAGATGACCGAGAATGATGTTGAGCCGCGGATGAGCATCGAACAGGCCGGAGCCCATCAGGCGCAAGGCATGGACCGCGGTTTCGTGGCCGAATGCCCAGATCGGGCCAAGCAGCCAGGAATGTCCTTCATATATTTTGCCGTCACGCGGCAGCGGATTGCGCGGGTGCAAATAGAACGGCACATCGAGCCGCTCGAGGCTCGCCCAGAACGGCCGATATTGCGGCAGATCGTAATAGATGGCCTGGTCAGCGCTGCCGCTCTGCGAAAAGCCATTGACCAGCGCGCCGCGAAAACCGAGCTCCTTGACACAACGTTCGAGCTCGCGCGTCGCGCCGTCGGGGTTCTGCATCGCCAGCGCAGCGAGGCCCTGAAATCGATCGGGCCGCTTGGCCACTTGTTCGGCGAGATAGTCATTGGCTTTGCGGGCGACTTCGGCGGCGCGTTTTTCATCCGGGATCGCCTGCACCGCCGGCGCATTGAGCGACAACAGCATCAAGCCGATGCCGTTCTCGTCCATCTCGCGCAAGCGCCGATCATGAATGTCCATGACGCGGCTTTTGACTTCCTGCCACACCCGATCCGGAAAATAGCCGTGGGAATCTTCAAGTGTGTCCGGAATCGCGAAATGCTCCTCAAGCGCAATCTTGCCCTGCATGGTCCCTTTCTCCTCCCCGTTTTCCAAGCACGTCTTCTTTCCTAAAGCCGGTTGCGTGGGATTGTCACCTGCGGAATGCCGCGCCTTCACCACGTTAACACGCCGTTAGCACCTGCCCGCTCTTTTTGACGCGGCGTCGCAGGCCTCTCTCTCTCGCGGTGCGCGCGCGCAATCCCTATATTGCCGGCTATGTTCGATCGCGGCGACGACACGGGTCACGCCGCCGGACGGAGGAGCTAGCAATGTCGACTTCGACCGTGATCGTGCTTGCCGTCATCGTCATCCTGATTGTCTGGGCGATCGGCATCTATAACAGCCTGGTTTCGATGCGGCAGCGGGTCAATCAGGCCTATGCCGATATCGACGTGCAGCTCCGCCAGCGCCACGATCTCGTGCCCAATCTGGTGGAAACGGTCAAAGGCTATGCCGCGCATGAGCGCGGCACGCTCGACGAAGTGGTGAAAGCCCGCAACGTGGCGATGACCGCGCAAGGCCCGGCGCAGCAGGCGGCCGCTGAAAACATGCTGACCGGCGCGCTGCGGCAGCTCTTTGCCGTCGCCGAGGCCTATCCCGACCTGAAGGCCAGCGCCAATTTCCAGCAGCTACAGGCCGAGTTGAGCGACCTGGAAAACAAGATCGCGGCGTCGCGGCGGTTCTTCAACAGCGCGGTGCAGGAATACAATACCGGAATCCAGCGCTTCCCCGCTGCTTTGTTCGCCTCCACATTCGGTTTCGCGCCGAAAAACTTCTTCGATCTCGGCGACGAACGCGCGACCGTCGGCGAAGCACCGTCCGTTAAATTCTAACTTCCTTGCGGCGTAGTCCTTCACGATGGCCGCTTATGGTCTTTACAGTCATATCCAATCGAACCGGCGTCGTTCGATCGCGCTTCTGATCGGGCTGTTTTTTCTGGTCTATGTGCTGGTTTATGCCGGCGCGCTGTTGGCGGCGGCGCTGTCACTCGACACCGATCTCGACACGCTTCTGCGGATCGCCTGGATCGATCTCCTCAAGGCGGCGCCATTTGCGACCATCGGCACCGCGGTTTGGATCGCGATCGCCTATTACTTTCATCAAAGCATGATCGATGCCGTCACGGGCGGCCGCGAAATCCAGCGCAGCGACGACCCGCGGCTTTACAACATCCTGGAAAATCTCTGCATTTCGCGCGGCATCACCACGCCGACGCTCAAAGTGATCGAGTCCGATGCACTCAATGCCTTCGCCACCGGCATGAACGCCAGGCAATATTCGATCACGGTGACAACCGGCCTGCTCGGCCGGCTCGATGATGCCGAGATCGAATCGGTGCTCGGCCACGAGCTCACGCATATCCGCAATGGCGACGTGCGCATGATGGTCGTCGCCGTGATCATCGTCGGCGCCATTTCGTTTTTCACCGAACTGATCTTCCGGCTGTGGTTCTACAATAGTTTTGGCTTTCGCGGCTCGCGTTCCGACGAGCGTCGCGGCGGCGGCGGCGCCGGCGTCGCGATCCTGGTCGCGATCGCGCTCCTTGTCGTCGCCTATGGGTTGTCGTTCCTCATTCGCCTGGCGCTGTCGCGCCAGCGCGAATACCTCGCCGATGCCGGAAGTGTGGAGCTGACCAAGAATCCCGACGCGATGATCTCGGCTTTACGCAAGATCGAAGGGCGCGGCGAACTGCCCGGCGCCACTTCCGCGATCATGGAAATGTGCATCGATAATCCACGTGAGGGCTTCGGAGAGTTGTTTGATACTCACCCGAGCGTTGAGAATCGCATCAAGGCTCTCATCAACTTTGCCGGCGGACATGATCCGGGCCCATTGGCCCTGCCGCCGCAAGACGACGATGCCTCGAGCGAACAGACAGCGGAAGAAACCACCGAAACATCGGCAGAATCCGACGCAAGCGATGCGCGCGGACCGTGGTCGCAACCCGCTTCGAAGCCGGAACCGGCGCCCGGACCATGGGGACCACATCGCAGTTAACCAAGCAGACTGCAAATACCTTGCCGTCGCGCGATGCAAGTGGCGATCAGACTTTCCAACTTCCACCCGCTGTGTAAAAATTAATTCGGATGGAAGACGCGCGTTCAGTCGCAGTGGGGTGAGTTCTATGGCTAAACCAGCATTGATTTTAGTCGGCGCGGACAAGGGAGGCGTCGGCAAGACCACCGTCGCCCGGACCTTGCTCGATTATTTCACCGCGCATCATGTTGCGACGCGCGCATTCGATACTGAAACGCCCAAGGGAACGCTTAAACGTTTCCATCGCGACGTCAGCGAAGTTGTCGACGCCACCGCGGTCGCCGATCAGATGCGGATCATCGATACGCTTTCGACCACCGATGCGTCGGTGACGGTCGTCGACGTGCGTGCTGGATTGATGTCGCCGACGCTACACGCTTTGCGCGATATCGGATTTCTTGACGCGGTGAAAAAGGGACAGATCACCTTTGTCGTGTTCCACATTCTCGGCTCGTCCATCGCATCGCTGAATGAAATCGAGGAAACCGCGCCGTTCACCACCGACGCCGAATATTTCTTGGTCAAGAATTTCATCAACAACACCAATTTCTTCGAGTGGGATCAGGCCACCCATGCTTCATATTTCAAGAAGCTGAAGGATGCCGTCGTCATCGAGATCCCGAAACTCAACGAGATGGCCTATGAGCAGGTGGAGCTTGCCTCCGTTCCGTTCCTGACCTTCGTTGGCAACAAGGACGTCAAGGGCGAGACGGCCAATTACTCCTTCGTGCTGCGTGGCTATGTCAGACATTGGCTCGGCAATGTATGGGCCGAATACGATCGCGTGAAATTGCTCGATCTGTTCGAGGCGGCGGCGGACGCGACGCCCGCGCGGGCCCAGGCCGGCGGCAGGTCTTAAGTCCTTTCCCGGTCGCGGCGTTCACTCCCCGCGGTTTTCACAGCTTCCGGCAATGCCGCCGTAGGCAAGGAGCTCGTTTCATTCCACCCTCGCTCCGGCCGGACAGGACGTTCGCTCGGCATGACGCAAAACGCGCAGCTTTATATTGTCGCCTCGGGCCATCCGCGTGTCGGGAAAACGCTGCTGACCCGGCTGTTGATCGAGTTCCTCCGGATCAGCGGTCGTCCTCTGGTCGGCTATGATCTCGATCCGCGCGAGCCAACCCTCGCCGGCTGCTTTCCCAACCTGGTCTGGCCGCTCGACATCGCCGACACGCGCGGTCAGATGGCGCTGTTCGATCGCATTCTGGCCGACCACTGGCGCACCACAGTCATCGATCTGGGCCACGGACTGTTCGATCAGTTCTTCAAGGTCATGGCGGAAATCGGCTTCGAAGACGAGGCGCGGCAAAAGCTGATCCAGCCGGTCGTGCTGTTCATCACCGATGCGGCGCCGATCACCGCGCAGACCTATGCCCGGCTCCGCCGGCGCTTGGGAGAGACGATCTTCGTCCCCGTGCACAACGAGGCCGTGTCGTTCATGGTGATCGGTCAGGACTTTCCGCCCTCGTCGCCGAAATACCAGACCATCCGCATTCCGCGGCTGTCGCCGATCGTGCGCGGCGTGATCGATCGGCCCGGCTTTTCGTTCAGCGCCTATATAGCGCAGCAACCCGGCGGCCCGACTGAGGTGCATAGCTGGATCGGCGAGATCTTTGCGGGATTTCGCGAGCTGGAATTACAACTTCTGATCGGCGAACTCGAATCGTCGCTGCGCGGCGGCAAAAAAATTACCCGCACCGGCTGACCGCGCTCGCGCGCGCCGGCCCACCCGCGAAGCCCGCCAAGCCTCAATAGTGCTGTATCGCGATGTTTGAACCGCGTGAGCTCGGCGAGTTCGATCATCGGACAAGACGTTACTGACTTTGTCGCGTCAATTTCTGTGCCGCCGCGATGCCCTGGCTCAGATATTGGCGCGCCTGTTCGTGCGCGGTCATTAACGACTCTTTTTCCGGCGAGGTCGCTTCGTTCCGATAGTACCTCCGCCAAATGAAAGGAAGTTTCGCATTCATTTGAACCTCCCGTAGTTGTCGATCCCTCGACATCGACTACCTAGGCGCACTTGCATTTGGCGCAAATGATCGTTCAGCCGGATTATTTGATCGGCAGTCCAAATCTGGAGAGTTTGGGCAGGTCCGCCTTAGTTCTCACGGCTGCCGACTGACCGCACCAAACTAAATACATTTGTAGGCGATGTAGAAACGGAGTTGCAGCGATTAGACGTTACGCTGCGCTTTGTGCAATTCCGGCTCGAGCTCCTATACAAAAGTATAGTTCACCCTAATTTTCCATATAGATCCACATTCATTTCCGTTTAGCGGACACTAACAAAGAACAATAGTGATCGTGCCTGCTCGCATCCTAGCCTTCCCGATAACAAAAGCCTCCAAAAGTGCAGGGAAGACGTCGATGTGCACCTTATCCGGTTTCAATCTCAAGAAAACGGTTGCGGCCGCACTCTTGAGCTTTTTCATTGCCGGTAGCTTTTGCGTGCTCACGGCACCTGTCGTCGCCGACAACGCAGCCGTTATTGCCGCTTCAGTCGATCGCTCCAACAAAAGTGACCGGCTGGGGATGGTGAAGCGTCCTGAACATTCCTCCAATTCAGCTAACAAGGCGATTTCTTCTAAGCGCTCGCCGCCTGGATGCGAGCGGGCCTTCAGTCCATTTGCCGACCCCGGACGACCGAACTTGCTCACCCACTGCCAGACGTGATCGGCGAGGCTCATTCAATGAAAGCGAACAGAAACTACGCTGATCCCGATCTTTCGACGTTGGGGGCAGCGATCGCTCATTCCCAGATCGTAGTGACATTGGAGGCTGCGCAACGATTTCCAGCCGGCTTCGACGACCGGGATGTCGCGATCCTTCAATGGATCGCAGCCAGGACTCGCCACATCAAACGATCCTATTTTTAGCTGACGTATGCGGCCGTAGGCCCAAAGCACACGGCGTAACTGCGAGAGTTATTGCAGACCAGCCTTCCCCAGGCCTTCGAGGACGCCCTTTTCCTACCGCGCTTCGCGCATAGATGTCAGCTATGCGTGTGTTTCGGTATGCCCTCCACTAACCGACTTCTTCTGCAGGCCCTGCTCATGCGCCTGGGCGACGCCGTTCGCGGCAATGACGAGGCGGCCGCAGACCGTTATCACAGAAGAATTGGCATGATCGCTCGGCAACACTTCGATACCAACCCGCAAATCGGTGACGCCCTCGAACAGTTGCGCGTGGCCAGTAGCGAGTGGTTGGCAACGAACACGGCTGAACGCTATCAAATCGGGCAGCAAGTGCTCGAACATATTGAAGGTGTTAGCCAGCTTCTCTGAAGCCACCGGATCGCGTTTTCGATTGCAACCTGAGTGGCAAATGCGCCTTCGGGCTCCAGCGCGCCAACTTCCAAAATTGAGACTAAAGTACCCAGCACGGTTCGCCGCAGGGAAGAGGGGATCGTGAGCACGACCACGCAATACATTGCGTCGCCCGCGCGTCGCATTCCGCTGTGGCTCAAGCTCGCCTACACGGCCTTCATGGCCGTGCTGGTTCCGGTCTATTTACGCAACTACGGGCCGACCAACTTCCTGTATTTCTGCGACGTCGCCCTTATCCTCACCCTGATCGGCATCTGGATCGAGAGCCCGTTGCTCGTCTCCATGTGCGCGGTCGGCATCATCGCGTCGCAGAGCCTCTGGGTGATTGATTTCTTCTCCAACCTGTTCGGTCATCCGCTCACCGGGCTCACCGACTACATGTTCATGGCCGGCCGCTCGCTGTTCCTGCGCGGCCTGTCGCTGTTTCATGGCTGGCTGCCGTTCCTGCTCGTCTATCTGGTGTGGCGGCTCGGCTATGACGGGCGTGGGCTGCCAGCCTGGACCGTTGTTGCGTGGACGCTGTTGCTTATCTCCTTCTGTCTCATGCCACCGCCGACGCCCAATCCGGGCCTGACCCCGGTGAACATCGACTACGTGTGGGGCTTCGACGATACCAAGGCGCAACAGTGGATGCCGCCAGGCATCTGGCTGGCCGGGCTGATGATTCTGTTGCCGGCCTTGTTTTACGTGCCGGTACACTTCCTCCTTAGTCGTCTCATGCCGAAGCCGGTGCGGACACGGTGAGTGCTACCGCGGCATTCGATGTCCGTCGTTGGCGCAAAGCGGAAATTTCAAGACTGATCAGTGGCAGCGCCGCTCATCTTCGATTTATGAGTAAACGCCCTAATGACCTTCGAAGCTCACCAGGGTGCGCACCGGCACGCCGAGCTTTCTGATCTTTTCGGCGCCGCCAAGTTCCGGCAGATCGATGACGAAGCAGGCGGCCAGCACTTCGGCGCCGATCTGCTTGAGAAGCTTCACCGCCGCTTCCGCCGTGCCGCCGGTGGCGACGAGATCGTCGACCAGGATGACGCGCTCGCCCTTGATCAGCGCATCCTCGTGCATTTCCATTTCATCGATGCCGTATTCAAGCGAATAGCCGACGCTCACCCGTTTGAACGGCAGCTTGCCCTTCTTGCGGATCGGCACGAAGCCGCACGACACTTGGTGTGCAATGGCGCCGCCGAGAATAAAACCGCGCGCCTCGATGCCGGCCACCTTGTCGATCTTGCTGCCGGCCCAGGGCTGCACCAACTCGTCGACGGCGCGGCGGAACGCCCGCGCATCGCCAAGGAGCGTGGTGATATCCCGGAACATGATCCCCGGTTTGGGATAATCGGGGATCGTGCGAATTGCGGCTTTCAGATCGTTTTCAAGCGCGACACTGATCATCGTCAAGGCCGCCCGCGGCGTTCAGGTCTGGTACTCGGTCGGCGCGCGCGGCTGTTCCAGCTCGCGATCGTGCAGAACGATGTGCCAGACTCGTTTCTTGGTGAAATACAGAAGCGCGGTGAACACGATCAAGTATATCATGACCTGGAAGCCAAGCCGCTTGCGCGCGTTAAGCGTCGGTTCGGCGGCCCACATCAGGAACGCCGAGACGTCGCGGCCATATTGATCGACCGTGGTCGGGGTGCCGTCGGTATATTCGACCTGGCCGTCGCTCAACGGCTTCGGCATGCCGATGGCATGGCCGGGGAAATATTTGTTGTATTGCCCGCCCGGCGGCAGCGTGAAGCCGGCGGGGGCGTCCGCATAGCCGGTCAGGATGGCGTGGATGTAATCGGGACCATCCTCCTGGTACATCGTGAACGCGTCAAAGATGAACCATGGAAAGCCGGCCTCGTAGCTGCGCGCTTTTGCCAGTGTCGACATGTCCGGCGGCAGCTTGCCGCCCAGTGCGGCGCGAGCGGCCTGGTCATTAGCGAATGGCGGCGGGAAAAAGTCGGAGATCTTGCCGGGGCGCTTGAACATCTTGCCCTGGTCGTTGGGGCCGTCTTGCACCTGGAAAGTTGCGGCAACGGACGCCGCTTGCGCTTCGGTGAAATCCGGTCCGCCTGGCTCGGCGAGATTGCGGAACGAAAGAAGCTTGATGCCGTGGCAGTTCGCACAAACCTCCTGATAGATCTTGAAGCCACGCTGCAGTTGGGCCGGGTCATAGATTCCGAACGGGCCTGAAAACGACCAGCGTTGGCGCGGCGGGGCGTCCGCTTCCTGCGCCGCGGCGGCGCCGGCGCCGGCGAGCGCGCCCGCGAGCGCCAAAGCAAAGGCAAGCCTGTGATGACGCTTCATAGCAGCGGCTCCCTCAAACCTTCGCGCCCGGAGGCGGCGCCGATGCTCCGGCTGGAACGCCGTGCCGAAGCACCGATTCGGAGATCGAATTCGGCACCGGTTTGGTTTTCTCGAACAGTCCTAGGAGCGGCAGGATCACGAAAAAGAACGCGAAATAGTAGAGAGTAAGAATGCGCGACGCGATCACGTAACCGCCGGTCGGCTCCTGCGAACCGAGATAGCCAAGCCCGATCACCGCGGCAAAGAAGATGAACAGAAATTGCCGGTAGAGCGGCCGATAACTCGCAGAACGCACGCGCGAAGTGTCAAGCCACGGCATGAAAGCGAGCACCACGATGGAGGCGGCTAGCGCGATGACGCCGAGGAGCTTGCTCGGAATGCCGCGCAGGATCGCGTAGAACGGCAGGTAATACCATTCGGGCACGATATGCGTCGGCGTCTGCGCGGGATTGGCGGGGATGTAATTGTCGGAATGGCCGAGATAGTTCGGGATGTAAAAGATGAACCAGGCATAGACGATGCAGAACACGCCGATGAAGCACGCATCCTTCACCGTGGCATAGGGCGTAAATGCAACGACATCTTTTTCGGATTTTGGTTCCACGCCGGTCGGATTGTTCTGACCAACCATGTGCAGCGCCCAGACGTGCAGCACGACGACGCCGGTAATGACGAACGGCAACAGATAGTGCAACGAGTAAAACCGATTGAGCGTCGGATTGCCGACCGCAAAGCCGCCCCACAGCCAGGTCACGATCGAGCTGCCGACGATGGGTATGGCGGAAAACAGATTGGTGATCACTGTCGCCGCCCAGAAGCTCATCTGCCCCCACGGCAGCACGTAGCCCATGAAACCGGTGACCACCATCAAGAGGAACAGGATCACTCCGAGAATCCACAGCACCTCACGCGGCTCCTTGTACGAGCCGTAATACATGCCGCGGGCCATATGGATGTAGACGGCGACGAAGAAGAACGAAGCGCCGTTGGCGTGAATGTAGCGCAACAGCCAGCCGTAATTGACGTCGCGCATGATGCCTTCGACCGAATCGAAGGCAAAATCGACATGCGGCGTATAATGCATCGCCAGAACGACGCCGGTGATGATCTGCACGCCGAGCATGAAGGTGAGAATGCCGCCGAACGTCCACCAGTAATTCAAATTACGCGGCGTCGGATAGGCGACGAACGAGGAATGGACCAGGCTGGCGATGGGCAGCCGGCGCTCCATCCACTTCATGAACGCGCTTTGCGGCTGATAAATCGAATCTCCGCTCATCGTCGAATCCTGTCTGCCTGATCGAGCACCACGCTATCGACGCGTCTGCGAACGGGTCATGAAACCAGCGGGCGCTTTGGGCAAGAAACCGCGATGCGCAAGCTCCGCCACTGCATTTGCTGTCACAGGCCCGACCTCATTCGTCTTGCCGATCGCCCTTCCGCGCTGCAAACCGCCCGCGTCAGCCCCTCGCTGACCATTCGGAGAACGGGGTTTCGGCGGCGGAAGGACCGCTCGCCCCCGGCCTGGGGAAGGCCCGGGACGACGCATTCCGGCGGCGTTCTATTGGCACCCTTGCCGGAACAGCGCAAGGGTGGCTTCGAGGCAAGCGCCAAACTTGTTATCGGCGTGGGATAATGAGATTTGCCCCGCGATGCGCCTTGCCCTTTACCAGCCCGACATCCCCCAAAATACCGGGACCATTCTGCGGCTATGCGGGTGCCTGGGAATTGAGGCGCACATCATCGA
>JBQCCX010000372.1:0-13172 GCA_051961815.1 Xanthobacteraceae bacterium
GGCTATAGCGCCGTGCTGTTCGGGCCGCACGGCGGCCACTATAGCCATCCGCCGGCGGCCGTCGTCGATGAAGTCAAACACGCGCCGGGCGGCACTAGCGTGCAGATCACGTTTCATGAGGATCGCGCGCCGGAAAGCCACGCCATGCCGCCCGGCGGCTTTCGCCTCGCCATCGTCAATGGCTTCGATTTGAGGGCGGCGTTAGCAGCGCGCGCGCGGCTGCGAACATATTTCGATTTAAAAGCGGCGCGCTAAGGCTTGAAATCACAATAAACCGCAGCTCGAAAAGCGCTTTAGCGCTTCGCCAGGACCGATTATAGTCCCCGCCCTCGAGCTATTCTCGTCAAAGGATCGTTTGCATGAAGATCGTTGCGTTCGAAGGGCACGGCGGCCCACGGATCGGTATTGTCGAGGGCGATCAGGTTGTCGACCTACAAGCCGCGGAGCCGAAGGTCCCCAATGATCTTGGCGAGTGGCTGGCCAAGAGCAACGGCGATACCAAACAGCTTGCCGAGATCGCCAAGCGGGCGCCAGCGAACGCTCGCAAGCCGCTGTCCTCGATCACCTACGCATTGCCGGTCGGCCGACCGGGCAAGATCATCTGCTTGGGTCTCAATTATCTCGAACACGTCAAAGAAGGGTCGCAGCGCGACAATATTCCGAAGTTTCCGACGATCTTCATGCGCGGGCTCACCTCGCTCGTGCCGCATGGCGCCCCGATCATCCGGCCACAGGCGTCCGAAACACTCGACTATGAAGGCGAGCTTATTCTTGTCGTCGGGAAGCGCGCGAAGCACCTAACCGCGAGTAATGCGACCTCCTGCATTGCCGGCTACTCCTGCGGCAATGAAGGTTCGGTGCGGGAATTCCAGCGCAAAACCACGCAATGGGACATGGGCAAGAATTTCGACCGCACCGGCGGCTTCGGTCCGTGGCTCATGACGGCGGATGAGCTGCCCGACGCAGCAAAGGGGGTCAAAATCCAGAGCCGGTTGAACGGGACGGTGATGCAGTCCGACAACACCGACAACATGATGTTCCCGATTGTTGAGATGCTGGTTTACATCACGCAGGGGATCACGCTCGAACCCGGCGACGTGATATTTACCGGCACGCCGTCCGGCGTCGGTCACGCGCGAAAGCCGCCGGTCTGGATGAAGAACGGCGACACCGTCGAGGTCGAAATCGAGCGCATCGGCACCTTGCGCAATCCAATCGCCGAGGAAAAAGCAGGCTGAGGCGTCACGTGTTGCGTTGCTTGAGCGCCGCCGCGGTGCTGTGGACCGCGCTTTTCGCCGCACTTGTCCCTGCATTCGCGCAGGAGCAGGTCAGGATCGGGCTTGGCTATGGCTTTGCGTTCCTGCCGCTTTACGTTTGTGAAGATTTAAAACTCATCGAAAAACAGGCCAAGGCGGCGCATCTCGATGTCGTCGCCAAATTCCAGCACTTTGCGAATAGCGGCGAATTGCACCACGCGCTCGCCGGCGGGCAACTCGATCTGGCGCCGTTTGGCACCGCCCCGCTGCTTGCCGGGGCGCTGGAGGCGAAAACAAGCGCCCGCGCAATCGTCGCGGTGTCGGGCATTACCTCATTACCACTGACGCTTCTGAGCAATCAGGCCAATGCGCGCTCGCTCGCCGACCTCAAGCCGAACGATCGCATTGCGGTGCCGACGCTGACCTCGCCGCAAATGTACTTGCTGCAGATGCAGTCCGAAAAAACGTTCGGCAAGTTCGATCAGTTGCGCGATCAGATCGTGGTGCTGTCGCATCCGCAGGCGATCGCGGCTTTGGCCGACAATAGCGGTCAAGTGGCGGCCTATTTTTCGTCGCCGCCGTTCACGCAGATTGCGTTGCGTGCCGCCAATGTGCACACGATCCTTAGCTCGTCCGACATCATGAGCGGCAAGTCGTCGTTTCTTGTTCTCGGCGGGGAGCACTCTTATGTGCGTGCGCAGCCGCAAATAGCCGAGCTCGTGGCAAAAGCAATCGATGAAGCGGCTCGCATCATCCGCGACGAGCCCAAGCGCGCCGTGCAAATCTATCTCACCCATGAACCATTAGCGGCGCTCAATGGCGCGGCGATGGAAGCCATCATCCGCGATGTCAAAGACGAGTTCGGCAGCCCGATTTACGGGGTTCAGGCCACCGCGGATTTCATGGTCCGCAGCGGCGAGCTGAAGAGCTCGCTGCGGAGCTGGAAGGACATCGCCGCGCCGGCTTTGTTGAGTTCGCCAAGTAGCTAAACAAGGACATCATACATAGCGGCCGATTGCATTCGACCGAATAGGCCATTTCGCGGTACCACTCTCCGATAGAAACAAAGGATTTGTGCCATGGCGGACAAGACACTTAATGTGGTCAGCATATGCGGCAGCCTGCGCAAAGGCTCTTACAACCGCATGGTCATGAACGCGCTGCAGGGCTATGCCCCCGACGGTCTGCGCATCGCCGAAGCGCCGTCTTACGCCGAATTCCCGCTCTACAATGCCGACATTCAAAACTCGACCGGGTTTCCGGCGCCGGTGCAAGCCCTGGCCGAAGCCATTCGCGCCGCCGACGGCGTGATCTTCGTCTCGCCGGAATACAATTATGGGATTCCCGGCCCGCTGAAAAACGCGATCGATTGGGTGTCGCGGGTTCCCAATCAACCGTTCGTGGGCAAGCCGGTCTCCATCATCTCTGCCGCGGCCGGCATTCTCGGCGGCGGCCGCATGCAATACGACCTGCGCCGCTCCATGATATTTGTCGACGCTCGGACCATGAACAAACCGGAGATTTTCATCGGCAACGTGTCGCAAAAAATCGACGAGAAGACCGGCCAGATCAAAGACGAGCAGGCGATTGGCTTCATCAAGCAGCAGCTCGCCGCTTTCGCGAAGTTCATGGTCCAGCATGGTCCCAAAGCCTAGTCTTTTAGATCCAGCAAAGGAGCCAACGATGGCGCGTCTCGACGGCCGCGTCGCCATCCTCACCGGCGGCGCCAAAGGGATCGGCAAGCACTACGCGCGCGCGCTGGCTGCCGAAGGCGCGCGGCTGATGATCGCCGACATCGCCGACGGCAGCGAAGTCGCAGCGGCGCTCGCTCGCGATTACGGCGCCAATTCGGTCGAGAGTGCGGTGACTGACGTGAGCGATGAAGGCGCGGTGCGGGCGCTTGTGGCCACGACCATGGAGCGCTTCGGCAAGATCGACATCCTGGTCAACAACGCCGCGCTGTTCGCGCCGCTGCACGAAACCGGCTGCACCGAAATCGATGTCGAAACCTGGGACCGCGTGATGGCGATCAATCTGCGCGGTCCGTTTCTGCTGGTGAAGCATGTCGTTCCGCATATGAGCGCGCAGCGCTACGGCAAGATCATCAATATCGGATCTGGCACCGCCTATCGCGGCATTCCCTGGATGCTGCACTACGTCACGTCGAAGGGCGGCATCATGGCGATGACGCGGGCGCTGTCCCGCGAACTCGGCGAGCACGGCATCCGGGTCAATACGCTGGCGCCAGGCTTCACCATGAGCGAGACGGTGATCGCCGAAAACCCAGGCCACGTCGAGACCGCCCGCGCTCGTGCGGTGGCCTCGCGGGCGCTCAAGCGCGACGAACAGCCCGCGGATCTGCTCGGCGCGCTGGTGTTTTTGGCGAGCGCCGACAGCGATTTTGTCACCGGCCAGACCATCGCGGTGGACGGCGGCAACGTCAATACGTAAAGGCGAGCCGCCTCTCAGCGCTTCGGCGGGCCGAGGGGGTGAATTGCAAATACGCGACGTTCCCGCGCTACCGGCCAGCACGGGCATTCGCTATATTCCTGACAAAGCCCGAACCGTTTCAGGAGGACCCCATGGCGGTCGCCGCCAACCGGAAAGCAAGCAACGGCAAGCCCAACCCGAAACATAATATCGAAGCGGTACGGCAGGCCTATTACGACCGCATCGCCAAGCACGATATGCGGCCGCTGTGGAAGGTTATGGATTCGCTTGTGACCCGGGAACCGGAGTCACGCTGCAAACCTGCGATCTGGCATTTCGATGACGTCAAAACGTTGGTTATGGAGTCGGGCAATCTGATCACTGCCGAGGAAGCCAAGCGCCGCGTGCTGATCCTGGAAAATCCGGCGCTGCGCGGTGAATCCCGCGTCACCAACACGTTATTTGCCGGACTTCAGATGATCCTGCCCGGCGAGGTGGCGCCGGCCCACCGGCATGCCGCGGCTGCGATCCGCTTCGTGCTCGACGGCGAGGGCGCCTATACCGCCGTCGAAGGCGAAAAGGCATTCATGGCGCCAGGCGATTTCGTCATCACCGCCAATTGGTCGCCGCACGATCACGGCAACACGTCCAACAAGCCGATGTTGTGGCTCGATGTGCTCGACGTGCCGGTGGTGAACTTTTACGAGGCTTCCTTCGCCGAGGAATTCGACGACCCCACGCAGGAAACCAAACGACGGGACGGCGATTCTTTGAGCTTTTATGGATCCGGCGTCCTGCCGGACGGTACCGCGGCGACCAACCGCACGCCGGTCATCAATTACACCTCCGCCCGGACCCGTCCGATCGTCGAACGCATGATGCGCGCGGGTAACGTCGATAAGCGTCATGGCGCCCGGGTGCGTTACGCCAATCCGGTGACCGGCGGCCCGGTACTGCCCACCATGGGCGCGCAACTCGCAATGCTGCCGAAGGGCTTCAAAGGTGGGCCCTACCGCTCCACCGACGGCACCATTTTCGTCTGCGTCGAGGGCGGCGGTTCGACCGAGATCGACGGCGCGGTTCTCGAATGGCGGCCCAATGACGTGTTCGGGGTGCCGACATGGAAGCGCTACGCCCACCGGGCGGCCAAACAATCGGTGTTGTTCTCGATTTCCGATCGGCCGGCCCAGGAAGCGCTCGGCATCTGGCGCGAAGAGGCCTAAGCCCGCTTTTCAGGAAAGCGCGGCTCGCGAGCGGGGCTTGCCGCCCCCGCGGCAAACGCGTAACCGAACTGGCGAGCAGTAGCGGCGTCGCGCGCGCAAATGGACACTCCTTCGCAAAAAACCAGGCTCATCAAGGGCTGGGAAGTCGTGATCGGGATGGAGATCCATGCCCAGGTCAATTCCCGCGCGAAACTATTTTCCGGCGCTTCCACCGCGTTCGGCGGCGAAGCCAATGCCCATGTCTCGCTGGTCGACGCTGCAATGCCGGGAATGCTGCCGGTGATCAATGCCGAGTGCGTACGCCAGGCGGTGCGCACCGGGCTCGGGCTCAAAGCAAAGATCAATCTCAAATCTGTGTTCGACCGGAAGAACTATTTTTATCCCGACCTGCCGCAGGGCTACCAGATCAGCCAGTACAAATCGCCGATCGTCGGCGAGGGCGAAGTCATCGTCGACATGCCGGACGGCGAGGCAGTACGGGTCGGCATCGAGCGGCTGCACCTCGAGCAGGACGCCGGTAAATCGCTGCATGAACAGAATCCCGACATGTCGCTGGTCGATCTCAATCGCGCCGGCGTGGCGCTGATGGAAATCGTCAGCAAGCCCGATCTGCGCTCGGCGGATGAGGCGATGGCGTTCCTGCGCAAGTTACGCTCGGTCTTGCGCTATCTCGGCAGCTGCGACGGCGACATGGAGAAGGGCAATCTTCGCGCCGACGTCAACGTTTCGGTGCGCAAACCAGGCGCCCCGCTCGGCGCGCGCTGCGAGATCAAGAATCTCAATTCGGTCCGCTTTATCGGCCAGGCGATCGAGTTTGAAGCGCGGCGGCAGATCGATGTCCTCGAAGACGGCGGCACCATCGATCAGGAGACGCGGCTGTTCGATTCGGTCAAAGGCGAAACGCGTTCCATGCGCACCAAAGAAGAGGCGCATGATTATCGCTACTTCCCCGACCCCGATCTCTTGCCGCTGGAATTGGCGCCATCACTGGTTGCCGAACTCCAGAAGTCATTGCCTGAATTGCCGGATGAAAAGAAGGCGCGATTTGTGCGGGACTTTGCTCTCTCGGGCTATGACGCCGGCGTTCTCGTGGCGGACCGCGAGACGGCGGAATATTTTGAAGCCATGGTGCAAGCCGGCGCCGACGCTAAGGCCGCGGCCAATTGGCTGATCAATGAATATTTCGGACGCCTCAACAAGGAGGGCTTGACGATTGCCGCCGGTCCGCTGAGCGCGCAAGCGAATGCAGCGATCCTGCAGATGGTTGCTGAGGGGGCTATCTCCGGCAAAGTCGCCAAGGACGTGCTCACCATCGTCTGGACCGAGGGCGGCGATCCCCGCGAAATTGTCGAGCGGCGCGGCTTGAAACAGGTCACCGATGTCGGCGCGCTGGAAAAACTCGTCGATGCGGTCGTCGCCAACAATCCGGACAAAGTCAATGACGCGAAGACCAATCCGAAGGCGATCGGTTGGTTTGTCGGTCAGGTCATGAAGGCATCGGGCGGCAAAGCCAATCCGCAGACCGTCAACGAGCTTTTGAGGAAACGCCTCGGCGCGTGAGCGGATGAGTTCGCGCGCGCAGTCGGCGCGTGGAAGACGCGCGGCGGGCGAGCAGGCGTCCTTCGATTTTTTTGACTTGCAGATGCGTCGCGCGAGGGCGAAAAGACGCCTCCACGAGTGCGTGGAGGGTGCGGCGCGGGGTTCCTTTTGCGAATCAGTTACGCCCCGATTTGCGCGTTTTGGGCGGCTTGATGCCCGGTCCACATGACGATTTTACCCGCCGGTGGACAATTTTTTTGCGAGGGTTAACCCCCGGTCCGCTTTTCGCTGCGGCATCATTTGATGCCGCCGAGTTCTTCGCCCGCGGCGTGTCAAGCGCTGCCAGGTATTTTTTGCATTTATGTTTAGAAGTTGCGATTTCATCGGCACTTCTCGCATCTCGTGCAAAGAAGCGAACAAATTTTCAGACCCGCAGAACGGTTGCGTGCAGCGCTGCGTCCGCAAATGCCGTCGCCGCCCAATAATGCTGTGGGCGGCGGCGCTTACACACAAAATTAAGCGGAGTCACTGTTATTTTTTTCCCGCTGTAGTAATCGGATTGTAGTGCGGATCGATTCGCGACTGCACTGCACCGATATCGCCATCCACACTCAGGCTAGGAGGGCAGCAATGGCGAAGAAGAGAAAAGCGAAGAAAGCGGCAGCGAAGAAGACGACAAAACGTCGGAAGAAGAAGTAGTCAAAGCCGCAAAGATCTTCGGCATCGCATGTGCCGGGGATCTTTCGTCACACGGGGCCGGCCAACGTCGAGGCGATCGATGCCGCGGCGGGCCGGCTCAGGTGGGCAACGGGGGGCGCCGGCGGGATGCGGGTGCGAGCTTCGTAACTCGGGTTCGCTGAGCGCGACAGCAATAAGAGGAGAAACGGAATCCATTTCTGCGCCGGCCGGTTTGGCCAGCGGTTCCTCTCCTTGAGCCATCTCGCCGAGGCCGTCGGTGTGTTGGCAGTATCCTCCCGAAACTAACATCGGCGTCGTCAATCGCGGCGCCGATTTTTTATTTGCGATCCCACAAGCATGTCCCGCGATTTGCGTTTAGCTTCTGCCTCTCGAGTTCGGTGGATGTCATGACCCGCACTGTTCGCAGATCGAAAACGCAAAGCCCTCGCCGACGAAGCCAGACCGCAAGAGGCGGCGCAAGCAAGCCGATCGAACTTTATTATTGGCCGACGCCGAACGGCTGGAAAATTTCCATCATGCTTGAGGAGTGCGGGCTGCCCTATATCGTGCGTCCGATCGATATCTCAAAAGGCGAGCAATTCACCCCGCGGTTCCTGGCGATCTCACCGAACAATCGCATGCCGGCAATCGTCGATCCGCACGGACCGGGTGGGCGGCCAATCTCGGTATTCGAGTCCGGTGCAATCCTGCAATATCTCGGCCGCAAGACCGGCAAATTCTATGCGGCGGAGGAGTGCACGCGGGTCGCGGTCGAGGAATGGCTGTTCTGGCAGATGAGCGGGCTCGGTCCGATGGCCGGCCAAGCGGTTCATTTCCGCCGCTACGCGCCGCGGCAAATCACTTATGCGATCGCGCGCTATACGGACGAGGTCAACCGACTTTACGGCGTCATGAATGCGCGGCTCGCCGGTCACGAGTTTCTGGCCGGGCGCTATTCGATCGCCGACATGGCATGCGTCGGCTGGGTGCGGCTCGCAGAGCGGCAGGGCCAAGATCTGGCGCGCTTCCCGCACGTCAAGCGCTGGTTCGAGACCGTGCGCGCGCGCGACGCGGTCAAACGCGCTTTTGCGATCAGGATCCCGGCAGCCTCGGCAGTGGATATGCGCGATCCAAAGGTCCGCGCCGTCCTGTTTGGACAGCGTGCGCGCTGATTTGGCCTCGGCGCGCCAGACGACCGTCAGCGTCAGCGCACGCGGGTCCAGGTTTGCGACTTGCAGAGAATGCTGAGGACGCAGCCTTTGAGATCGGCGGTGTCGGCGCCGGTGAGCGTGAACGAACCGCTATAGGTCTTGCCATCCTCGGCGTTGTAGACCTCGCCGCTCCATTGACCGGGTCCGCTCGGCTTCATCGCAAGCACCACCGGCACTCCCAGGAGCGGCCGGCCTTGCTTGCTGGCATCGGCATTGTGCTTGTCGGTTTTTGGCCGCCCGGTGGCCGGATCGTTCGGCTCCTTGAGCCAGACCAGGTTGCCACACAAAGCCACGCCGCAATTGACGATCCGCACCTGACTTTCTTTGTCGCCTGTGTACCACGTGCCAAGCGCGTCGGCTGCTGCTGCCGTCTCGGTATAACTTACAGTAAACAAACCCGTCGCCGAAACGAACAGCACGACCGCGGTTACGCGTAGACACCTAGTGATACTCTGGCAAATCATGGGGGCCACCTCACTGGGGCAATGCCATTGGGATCGGCAACATAGTTGAGGCGACCGCGATTGCCCAGTTCGCGTTATCGCCGCCCCCGCGCGCCACACCGCGGCCCGCGATGCAACAAAATCTTGCCGAAAACGAGTTTGCAACGGAGGCCGTCGATTGCAGCCCGGCTCGCTTCCGAGGAATACCTGGCACCGCAAAGTGGCATCTTTCCAACTTGCACGCGGAGCACTGTTGATCAGCCGCGGTATGGTACGATTCAGGGCTTCACGAACTGGAGCACCGCCAGGAATTTCTCGTGCCGCACGGCATTGATCATCGACGATTATGGCTGCCCTCCTATACTTTTGAGCGCCGGGCCCCTATTTGTTGTTCCCGAGAAGCTGGAAAATGCTAAATCCGCGCCGTTTCGCGGTGGAGAGGTGGCCGAGTGGCTGAAGGCGGCGGTTTGCTAAACCGTTATACGGTCTAAAGCCGTATCGAGGGTTCGAATCCCTCCCTCTCCGCCACCCTACGCTCCTTCGGAGCTTCGGGCGGCAGGCCACTCGAAGATTAGATGGTCAATGGATCAGCCGGACCAGATGATGGTGACGTTTCGCTGCCCGCCGGGGCTCGAAAGCATCATTCCGCAGCCGATCCCCGCTGTGCTCGGCTTGCCCGATTGGTTCAAGGCGCTGCCGTCAAAGACGTTCAACGCCACCATGGGCGAGGAAACGCAAACCGTCAAAAAATGTCCGCCTTTCATCGACGCTATGACCTGCGGATTCCTCATTCCGCTGGCGGTCGATCTGCAAGTGCAAGATGGCGAATTCAGCTGGCAATTCGAGCCGCCGCCGGGACTGGCAAGTGAATATCCAAACTCGCCGGTCGGATTTCACGATCCGAGCCAGGTCGCCGGCACGCCACTATTCGAAGACGACCGCTTCATCATCAAGTTCAATAATTTTTGGACGATCGAAACGCCGCCCGGCTATTCGCTACTGTGCACGCATCCGGTCAATCGCACCGATCTGCCGTTCACGACGCTGACCGGCCTCGTCGATTGCGATACGTTTCATGATACACCGCTGAATTTTCCGGCGCGCTGGCACGATTCAACTTTTAACGGCGTGTTGCCGAAAGGCACGCCGATCGCGCAATGCCTTCCGGTGAAGCGTGAAAGTTGGACCGGGCGTGTCGCTGCATTCTCGGGTGAAGACATCGCACACACCATTGAGACCCGCGATGCGATTGCGCGTGAACCCGACATTTATCGGCGGCAATTTCGTGTGCCGAAGCGCTAGGAGAGCATCTTACCTTTTTGCGTGAAAAATCGCACTGCCGCGCTGGGTTTGAGCCAGAGCTTGCCACGGCCCGAGGCGGCAAGCGAAGTGAGCGCCTTGCCGTAACGCTTGGGGTCGCCGCGCCCGGCAGTGCGGAAGCAATCGTAACCGGTCTCGAGCTCGCCGAGTTTCAACAAGCAATGCCCGAGATTGAGCCAGCAGGCGCGGTCCTCCGGCGCCAGCACCAGACAGCGGCGATAATGCGCGGCGGCTGGTGCAGCCTCGCCGAGCGATTGATGCGCTTTGGCGAGGCCGAACAGCGCATCGGTGGAATGAGGCGCGATCTCGAGTGCGCGGGCAAAAGCTGCTTTGGCGTCGCCATAGGATCGGCGCCGCAAGAATACTTCGCCGAGCTGAACGAAAAGCTGCGGCATCATCGGCGCGATCTCAAGGCCGCGGCGCAGCGCCTCGATCGCTTCGTCGTAATTGTCAAGCGACATGTGAAGATAGCCGAGCTCGTGATAGGCCGGCGCATAAGGCGGCTGCCGCTTGATAGCCCGCTTAAGGCGCGACAATGCCCCCTCGATTTGTCCGGTTTGCCGCAGCGCCATGGAGAGAAGCGTGTCGGTCTCGGCATCGCGCAGGCTCTGTGCCGCCGCCTGCAGCGGCGCAAGCGCGTCGGCGGCGCGCTTTTGCATCAACAAGGCGCAGCCGCGAACCTGCAAAGCCGCTCCATGCCGCGGCTCGCGTTTTAAGATTTCATCGGCAAGGCGCTCGGCCTCTTGCGGGCGATCGCTATTCAGTGCCAGCCTCGCGCGTTGCAAGGGTTCACTGTGCTCAGGCTTGACACCGACCGGGTTCGTAAGAGGCTTCGGCTGCAAGGTATGAATCCACCGTTACTGCGCGCTGCCGCACCGCGATGGTGCTCTGTCAAGATTAGCACAGGCAGCGTAGCATTGCGGGCCAAGTCGCAGTGTTGGAAAAAGAACAATTGACTGATGCGTCTCGCATTCATTGACCTTACAAACCGAGACTACACGGCGGTGACCCCGAACGAACTTCCGCTTGGGGGAATGCAGTCTGCTGAGTGCCATTTGGCCGCTGCCCTCGTCACCCGAGGGCACAGCGTCACATTGATAAATCGGACAACAAAGCCTGGCTGGTACGGCGGTGTTTACAGTGCGCGGCTAGAAACAATGGACGCGACTATTCTCAATGGTTTCGATGCCATCATCAGCATTTCCGCTGCAAGTGAGATCTGGCGGAACATGGGTGTGACGCGGCCACTGGTCTTATGGACGGGTCACGATGTCAATGAATTGCCGGTGCAAACTCTGCGCTCCGATTCCGAACGAGATTTGTGGGACAAATTCGTCCTGGTGAGCAGTTGGCAGGCGGACCGATTTTCGACAACATTCAAAATCAAGCGTGAGCGGATCACTGTTTTGCGAAACGCCATCGCTCCAGCGTTCGAGCGATCATTCCGCAAGCAGCTCTATTTCTTCAGGTCCGGACAGCCACCCGTTTTATTCTACGCCAGCACTCCGTTTCGAGGACTTGACGTGCTGATATCGGCATTTCCGCTCATCCGCACGCTCATTCCTCGTTGCGAGGCGCAAATCTATTCAAGCATGGCGATTTATCAAACCCCTTTCGAACAGGACGCCTACCGACATCTCTACGAACTGTGCCGTAGAACCGAGGGGGTTCACTATATCGGCGCGATCGGCCAGGCTGCGCTCGCGCAAGCGATGAGCAAAGCTGACATATTCGCTTATCCCAGCACCTTTGCCGAAACTTCGTGTATCGCGCTGATGGAAGCCATGGCAAGCGGTTGCATGATCCTGTCTGCCAAGCTCGGGGCGTTGCCGGAAACGGCAGCTGAATTTGGCGGTTTGTGCGAGCGCCCGGCCGATAGCACGCCTGGGCAATTTGCCGAACTCTACGCACGGTTTGTGGCGGAGGCGATACACGACGCGTACAAGAACCCGGATCTTACTTCGGCTCGACTTGATGAGCAGAGGGCCTTTGCTCTGAAGAATTATTCATGGAGCAAGCGGGCTGCAGAATGGGAGACAATGCTCAGTGATCTCGTGCGTCAGCCGGCGCAAACGATCCAGCAGGTAACGGCAAACTGCTCTGAGTACAGTCGCCAATCAAAAGTAGGTCGCAACGATCCGTGTCCGTGCGGCTCAGGCAACAAATACAAGCGTTGTTGTGGTCGCACTTAGGCGTTCAAGAGATCATGGCGCAAATGCTGACGAGAATATTGGGTCGGCTCACTGCGGCCGTACTCCTATGCGCGTTCGTGGGCGATCATGTTTGCGCGCAAACCAACTCCATCGCGCGCGAAATCAAGGTCGCTTCGGGCCGGGAGGTGCGTGTCGGCATCTATACCAGCATGCGCGCCGATTGTACGGCCGGTCCGCTGCCACCGTGCGCCGCGCCACCATTGATCGCGCCGTATCGCGTCGCCTCGGAGCAAATGCCACCTCGACGAGCGAGTCGCCGAAATGGTGACCGAACTTGAGGCCGAGTGACAGGGCAAAATGCGCAGAATCAAGTGCCGCCACGCGATCCCCAGGATTTGCCGGTGTCAGTGCCGGAGAATGCGTCGAGCATCGCCGCAAAAATGGTCGGCGGCAGCAGTTGTTCCGGCGTCCTTCGAATAAGACATTGATGTTTAATGCTAATTTTCCCGGACGCGACGCTCATTCGACCGGCGAGCGGGCCGCGTGTTGCGTGTTTTTTCCGCAACACATTCCTGAAATCGTTCGGATAGAGCTGTGGGCGGGGTGGTTCTTCGTTGCGCGTCGGAACCCGTCGGTTAATGTGAGCGTGCGACGGAGGGGGGAACCCCAAGTCGATTCGTCTGGTGTTTTCGGGGAGTGGAAGGACCAGACGGGTTTTGGGGACGAAGGGGGCCTTCAGGGGGTGCAATCCACCCGGCCAAGACGGAACCCTCCCACTGGGACAACAATTGGAGGTTCGAGATGAAGATGGTGAAAAGCCTCCTCCTCGGCTCCGCGGCCGGTTTGGTTGCGGTTTCGGCTGGGCAGGCAGCTGATCTTCCGGTCAAGGCCAAGCCAGTAGAATACGTGAAAGTCTGTA
>JBQCCX010000373.1:0-9363 GCA_051961815.1 Xanthobacteraceae bacterium
CATCGCCGCCGTCGTTGAGCAGCAGTTCGACATCGCGGACCAGATTGCCAGGCACGGGCTGATGCCAATCATTGAACCCGAGGTCTCGATCAAGAGCCAGGACAAGGCAGGCGCCGAGGCGATCCTTCTTGCGGAGATCACGAAGAGGCTCGACGCCCTGCCGGAGGGGCGCAAGGTGATGCTCAAATTGACGATTCCGAGCACACCGGATCTTTATGCGCCGTTCATCGAGCACAAGCGGGTAGTCCGCGTGGTCGCGCTCTCCGGCGGCTTTACGCGGGACGAGGCTTGCGAACGCCTGGCAGAAAATCATGGCATGACCGCAAGCTTCTCGCGCGCGCTCGTACAGGATCTCAGACGTTCGATGAACGACGTGGAGTTCGACAGGGCGCTCGCCGGTTCGATTGACGAAATCTACCAGGCCTCGACCGTCAAGATCGCGGCTTGAGATTCGGAGCGACTGCCATTCGCATTGGAGAGAGAATGCGTGCAGTCCGAAGAACCAACGATAGTCGCTTGCGAGACCGTCTGCCGAGCCTCGTGCGGCGAATCTCAGTGATTTCAGATAAAGTACATTAGCGTGCCTTTCGGCCCGCGAACCTCCGCAAGCGAATAGGTTTTTGGCATCGCTGCCTTGAAAGGCAAAATCGCTTCCCTTCGGCCGATCGCGTGGGTCGTATCCAGTATCATCAGGAGTAACGCTAGCCTTACCCTAACTGCGCTGTTGCTACACCAGAGATTTTAAGCCAATCAGCGCGGCTGCCGGATGTGTAATCACGTATGACGGGATCGCTTCGAGGTAATTCCGCAACCTTCCTTTAGCTTCAAACCGTTTGCGGAACTCCGATCGAATGAGAAAATCCAAGATCCGAGGTGAAATACCTCCGGCAATATAGACCCCGCCTCGCGCCCCGAAAGTTAACGCCACATTTCCTGCGAACGATCCTAAAAAAGCGCAGAACGCGTACAGCGATTGTCTGGCAAGCTGACACTCACCACTGAAGGCGTTCTTAGTAATTTCAGCCGCGTTTCGCGGTGAAATTTCCAATCCTTCAAGCGCGGCAATCGCCTGATAGATGTTTTCCAAGCCGCTACCAGAAATGGCGCGCTCGGCGGAAACATGGCCAAAGCGTTTGCGCAAGTGAGCCACGATGTGATCCTCTTGCTCGCAGGTCGGTGCCAATGTTGCATGGCCTCCTTCGCTTGCAATGACAATCCGCCTTTCCGAGTGGTCAATCAGGCACGCGACACCTAGTCCGCTCCCTGGCCCGAGTACCGCCATCGGTGATCCTGCTTCGGGCCTGCCGCCTCCTATCTGCGCCAAATCGGTGGATGTAAGACTGGGTAGCGAAAGAGCAACCGCCTCGAAGTCGTTGACAATTCGAACCTGCAGGCCGAAACCCGTTTGCAGCTCACCGGCATCAATTACCCAGGAAGAGTTTGTCAGAGAGACACGCTCATCCATTACGGGGCCTGCAATGGCAAGGAACGCTTGATGGATCTGCGTCTGACTACAATGCTCCTTTAGGAAAATCGCTAGCACATCCGCAAATTGCCCAAACTTAGCTACCTCAAAGGTACTGATTGCATTCAAGGTTCCATTCGATACCAGCGCTAACCTTGCGTTAGTAGCGCCAACATCGCCCACCAAAACTGAGCTTGTCATGTGGTATCTGCCCGCCGCCCGATCAAATGTTTGTTTTGACTGATCGCAGCCGCTTGTGACAAAGTTTTCTGACTGTGGACCAGCCACTTTCTCAGATCAAGCGGTTGAATTTCATGCATATGAGGCCGCATCGCCTTTTACTTGTCATCACTCAACCCATTCCCGCTTTCATTGGCTTGGCGGCATTGTTGGCCGATCTGGCTCATTAATGTTGGCCGAAGCGCAGCGTCGTCAAGCGTCGCAAACGCTCGCATGCTCGCATGCTCGCCTCTCCCGAAGACGGCACCAACAATACCAGAGTTGGCAAAGTTATTCGATCACCTCGTTGGCGACCGCGAGTACGGTAAGACCGAGCGCCTTGGCAGTCTTTCGATTGATGACAAGATCAAATTTGGTCGACTGCTCGACCTCGTCTTAGCGCCATGCGGCGCAGCGATCCGGGACGCTATCTGATTCAGCAAATCGGGGCGGGTTCAAACAGGGATCCCCATCGCGGGCACGGGACCTTATCGGAACTTGGCCAATTGCCGATGCTCGGCCCTAATCCAGCGGATCGTGCCGCTGGTTGAGCGCATGACCACGGTTTCGGTCTCGATCACCTCTCTGCCGAACTGCACGCCGCGCAGCATGCGGCCGTCGGTGACGCCGGTCGCCGCGAACAGGCATTCGCCTTTGACCATGTCTTCGATCTGAAATTTACGCCGCGGATCTTGGATGCCCATTTTGGCGGCACGCTCGCGCTTCTCTTCGGTATCGAGCACAAGCCGGGTCTGCATCTGCCCACCGATACAGCGGAGCGCCGCGGCCGCCAGCACGCCCGCAGGCGCACCACCGATGCCGAGATAAATGTCGATGCCGGTCTTGTCCGGATCGGTGGTGTGGATGACGCCGGCGACATCGCCGTCGGTGATCAGGCTGACGGCGGCGCCGGCCTTGCGCACCGCACCGATTAGGTCGGCGTGGCGCGGGCGGTCAAGAATTATTGCGGTGATCGCTTCCGGTTTGACGCCTTTGGCCTTGGCAAGGTTGACGATGTTTTCCTCGGGCGGCGCGTCGAGATCGACCACATTTTTCGGATAGCCCGGCCCGACGGCAATTTTATCCATGTAAACGTCCGCCGCGTGCAGGAGTGTGCCGTCCTGCGCAATGGCCAAGGTGGCGATGGCGCCGGGCATGTTCTTGGCGCAGAGCGTCGTGCCCTCGAGTGGATCGACCGCGATGTCCACCTTCGGCCCGGATCCGGTGCCGACCTTGTCGCCAAAGAACAGCATCGGCGCTTCGTCCATTTCGCCTTCGCCGATTACGATCGTGCCCTCGATCGAAAGCCCGTTCAATTCTCGGCGCATGGCATTGACAGCCGCCTGATCCGACATCTTTTCCGCGCCGCGCCCGCGCAATCGCGCTGCGGCCACTGCGGCCCGTTCCGTTACCCGCACGATTTCGAGCGACAGCGCGCGCCCGAGACCCGTGTGCTGGCTTGCGGGCTGACCCGAGTGCTGTCTGGCCGGCTTCGATGACACGGGCAGTCTCCAGTGGCGACAAGCATTCACGAAGATGGGTTGTATTCATACCATCTTCACGGAGGCCCTTTGAGGCCCATAGTGTTGCCGCCTGATATGTCCACGAAATTCGATCTGCGTGCTTGTTTACTTACCACGCGCGCCAGCTGAACTTTTTGTGCTTACAAGCTCTGATCTGCACACATTGCTAAAACCCGTACAGGATGCGTGGCCGAAGAAGTGCCAAGAGCAACACGGGGGGCCTATGCAGGTGTGTATGGGGTGCGCCGTGGCGAAGTCGTTATTATGTCTACGCCATCGAATACGATCGCGGCGGCGAATGGATGGGACAGGCCGTTATGTGCACTCGCGACAAGCAGTTGACCATCCGCGACATCGGCGACTGCCTGACGCGCGGCTATGACCGCACCGGGTTTCCCGAAGTTGATACCGGAGGGCAACCGGCCGTGCAATTGGCGAAATCGAGCGAACGGTCGGTGCAAAAACCGGCGCCGCCAGGCGGCCCGGTGAGCGGCGCACCTTCGGGTGGATCTGGCGCGCTTCCGCTGTCCGGCGGAACGCCGGCGATCGCTCTGCCGCCGGGTCGCTTCGGCTCCGCGCCGAGCCTTCCGCCCTCGGGAGCGCGAACGCAATGAGGCGGCAACGCCGTATCAAGATCGTTGCGACGCTCGGGCCGGCTTCTTCGGATCGTGTGACGATCAGCCGGCTCTTCGCCGCCGGCGCCGACGTGTTCCGCATCAATATGAGCCACACCAATCCCGAGCGCATGCGCGAATTGGTAACGACGATCCGCGCCATCGAAACCGAACATGGCCGGCCGATCGGCGTCCTGGTCGATCTGCAAGGTCCGAAATTGCGCCTCGGCACTTTCAAGGACGGAGCGGTCGAAATCGATATCGGTCAGGATTTCACGCTCGATGCCGACGCGGCGCCAGGCGACGCCAACCGCGTGCAGCTGCCGCATCCGGAAATATTTGCCGCGATCAAGCCGGACGATACGCTTCTCGTCGACGACGGTAAGCTTCGCCTGAAAGCAACCGAGGTGACACCACAACGGATCGTGGCGCGTGTTGAAGTCGGCGGAAAAGTGTCAAACCGCAAGGGCGTCAGCCTGCCGGATACGGTGCTGCCGCTCGCGGCGCTGGCATCGAAAGACATTGCTGACCTCGAAGCCGCTCTCGACGCGGGCGTCGACTGGATCGCGCTGTCGTTCATTCAGCGCCCGGAGGACGTCGCCGAGGCGAAAAAGCTCACCCGCGGTCGCGCCGCGGTGATGGCCAAGATCGAGAAGCCGCAAGCTGTGGCGAGGCTTGGCGACATTCTCGAAATAGCTGACGCGCTCATGGTCGCGCGGGGCGACTTGGGTGTGGAAATGCCACTGGAACGGGTTCCCGGCGTGCAGAAAGAGATGACGCGGGCGTGCCGCCGCGCTGGCAAGCCGATCGTGGTCGCCACCCAGATGCTGGAATCGATGATCTCCAGCCCGGTGCCGACGCGCGCCGAGGTTTCCGACGTAGCCACCGCCATCTTTGACGGCGCCGATGCCGTCATGCTATCCGCGGAATCGGCGTCGGGCCAATATCCGGTCGAAGCGGTCGCGACCATGAACCGCATCGCCGAGGAGGTCGAAGACGACAGCACCTATTTGCCGTCGCTGCACGTCTTGCACACCGAGCCGGAACGAACTGGCGCCGATGCGATCGCCGCTGCGACGCGCCAAGTCGCCGAGACCCTCGATCTCGCTGCGATCGTTTGTTGGACTTGCTCCGGCTCGACAGGTCTGCGCGTGTCACGCGAACGGCCGAAATGCCCGATTGTCGCGATTTCGCCGATCGACGCCGCTGGGCGGAAATTATCGGTGGTCTGGGGCATCCATTGCGTCATCGACGAGGATGCGCGCGACCAGAACGATATGGTCGAGCGTGCCTGCCGTATCGCGTTTAAGGAACGCTTCGCCGACCGCGGCCAGCGCGTCATTGTCGTTGCCGGCCTGCCGCTCCGCACACCGGGCGCCACCAATTTCATGCGCGTCGCCTATGTCGCGGATGATGGGACCTAAAGCGAGGCTAAAGCATGATCCTAAAATTTAGCGCTTCTGGACTTTCAATTTGACTCAGTCCATGCCGGACACGGAAAATAACATCCCAAAGCTTTTTGAAATGCCGACCGCAGTAAGTAAGTGAGGGTTAGTGGCCTTTTTTTTGCGCGCCCCTTTTGCCGGTAGGCAGGCTTTGACCTCATTTGATTCCGACCTAGAGTGAAGTCTGATAATAGCGCACATGCATAAGCAACGTCGGGGCCAGAATTCGATTATTGACCCGGTGGAGAACGACATGACGGAGCGTGATCAGGCGCGGGCAGCACAAACCAAGGTCGGCAGGGGGGATTGGATTCCCCGGCCGACAAAAGCGGAGGTTCTCGCCGATGTTCCAGGGCCCGTAACGTCAAGCCGGAATTGTTGCCGGAGGGCGTGCAACATCTTTCCAACGTGTCGGCCGGGGTAGTTGTTAGGGATCCGAACGTGGCTTTGAGGGTCATTGTTGGGGGCTCTCGCAACTGACCCGAAGGAGGTTGGGCGGTAGAAGTCGTTTCCCAACCAGAAATAGAGACGGAGGGCACGGGGGCACTCCGTGTCAGTCTCAACAAATTTTATCCAGCACATTTCTCATGCATTCAGAATTTTCTGCACCGGATTCGAACGTAACCGGTGAGCCTCGGGCATGCCCGAGCCCAGCAGTGGACGCAGGTAAAGCCGGAACTCATCGGTAACATCGGTGCCGTTGGCGCTGATGAACTCGCCAGGCATCGTTCGCGTCTTGCCTGTCACTTCAGTAAGCGCGGTGAGCTTGTAGTCAGCCGCGTAGGATCCGATTCGGTGGATGGTCACCGAGCCGTCCGACGCACCCTGCATCGCATACTGCACGGCCTTCTTGCCGACCTCACGCGCTTCGCGTTGGTCTACGTCGGACACGCAGCCGAGGAACGACCGTTGCAGGTAGCCGAGCGTATCGCCACGGACCCGCTTGATTTTCAGCTTGGACTTGATTTCCTCGCAGAGGAGATCGGCCAGCGCCCCGGTACCGGAAAGCTGAACGTTGTGGTGTTCGTCGCGTTCGATGTTTTTTACGAGTTGGCTCACAATCGGCATGCCAGAGGCATCGTGGATGCCCTCGGACACTGCGATTATGCAGCGGCCGAAGCGTTCGTGGGCGGCCTTCACGTCCGCGAGGAATTTCTCCAAGGCGAATACGCGTTCAGGCAGATAGATCAGATGCGGACCATCATCGGGATATTTCCGGGCCATCGCCGAGGCGGCAGTCAAGAAGCCCGCGTGCCGGCCCATGACGACCGCGAGGTAGATGCCGGGCAATGCCGCGTTGTCGAGATTGGTGCCCGCAAATGCCTGGGTGACGAAGCGCGCCGCCGACGGAAACCCTGGCGTGTGATCGTTGCACATCAGGTCATTGTCGACGGTCTTCGGGACGTGGATACAGCGCAGCGGGTAGCTAGCCTTATGGGCCTCCTCGCTGACGATGCTCAGAGTATCGGCGGTATCATTGCCGCCGATATAGAAGAAGTAGCCGATTCCGTGCGCCTGCAGGACCCGGAGGATCTCTTGGCAATACCTGGTGTCTGGCTTGTCACGCGTCGAACCGAGTGCCGACCCCGGCGTGGCCGCGACCAGCTCGATCTGCTGCGTAGTCTCCTGCCCCAAGTCGACAATGTTTTCGGGGGAGATACCGGCAACGCCGTGGCAGGCACCGTAGACAGACTCGATATTACTGAAGCGACGCGCTTCGAGTACAACACCGGCTAACGACTGATTGATGACAGCCGTTGGGCCGCCACCTTGAGCGACCAAAGCTTTCACATGGTCTCCTTAGGGGGGATCCTCAGATTTTTGTTGAAGTGGGCGAACTAGGCATCGCCGTGGATGATGATATGCGACATCAGCGTTGTCTTCAACTCGTTTGCTGACGCATTTGGATTTGTTGGCCGCAAGCGCCGCTCTAAGAGGCGGTGTCCGCTTGCACGGTGAGACGCGCCGGATCGCGGTGAATATCGCCAAGCTGCCGGAGTGAGCATATCGCTCAATAGTATCGGGCGACGGGACGCGCAGCTCGCAATTCGCTTGCGGTTCTGTCCGGTAGCTTTTAACGCATCTCCGGGCAAGCGCCGGGAAGCCGTCATACCGGACCTGCAGCTTCCGCTCGCTCCGAGACCCTTCTTCCGAGCCTCGGCATGGCGAATCACCGAATCACGTCATTCGCATGATCGGCCGGCCTAATTCGTCCCGTCACGTTTGGCGGGGCTTCGTAGCCCTCACGCGGAACCCGATAATGCGGCAGACCTGACCATCCGCAGTGACACGGTTCCATGTTCAAATGACGACCGATCCACGCCGTCCAACAACGGAAGCCGTTAACTCCCGGCTTTTGATCTTGCCATTCTGCATGGACGCAATTGTGCACCAGCACGCGGTCACCTTTCGGAAGTTGTCGGGGAACATTTTTGATGTAGGACAGTCCGGTTCGCTGGGGCATTATCGTTCTCCAACTGCAACAAGATTGCGTCCGATTAACATAAATCTGATACTCTCCACTCCGGTCCGACAGCTCCGACGATGGTGGTGCCGCTCCCGAAATACGCCCGGCATTATTTGGGGCGCTAAGGCATAGCCGTCGGATTTACGCATGCCCCGGCGGCTTTGCTGTGAACACGCTTGCAAGAAAGTGCGTTATGGCCGGTCGAACCCTCGAAACAGCCTTGCCGTAAATTGAGTAAGGCCGAACTTCGTCAGCAAGCAACGGCCGCATTCCTCGCTTGGCGCGCGTGCCAGACTTCCAAAAACAAGTAGCGTGAAACGGCCGCGGCGAGGTCGCCTGATAATCGCGATCAAGCGCGATCTATCACTTTAAAAAGGTCGCCGTCGCCGTGGCTCCGCGGGTCGATCACTGGCGGTCTCCGCTCTAACGCCATACACGACCACGCAACCGATAATTAGAACGACAATAGACCAACCTAACATCATCTCCATGGGACGCCCTCACCCGATTATCCCCACAGCCCCATTCTAGCCCGTAGTTTTGGATTGCAATTTTTTCGTGACATCAAACAAACAAAAATCCGAGGTTCCGGCTCGGGAACCAGTCAAATAAAAATCCGCTGAGGTTCCGACCCGGGAACCACGGGTATATTTTGAAACCGTTGCGTTTCTTCGAGGGGTCAGCCGCAGTGGTACACTGCTTGTGGGCATGTACGTTTTTCAGGGGGGATGGACGAGGGATGTACGCTTCGCTGGAG
This sequence comes from Xanthobacteraceae bacterium, assembly GCA_051961815.1. Classification (GTDB taxonomy): domain Bacteria; phylum Pseudomonadota; class Alphaproteobacteria; order Rhizobiales; family Xanthobacteraceae; genus BOG-931. Next base: position 8,491 of record JBQCCX010000373.1, read on the forward strand.
GGACCATGCAGTACCAGAACGCGAGGATCCGTAGCTACCAGTCAGGCACGGCCGCGATGGCGGCAAGCTTCCTCCTGTTGGTAGTAACGGCAGCAACGGCGAAGCCCTGCTTGAACAGGGAGGAGGCCAAGAAGCTGTGGCCAAATGAATGGCTGTATTGGCACACCGAACGGCATTGTTGGGATCACATCCAGCGGCACGTACGAGGAACGGCAGCCGGAGCCGAACCGGCAAGCCGTCAACATTGTTCCGGCTCCGCTGCCAAAGCAGGTGCCGAGGACGAAAGAAAGGGGCTTGCCCGAACGCGAAATTTTCTACCCGACAATGGTCTTCAATAAGGCCAATATTCTCGAAATGATGCCGCTGACCATGAAACAACCGTGGCTATCACCGCAGTCGATCTCGGGCTGGCCGCTGCTGCTCGATGTCGATCGACCATCATTTAGGGAATGGGAGAAAAGAATCGGGACTGAATGAAAGGAATCACTCTCATCATCTGCCTCGCAATGATGAGATCCAACTCTTAGCCCATTTTGAGGGATGCGCGTCGCAGCCCTCCCCCGCGATTTCTATCCGTGGGTTGTATCATAAGCGAGCGGACGGAATGTCCGCTTCACCCCCAAAAGCGGACATGGATCGAGCACGTCGGGATGTCCGCTTTGTGCCAAAAGCGGACTCATGCACTGCAGCAATCGAAGCATTGTGCAACGGAGTCAGCTCACGCCCTGCGGGATCTTGATCTTGTGGTCAACCGCGCTGTCCAACTCAGCGAGTATGTATGTTTCCAGATCGCCGCCGGCGGCTTTGATAAGGTCTGCTTTTGTTATTCCCCTTGTGTGGGCTTCCCAAGCGCAGTCCTGCGCAAGATGTTCC
>JBQCCX010000374.1:0-8059 GCA_051961815.1 Xanthobacteraceae bacterium
ATTGCCGGTCATGAATGGTTCGACGCGGCGCCAGCCGGGTGAGCGGCGGTTGTCGAGCGGCAAATCGCAATTGATAATGTCGGGAATGAAATTGGTCCGCCGCATTGCCAGACCACGCACCGGATCCGGCTCGATATCGTCTTTATACTTGTAGAAATCGTCACCACCGGAAAACCGGTCGCGAAACTGATAAGAACAGTTGAAGATCGCGTCGACATTGTTGACGAGATTCATCAGATTGGGCGCGGTGGTCCCGGCGAGCAGCAGCGCCGGCGCCGAACTGGCATTGACGATTCGGTGCATCGCATTGACCGGAATCGAAAACAGCGAACCTTTTTGCCATTCGAAGGCATGCCGCTTGTTGTCGCCTTCGAGCCAGACCTCGGTCGAACCGCGGCCTTCAACGACAAAATAAATTTCTTCGTAGAGGTGTTTTTCCACGTTCAGCGCGCCGGCGCCCGGCACTTCAACGACGTAGCAACCCCATTTGCCCTCGGTGCCGTGCAGTTGGATGTAGCTGCCGCGGCCGCCCATCCGCGGCCACGGCTGCAGCGGCAGGTTCTGAACTTTGCTCACGCCGATGTCGCGATAAATCGGAATGCCTTCGGCTTCCATGAACACATCGTAAGGCGTCTTGGGGCGGCCGAACTTGCCGAAACCGGCGCGCTTGAACCCCGATGGTTCGTGCCAGTGTACTTGCCCGGCAATCTCATGCATGACGGTACTCTTGCAGTCCCGTCACGTCCTCATCGGGCAATGACGGGTTTGCGACTTGCCACAGCGCGGGGCCAAAGCGGCAATTTTGTCGCGTGATTGCCTGGGCGCTTACCCCATGTACAATGCGGGATACGCCGTTGCAACGGGCCCTAGCTGCGCGCTATGGCTCGGTGCTGCATGACGATTTACAAGAACGCATCGAGCGCGCATTCACGACATTGCGGCCCAATGCGAAATCGCGCCAATCCAAACGGAAGCTCACCGCTATGCCGATGAACAAACCGCATCTTGAGTTCCATAAGATCGATATGAACACGGGCTGGGTGACTCCGGCCGGCTATCCCGCCGGCATCCAGCAAAAAATTCTGGCGAGCGATCTCGACGAGACGCGCAAGATGGGCAGCCGAACCCGGCTGTTGCGGTTTGCTCCCGGGATCTACACCACGGCGCCGTTCGTGCACGATCATTGGGAAGAAGTCTATTTGGTGTCCGGCGATTTGATTGTCGGCAACGATGCGCAGGGCCGGGGCGGAGAGCCCTTCGAAGCGCCGACCTATGCGTGCCGCCCACCGGGCGTCCATCATGGACCGTTCAAGTCGGACGGTGGCTGCCTGCTCTACGAAATTCATTATTACGACGAGGGCAAGAAATAACGTGAGTCTCGATCGGCAGGACACGATCGGCAGGAGCGGGATGCGCGAGCAGACCAAGCCGGCGCTCCGCCCATATCTCGCGGCGACGCCGAACTTCGCCTCGGGCAGCGCAACGCCGCGGCAGTTTTTCGAACGATCGCTGGAATTGCTCGACGCCTGGGAGCCGCGCATCGGCGCATTCGTCTGCACCAATCTGCCGACCGCGCGTGCGGCAGCGGATCGCGCCACCGAACGCTGGCGTGCCGGGCGGCCATTGTCGCCGATCGACGGCATGCCGATCGGCATCAAGGACGTCATCGAAACCTTCGACATGCCGACCGAAATGGGTTCGCCGCTGTTCCTCGGCTGGCGCTCCGAAAAAGACGCCGCCAGCGTGCGCGCGCTGCGCGACGCCGGCGCCGTGATCGTCGGCAAGACCGTGACCACCGAATTCGCTGCCTCCGAGCCGCGCGGCACTCGCAATCCCTGGAACACCGCGCACACTCCCGGCGGCTCATCGAGCGGCTCGGCCGCCGCCGTTGCCGCGGGCGCGGTCAGCGCCGCGCTCGGCACGCAGGTCATCGGCTCGGTGCTTCGGCCGGCGAGCTTCTGCGGCTGCGTCGGTTTCAAGCCCAGCGTCAATGCCATCAACCGCGAAGGCAGCCACGATTATCAAAGCCAAAGCTGCACCGGGATTCTGGCGGCGTCGCTCGCGGATGCCTGGCAGGTTGCGCGCGAAATCGTCGCGCGGGTTGGCGGCGATGCCGGCACGCCCGGGCTGCAAGGTCCGGATAAGATGCCACCCGGCGAGAAGCCGCGCCGGCTCGCCGTGCTCGAGACCGCCGGCTGGGACGCCGCTTCGGTCGGCGCCAAGCAGCGGCTCGGCGAATATGTCATGCGGCTGAAATCCGCCGGCATCGAAATCCGCACGCGACATAACGACGACAAGGTCGCGGCGCTGGAGACCGACTTGGTCAACGCCATGGAGCTGTCGCATCGCTGCAACGGCTGGGAGATGCGCTGGTTCATTCGCACCATGCGCGAGCGCGATGCCGCAGCTTTAAGCCGCAACATCCTGGAGCGCGCGCAGCGCTACGAGGACATGACGCTTACCGATCATCGCGCCGATCTCAAAGAGCGAGCCCGCGTACGCGCGGTGCATGCCGAGCTTGCCGCTAACTGTGACGCCGCCATCACGCTCGCGGCGCCAAACCATGCACCGGAAGGCCTAGGCTCAACCGGCAATCCGGAATTCAACGTGCCGGCCTCGCTGCTCGGCGTCCCGGCCGTGTCGCTGCCGCTGTTCGAGCTCAACGACATGCCGCTCGGACTTCAGGTGATCGGCTATTTCGATCGCGATGCCGATCTGTTCACCGCCGCATCCTGGCTGATGTCGTCGCTGACGCATCCGCGCTGAAACCTGAAATGAGCACATCGGACGAAATTCCGCGCGTGCTCGAACGCTACCGCGCCGCCGGCCGGCGCACGCGCGGCTATCCCGATCTGCACGAGCATGTGCTGGCGCTGCAGCGGGCCGGGCTCCTGGTCGTGGTCGACGAGCCGATCAACAAAGACACCGAAATGCATCCCTTGGTCCGCTGGCAATATCGCGGCGGCATCGCCGAAGCCGACCGGCGGGCGTTCCTGTTCACCAAAGCGACCGACGGCAAAGGCGCTCGCTACGATATCGCCGTCCTCGTCGCCGGCCTTGCCGGCAATCCGGAGGTCTACCGCATTGGCTTTAATCGTCCGCTTGACGAAATCGGCGCCGCCTGGGTCAGCGCGCTGGGCGCGCCGATCGAGCCGCGCGTCGTCACCGATGCGCCATGCCAGGATATCTGCGTCATCGGCGACGCCCTCGATGCGCCGGGCAGCGGGCTCGACGGCCTCCCGGTGCCGATTTCGACGCCCGGCTTCGACAATGCGCCCTATCTCTCCGCCGGCCATTACATCACCAAGGATCCGGACAGCGGCCGCCAGAATGTCGGCAACTATCGCGGTCAGCTCAAAGCGCCGCGCCGGCTCGGCATGAACCCTTCGGTCGAATTGCGCGCCGGCATCTATGCGCATTGGCTCAAATACAAGGCCCGCGGCGAGCCGATGCCGTGTGCGGTTGTGGTCGGTTGCCCGCCGCTTGTGTCCTATGCCGCGGTTACGAAATTGCCGGAAGAGCTCGATGAGCTGGCGGTCGCCGGCGCGCTGGCCAGCGCACCGATCAATGTGGTGCGCGGCAAGACCGTCGATCTTTTGGTCCCCGCCGACGCCGAGATCGTCATCGAAGGACTGATCGATACCGAGTTTCTCGAGCCCGAGGCGCCGTTTGGCGAATCGCACGGCTACGTCAATCTGCAGGAATACAATGCCTTCATGACCGTCACCGCGATCACGCGGCGGCGCAACGCGATCCTCACCTCCTTTATCAGCCAAGTGACGCCGAGCGAGTCGAGTGTGATCCGCCGCGTCGCCATGGAGCCGCTTTATCTGCATCATCTGCGCGCCGTGCTTGGCATCAATTCGGTCAAGCGCGTGGCCATGCACGAGCCGTTGACCAGCCTCTATGCCGTGATCGGAATTCAATTCGCGCGCGGCGCGCCGGAAACCGAAATCTGGCGGGCGCTCAATGGCGCTTCGACTTTGCATCGCTTCGCCGGCAAATGGATCGTTGCGGTCGACGAGGACATCGACCCGCACAATGCCGACGCGCTGTTCTGGGCGATGTCGTACCGATGCCAGCCGCAGCATGATCTTCTCGTCGTGCCGCATAAACATCCGGGCCACGGCCCGCGCGGGCCGCGCGATGACGGCGAAACCGCCGCCGTGCTCATCAACGCGACTCTCAAGGGCACTTATGCCCCGGTCGCCTTGCCCAGCCGCGAATTCATGGTGCGGGCGAAAGCGATCTGGGAACGGCTCGGCCTGCCGCCGCTCAAGCCGGAAAGCCCGTGGCATGGCTACGATCTCGGCTATTGGCCGGATGAGCTCGAACGCGAGGCGCGCATGGCCGCCGCAAGCGATTATTTTGCGCTCGGCCGCGAGCTCAGCAATCAGCGGCGCAGCGATGTCGCGATGAACACGCCGGTCAAACGCGGCGAGGGGACCTAGACGTGCATGCCGGCTGCAAACGTTTCAGCACTAATTGCCGAAAGGTACCTTGACGCGCAGGAAGGGGCCCCAATTGAACCGGTCTTCACGTTGCCCGGAGATTGAAAGGGGTCCTTCAGGCGTGCTCTGCTTGGTCGATGATGCAGAGAAAGTACTGGTGTCGATCTGCCCGAACCAATCCTCGGCACGAATGCCGAGCGAAACGTCCCAGCCGCGCGGTCCATAAGGCGCATAGGCGAGAGCGATGGAACCCTCCAAATTTCCGACCCAGCCATTATGGGATTCTTGTCCGCTGATTGAGTACGCGGCGCAGCAGAGACTGTCATTGACGCTGGTTTTGAACCGGCCCCACAACGCGGCGGCCGAGCCCTCGGCCGCCAGCTCGACCATGCCTACCAGAGGCCTCCGATAGGAGAAGCCAAGGCGAGGTCCGAGGCCGTCGAACTGCTGTTTGGTGAAAAAATTTGCGGTAAAGCCATTGGCGAGGCCTAGGAGAGTCGTGTCGCTCGAATAATGCGCAAACCGCAAGCCGGCGATGGCGCGCAATTTGGACCCGTCGCCAATGCCAATATCGCGCCCCGCTTCGAAATCGATGACGGTGCGCTTCTCGTCGAATCCCGCATTCGCATTGAAATTATAGGCATAAAGGGGTGCGAAGCCGGGGAAAAACGTCCCGAATACGCCGTTCACCGGCGCGCTGTCCTGGATTCGGGTGTAACGGACGAAGACACCCCAATAGTCGGCCATCCCGCCGAACAGAGCGGTATGTTCCTGACCAAAGCCGAGGCGTGTGGTCCAGCCGCAGTCGCTGCCTAAATGAGCAAGGTCGGCGCCGGGTACGAATCGCGAGCGCACGGCAACGTTGCTGTTCGAGCACGCGGCGCCGCCTTCGGCCGAGAAAAACCAGGTCGGCGGCGGAGGCAGCGGAGGCGCCTTAAGGACTTTCACCTTGCGGGCGGCAGGAACCTTGACGTCGGCGGCTTGAGCGCCGCTCATTCCGGCAACGCCGACCGATAACGCGCCGAGTGACACCCCGACCAATAGGGCGCGGCGCAATCCTATCAAGTCAGTTGGACGCGTCTGCGCGGCCAAGCTTAATCCCCCGAGAATGACTCAACTATTAGGAGGAGGGCGTCGGCGGTCAAGGTGGATAGTGCCCGCTATTAGTGGATTGTCTAGGCTGTTGCGGCTTCGCCACAGATTCGGCGCGCACGATGAGCAAAGCTTGCCCCCTGCATTGGCGCAGCGGCGGCCATTACCATATCCTGAGCCGGGGAACTTTTATGCAGGCAGAGACAGGACAACGTGCCGGTCAGCTGAAGCCCGGGATCGTTTGGCTCGCCTCCTATCCACGCTCCGGGAATACGTGGACCCGCCATTTCCTGCACAACCTGCTCCGCGTTCTCGACGGCAACGACTCCGTTCCACAGGACATCAACGCCCTTGGGGAATACACGCTGTGGGACGTCGCCGGGCAGCGCTTCGAGCGGCTGCTCGGAAAGGCGCTCGATGCTGCGTCGCGCACCGAGATCGCGGCGGCTCGCGTCACGGTGCAGCAACAGATCGCCGACGACGCCGATGCCCCGGTATTCGTGAAGACGCACAATATGCTTGCGCTCGACCGCGGCCATCCCACCATCAACATGGGGGCGACCTCTGGGGCTATCTACATTATTCGCAACCCGTTGGACGTCGTGATCTCCTTTGCCCACCACTTCGGCGTCGATCTTGATACGGCAATCGACAAAATGAGCCGGCGAGGTCTCGAGACCGACATTACCGAACATGCGTCCTACGAGGTCTACGGCTCCTGGTCGGAAAATGTGATGAGTTGGACGCGCAAGCCGCACCGCGCGATTTACGTCATACGCTACGAAGATATGTTGGAGCGACCGCTCGAGATGTTTCGCGGACTGTGCCGCCATTTGCTTCTGGATCCGAGCGAGACACAGTTAACGCGCGCAATCGACCTGTCTTCTTTCGAGCAGGCCAAGACGCAGGAAGTCGAGAAAGGCTACCGCGAGCGCCCAAAGCAATCCAAAGTCTTTTTCCGGGCAGGACACGCCGGACAATGGCGCCAGCAACTGTCGCACGAACAGATTAGCCGCGTTGTTACTCAGCACCGCGAGCAAATGGCGCGCTTTGGCTACGTGCCTGAGGCGCTGTGAGTCACCGACTGCTGATCGCATCTAGGAAACAAAGCGAATCTAGAAAACGAAGCGCTTGCCGACCGCAGTCGGGGTGACGACCTTCTCGCCGAAGGCATTGACCAGCGCAGTCATCGCCCGCCAGCCGGTGCAATGTCCGGCGGCAATGTAAGCGAGTTCGAATTCGCGCATCGCTTCCACCGTATCTGAAATGATTTTCTCGGTCGGGCCGGAGAGATGAAGCCCGCCCAACACGCAATAAAGCGGAATGCCGGCAAACCGCGCGCGTGCATCTTTGAGAACATTGACGACGCCGGCATGCGAGCAGGCGGTGAACACGACGATGCCCTTGCCGGCGACGTTCACGCCCAACCATCGTTCGTCGACGATCCAGGGGTCCGCCTCCCAGCCGGTTTCGGTTTTGGCAAAATGCAAGGGTAGGCCGGTTTCGAATGGCGTGACGCGAGGTATCTCGCCGCTTAAACAGAACATATCATCGAGAAAACTTTGCGGCTCGCGCGTGCTCACCACGCGGGCGCCGTGGGCGGTCAGTTCGGCGATGCTCGGAATGTCCTCCATCGGCTGCATCGTTCCGTTCGGCAATTGCCGGCCGCGGGTGCGGAACATGCCGGGATGGGCGTAATAGGGCAGATCGCGGTTTTTGCCATCGGCGCGGATCAGATCGATCGCGCGCAGCATGCCTCCGGCATGGTCCCAATGGCCATGCGAGAGCACGATGCACTCGACGATGCCAAGACCGATACCGAGCTGACGCGTATTGCGCTCGAAGGTGTCGGCTTCGGGCCCGGTGTCGAACAGAACGGTGTGCGAGATGCCGTCGCGATGCGCGGTGATCAGGCAGGACAGTCCATGATTGCCACAGCAAATGCACTTGCCGGACAGAATGCGCATGCCCTTGCGGTTCAAATAGGCAAACTCAGTCTCAACATGGCCGGGAACACTGGAAAGGCTGTCGGTCGCATTATCGACCAGGATGTGGACTTCCAGGCGGTCGACCGTTTTTGTGCTGATCATGACCTCAGCTCCGCTCATCGACGACTTGCGCGCGCAAGACGCCGATGCCGCTGATCTCGACTTCGAGCGTGTCGCCGGCCTTCATCCACAGCGGCGGCTTGCGGCTATGGCCGACGCCCTCGGGCGTGCCGGTGGAAATGACATCGCCCGGCGACAGCGCGGTAAAATCCGAACAGAACGCGATGATCTGCGGGATAGAATAGATCAAAAGATCGGTCGGCGAGCGCTGCACCTCTTTGCCGTTTAATCGCGTCATCAGCGTGAGCCGGCTGGGGTCCGGGATTTCATCGCGGGTCACCAGCCAGGGCCCCAGCGGGCCGGTGCCGGGAAAATTCTTGCCCGAAGTCACCGAGAACTTCTGATAATCGCGGACGCTGCCGTCGACAAAGCAGGTATAGCCGGCAACGTGCTCAAGCGCGCGCTCGG
>JBQCCX010000375.1:0-16098 GCA_051961815.1 Xanthobacteraceae bacterium
CCTCGTTCATCGCCGCCGAGACGGCGAAGTGGGCCAAAGTAGTGAGCTTCGCTGGCAGCAAGGCAAACTAATGATTGCCGCGTAGAGGATGCCCCGAAGCGTAAGCGGGGCATCGCCCTGACTGTTTTCAATATGGCAGGCCCACATAATTCTCGGCGAACGCGGTGGCGGCCGCCTTCGATTGGAACAAATAATCGAGCTCGGCCAGCTGCAGCTGATGATCGAACGGGTTATTCGATATTCGGTGCAGCGTCATGGTCATCCACCACGAGAAACGCTCCGCCTTCCATGCCCGCGCCAGCGCGCGCGCCGAGTAATGGTCGAGACCGCCGTCCGATTTGTCCTCGTAATGTTCGATGAACGCCCGCGACAAATAGCGGACATCGCTGGCCGCGAGATTGAGGCCCTTGGCGCCGGTCGGCGGCACAATATGGGCCGCGTCGCCGGCGAGAAACAAACGGCCAAAGCGCATCGGTTCGGCGACGAAGCTGCGCAGCGGCGCGATGCTTTTTTCGATTGAAGGTCCGGTCACCAGCCGCTCGCGCGCCTCATCGTCAAGCCGTGGCCGCAGCTCCTCCCAAAACCGCTCGTCCGGCCAGGACTCGATATCTTCGGCCAGGCTGCATTGCAGGTAATACCGGCTTCGGGTCGGCGAGCGCATCGAGCACAGCGCGAATCCCAGCGGATGGCGGACGTAAATCAATTCCTCCGAGACTGGCGGTGTATCGGACAAAATGCCGAGCCAGCCGAGCGGATAGACGCGCTCGTAGGTGCTGATTGCACGCGCCGGCACGCTCTTGCGGCTGATGCCGTGAAAGCCGTCGCAACCAGCGATGAAATCGCAAGTGATCTCCTGGCTCCTGCCATCGGCGCGATAAGTCACGCGCGGCTGCGCGCCGGAAATGTCGTGCAGTTGCACGTCCTGCGCCAAATAGACGGTCTGAGCTCCGGCATCGGCGCGGCCGTCCATGAGATCTTTGGTGATCTCGGTCTGTCCGTAGACCATGACGGTCTTGCCCGTCAGCTCTTTGAATGACAGCCGATGGCGCGCGCCGTCGACGCAGATCTGCACGCCCTCGTGAATGAGCCCGTCGGCATGCATTCGCTCGCCGACGCCGGCCTCGTCCAATAGATCCATCGTGACCTGTTCGATCACGCCGGCGCGGACGCGGCCGAGCACGTGATCGGCGGTCTGCCGCTCCAGAATGACGTTCTCGATGCCGCGGCGCTGCAGGAGCTGGCCAAGCAGCAGCCCGGCCGGCCCCGCGCCGATAATCACGACCTGAGTTCTCATCGATGCAACCGTCCTGTTCGAGGGCGCGAATAGTTTGGAACCAGCAAACTACAACATGTATCGCCGCCTTGGGCGGCGCGGTCGACGCCGGTGACGGCTTGCGGTCCAAGGCGCGAGCGCCGTAGGCTTGTGCTGCGCAAGACCGCTGGCCAGGAGGCTTGCCGTGCCGCAGGGGCGCACGCCGTTCGAGCAAGTCGCGCTATTGCTTCAGGGTGGCGGCGCGCTCGGCGCTTATCAAGCCGGCGTCTACGAAGCCTTGGCGGAGGCCGATCTGCATCCCGATTGGGTTGCTGGAATCTCGATCGGCGCCATCAATTCGGCCATCATCGCCGGGAATCTGCCGAAGCGTCGCGTTGATGCGTTGCGCGAATTCTGGCAGGCGGTCTCCATTTCGCCACTCGGCATTCCCTATTTCAAGCAGATCGAATTCGGCAACGAGGAGCATATGCTTCTCAATCAGGCCCGCGCCATCAACATCCTGTTGTTCGGCGCGCCGAATTTCTTTGTGCCGCGCTTGCCGCCGCCGACCATATGGCCTCCGGGCAGCCCTGACAAAGCCAGCTATTACGACATTACGCAGCTGCGCACGACACTGGAGCGTCTGGTCGACTTCGACCGCATCAATTTCGGCGAGATGCGCTTTAGCGTCGGCGCGGTCGACGTGCGCAGCGGCAATTTCACCTATTTCGATACGACCACGCACCGGATCGCTTTCGAACACATCGCCGCCTCGGGTTCGTTGCCGCCAGGCTTCCCGGCGACCAGGATTGGCGACGACTATTTTTGGGATGGCGGCTTGATCTCTAATACGCCGCTGGAATGGGTGCTGGACTCGCGGCCGCGGCGCGACACGCTCGCCTTCCAGGTCGATCTTTGGAATGCCCGCGGCGAACTACCAAAGGACATGATCGCAGTCGAAGTGCGGCACAAGGAAATCGTCTATTCCAGCCGCAATCGCGCCGCCACCGATCGATATCAATACATTCAAAAGTTGCGGATTGCGCTTGCCAATCTGCTCAAGCAAATGCCCGAAGCGCTGCGCGAGACTGCCGATGCAAAGCTCTTGCTCGCGGAAGCCGATGACAAGGTCTGCAACATCGTGCATCTGATTTATCGCGCCCGCCCCTATGAAGGTATCGCCAAGGATTTTGAGTTCTCGCGCCGCACCATGGAGGAGCATTGGCAGGCGGGTTACAACAATGCGCGGCGGAGCCTGGACAATTCCGAGGTGCTTTCGCTCCCGGATCGGGCCGAAGGGGTGCGCACGTTCGATTGCGGCGAGGAGCGGCGCTGACGACGCATTGTCTACGAGCCGGCCTACGGTGTTCGCGAGAGGAATTGCCATGAAGGAAGCTGATGTGCGGGCGCGGGCTTTTGCCATGCCGCTTACCAGTCCGGCCTATCCGGTAGGGCCGTATCGTTTCGTCAATCGGGAATTTCTCATCATCACTTACCGGACCGACCCGCAGAAATTGCGCGAACTCGTCCCCGAGCCGCTGCAGATCGGAGAGCCGCTGGTCAAATTCGAATTCATCCGCATGCCGGATTCGACCGGTTTCGGCGATTACACCGAGAGTGGCCAGGTCATCCCGGTGAGCTTCAAGGGCCGCAAAGGCGGCTACTCGCATTGCATGTTTCTCGACGATCATCCGCCGATCGCCGGTGGCCGCGAGCTTTGGGGTTTTCCAAAAAAGCTCGCGAAGCCGACGCTGCATGACGAAATCGATACGCTGGTCGGCACTCTCGATTATGGTCCGGTGCGGATCGCTACCGGCAGCATGGGCTATAAGCACAAAGCCGCCGACCATGATGCAGTCATGGCATCGCTCTTGACGCCGAATTTCCTGCTCAAGATTGTGCCTCATGTCGACGGCACGCCGCGCATTTGCGAGCTGGTCGAATACGAACTGACAGACGTGAACCTCAAAGGCGCCTGGACTGGACCTGCCGCGCTCACGTTATCGTCGCACGCGCTGGCGCCGCTTGCCGAATTACCGGTCCTGGAAATCGTATCTGGGATGCACATCATCGCCGATCTGACCCTGCCGCTAGGCAAGGTCGTGCACGACTATCTCGCCTAGCGACGGCGCGGCCGCAGGGGCTGCGGCGGAAATCGTACTTTCGCCACCTTTGCGCGAGCAGTGTGGCGCATTCGTTCTAGGACTCGGTTCCCGAGCAGCGCCGTATCGCGTCGGCAGGTTCATCCGCGCAAACCAGGCGCCAAACTTACCAACCAGAGGACCACCCATGCGGATTGTTCGATTGGCCGGTGCCGTCATTGTGCTCGCCCTGTTTTTTGGTCGCGCAGATCATGCATCGGCCCAGGGCAGCGAGGCCGCCCGCCAGGCATGCACGCCCGACGCGATGCGGCTTTGTTCCGATGTCATTCCGGATGTGGCGAGGGTCACGGCCTGCATGAAAGCGAAGTCGTCCCAGCTCAGCCAGGCTTGCCGTGTCGCCATGCGCGGCGAGCCGCATGGCCGCCATCACGGGCATTATCACGGCCACTATCACCATCATCGGCACTGACAGCATTCGCGGCTGATCCTGCGCGTTTGCCCCTGCGGCGGGGCGTCGCGATACCACGCGGCGGCTTGAGCCGCGGCGCGGGAAAGTGCCATGGTGCCCGGCGAGGCGACGGCGGCCGGCCAGTGCGAAGCCGCAATTCGTGGGGTGAGGGTGATGCGTCGGGCCAGGCAGTTGGCCAGCCGGCGAACTGTGCGGGGTCTCGCTCTGGCGCTCTTGGCCGCGAGTCTCGTCACCGCGCACATCGTTCGGACCCGCGCGCAATCTGCGGAAGACGCGGTGGCGGCGGCCGATCGGACGCTTGCCGACGCCATGCGCAACGGCGACCGCTCCGTGGCGCGACGGCTCCTTGCGTTACAGTTCAGCTATACCGACCAGGCCGGCAGAGCCTATTCGCGCCACGAGTTCCTTGCCGACCTCAAAAACGTCTCCGCCAGCATCGCCGGGGATCCCAAAGTCACTATGTATGGCCTGCTCGCTACGGTGACCGGTGAGCGCACCGCCGCGGACGGCGGCGCGGCGCTTTTTCTCGATATCTGGGTCAAGCAGAAGGGCGCTTGGCGCGCGCTGGCCCGGCACGATGTCGTGATCGCGGAGGCCGCGCCGGTCGACCCGCCGTCTTCGTCGCGCGCCGACGGCAAAGCAATCGAGTGCACCAACCCCTGTCAAAATATGCCCTATCGGGTGCGCTCGCCGGCCGAGCAGGACGTTCTCAATTCGTTTCTGGCGATCGAGAAAGCGAGCATCGCCCGCGACGCCCAGGAATGGTCAAAGCACGTCGCCGATGATTTCGTGCTTTATCGCTCCGGCTATGCTCCGGTCGACAAAGCAGCGCGTATTGCCGCCATCGAGCAGCAGAAACAGGCCGGCAGCCCGGTCGTCGTTGGTGAAATTCAGGCCGTGCGGCTTTCGGTTTACGGCGATGCCGCTGCAATGATCACAACGCAGACGGTCCCGGACAATTCGCGTCCGCCCTATCGCGCCGCACGGCTCTGGGTACGCCGTAATGGCCAATGGCTGCTGACCCTCAGCGTCCAGACCGACATCCAGACACCGTAACGGTTCTCGTCATCCGTCCTGCATGCCGCCGCTTGGGCGCGATACGATGGTTTAGTCACCGAGCTTCGCAGAATAAGCGCGCCCGGACGCGGCGTGTTCGCGCTTTCCCGATCCACTGCGTGCGCGCTTGCGTTCTTATTTGCGACCAAAGAACTCCCACCACGCATCGTGGAACTCTACGGCGTCACCCGGCGTTCCTCTCTTCGGCTGGCGTGAGCGTGTCCACTTGCTGCTGATGCTTTGGGCGACGGGTTGCCGGCCGCTTGTCAGTTGATGAGTAACGGGGAGGTCTCAGTATGCGTACCGCGACGAATTATGACGTTGGCACGACATTCAAGCATCCATGGATCCGCAATCAGACCGACAAGAAACCAACCACCTGCATCGTCACCCAAATTCGCGACGGCGTGGTCCATTTTCGCGGCTACCGGGCGGACCGGACATTGGGCTCCTGGACCGGCGAGCTGAGTGCGGCCGCTTTCGCAACCCACATCGTGCTCTCCAACGTCCTGCGAATGGAGGATGATGTCCCCGAGCGGAAAGGCCCGGTTGCAGTCCGACACCTGACGCTGGCCGGAGCCGCCTGACGAGCGCGACCCGCCTAGTCCTGCGGCAATTCGGCGACGCCAAGTTCTTTTGCGAATGCCGCGACTTGGGCGCGCTGGTCGTCGGTCGATTTGGCGAACTCTTCCGGGCCGCCGACATTGAGAAGCTGCCCCGTCGTCGCCAGCCGGTCTTTGATCGTGTCATCGGCGACGGCGCGGAAATCGGCGGCAATCCGCTGCCGCAAGTCGAGCGGCATCCCGCTTGGGCCGAACAGGCCGACCAGCCCATCGATCGTCAGCGCCGGCTGGCCGGCTTCCTCCACGGTCGGCAGATCGGGATAAGTCGGCGCCCGCACCGTGTTGGTGACGCATAAGAGCTTGATCTTGCCGGTCTGCAGCTGCGGTCGCACGATCGCCAGCGCCGCCTCGTAGACTTGCACGCGTCCTTCGGCGAGATCGTTGGCGGCATCGACCGGGTTCTTGTAGGCGATCTTGGCGATGTCCAGCCCTTCGCGTTTGAGCCATCCGGCAAAGATGAAATCGAGCGCGCCGGTGACGCCGGCCCAGTTGAGCTTGCCCGGCTGCGCGCGGGCGAGCGCGACCAACTCCTTCATCGAGTTCACGCTCAGACCCGACGGCACCGAGATCGAGATGATGGTGTTGGAGACCCGGGCGATCGGCAGGAAATCGCCGGCCTTGTACGGCAGATGGTCGTGAAGAAATGGATGCGCGGTGAAGGAAGACGTGGGCGAAAACAGCAATTGATGATCGTCATGCGCGCCGACCACTGCATTGATGGCGACGATGCCATCGCCGCCGGGTCGGTTCTCGACTACGACCGCCTGTCCCCAGCGCTGGCCTAAGCGATCCGCGAACAAGCGGGCGCCGATATCGGCGCCGCTGCCTGGTCCGAGCGTGAGAATGAATTTGACCGGCCGCGTCGGCCAGGCTTGCTGGGCCGACGCCCGGACCGACAAGCGCGGCGCGGCAATGGCTGCCAGCCCGGCAGCGGAAGCGAACATAAAACCCCGGCGCGACGTCATTGGCGATCTCCTCGCTTCGATTTTGCTTGCGGGTTGCTGTCGCTCGGCGTCAGCTTTCCAACCCGGTCGGCACGTTTTTGTTCTCGCTCACAAGCTTCATGCCGGCGGCGAGCGCCATCGTTTCGGCGAGCGCGGCAAAATCCTTCTGCAGATAATCTTGTGGATCCTTTTGCAACGTGGCGGCGCCGAAATGGCTCTGCAGCACTTCCCGCGTCGCTGCCGTGACTGGCATCGGCACGTCCATTTCGCGGCCGAGCTCGAGTCCGAGATCGAGATCCTTGCGCAGCAGTTCCGGCGTGAACGTCGTCGTCCAGTCGAGATTGACCAGCGCCGGGGATTTATAGCGGGTGAACATCGAGCCCATCACGCCATTATTGAGGAAGGCAAGAAACGCGTGCCGCGGCACGCCCATTTTGTTGGTGAGGAGCGTGATCTCGATCAGGTTCTCAATCACCACGCCGAGCATCACGTTATGCGCGATCTTGCACACGCGGGCCAATTCGCCTTCGCCGACATAGGACACCCCGCGCGGCGCGAAGACTTCGATCAGCGGCATGGCGATTTTGCAGGCCGCTTCCACACCCGACACGACCGACGAGAGCTGGCCTGCCTTGATGACCTTGGCATTGCCGCTGACCGGGGCAGCAACGAAATCGGCGCCGAGCGATTTGAGCTTGGTGCGAATCGTCGCGGATTCTTCCACGGCGATCGTCGAGCAATCGACCACAACCGGCGGCATTCTGCCGCTGCCCGCGGCGACGCCGTCCTTGCCATAGAGCACATCCTGCACATCAGGGCCGGTGGCGACGATCGAGAACAGCACGTCGACTGATTTCAGATCGGCCAGCCGATCGACCACTTTGCCGCCGATCTTGGCGAGCGGTTCCGCTTTGGCGCGCGTGCGATTCCAGATCGATACATCGTGGCCGGCTTTGATCAGCCGCTCGGCCATGGGAAATCCCATGCGGCCCATGCCGATCCAGCCGATCTTTTGCGTATTGCCCGTCGCCATAACCAAGCTCCTCTGCGTTGCCGCGATGTCCTAGCACAGCGTGCGACCGCTGCAATGATGCATACACTGTGATCCTTGTCGGCGCGGCGCCGATGACATTATCCTCGGCAAGGCATGCATGATGTCCTCGAGAATGGAAATTTGGCAGCCGCCGTCGCCCGCGGCAGCGGCGCCTTTTCGCGGGCCTGGCGCAATGCTTATCCGTTCATTGTCGTCGGCGCCGTGTGGGAAGCGGTGGCGCATCTTGGCGTTTTTCCGGTGCAGTTCTTTCCGCCCCTGGAAACGATCGCAGCGGCTTTCGCGCGCCTCTCAGCCAGTGGCGTTCTGCCGCATCACGCTTTCGACACGCTGATCCGGCTCACGTTCGGTTTCGCGCTCGCCGCCTGCTTCGGCATCGCCGCCGGCGTGCTCATGGGCCGCTCGCGCCGGGCTGAAGATATTCTGCTGCCGCTCGTGAGCATCGGGGCTCCCATTCCCGGTCTCGCCTATGCGCCGCTGTTTCTGCTGTGGTTCGGACCGGGCAACCTTCCCGCCATTGCGCTGGTCGCTTTCGTCTCCGCCTTTCCGGTCATCTACAATTCCTGGACCGGTGTGAAAGCGGTCAAGGAGATCTGGCTGCGTTCGGCGCAAGCGATGGGCGCCGACGATCGGCGGTTGTTTCGCCACGTCGTGCTGCCGGGTGCGCTGCCGTACATCGTGACCGGCCTTCGGCTCGGTCTCGCCCAGGCTTGGCGCATCCTGGTCGCGGTGGAGATGCTCGCGGCGGTGCCTTGGGGCCTGGGCTGGCTGATTTTCGGCGCGCAGGAATTCCTCAATACCGACGTGATGCTGGCCGGCATCGCGGTGATCGCGATGATCGGACTTGCCCTCGAGAAACTCGTATTCGCGCCACTGGAGAACTTCACCGTCGTGCGTTGGGGCATGATGACATGATTGCCGCGCCTGCATTGTCGGAGCGATGGATCTCGTTGCGGCGCGGCGCACTGACACTGATCGTGGCCGCCACGCTTTATGAAGCGCTCGCGCGCAGCGGCACCTTCCCCCAGGCCTTGACGCCGACGATTCCGGCCATCGCGCAGACGCTGTTCGCGTCGCTCGCCGACGGCACCATGTTTCTTCACGCTGCCGCCACGCTCTACCGCGTGCTGATCGGCTTTGGGTGTGCCGTCGCGATCGGCTTGCCGTTGGGCGTGCTGATGGCGCGGTTCCGGCCCGTGGAAGATTTCGTGGTGCCGCTGATGAGCGCGCTGATGCCGATTCCATCGCTCGCCTGGGTGCCGGTCTTCATTCTGTGGTTCGGGCTTGGCAATACCGTCGCCGTGCTCATCGTCTTCTATGCCGCGCTGTTCCCCATGCTGCTCAATACCTGGTCGGGTGTGCGCGCGGTGAACCCGATCTGGCTCCGCGCGGCAAGCGCCATGGGCGCCAACGAACACGCGCTGTTCTGGAAGGTGATCATTCCCGGCGCTTCGCCCTTCATCATCGCCGGCCTGCGCCAATCCTTCCTGCGCGCCTGGATCGCGGTAATCGGCGCCGAAATGCTGGCCGGCTCGGATTGGGGCCTCGGCTGGGTGATCTTCGACGCCAAGGAATTTCTCGATGCCGACGTGATGCTGGCCTCGCTGATTGTGATCGGCCTGATTGGCTTTGCCACCGAACGGCTGGTGTTCGGCTCGGTGGAACGCGCCACGATTTATCGCTGGGGCATGGCGCGTTCGGCGCGGGTGTAATTCAGGCGGCCACTCATTCCGGCTTGATATTGGCGGCGGCGATGATCGCTTGATATTTGGTGATCTCGCCACGAACGAAGCCGGAGAATTCATCGATCGACAACGCCGAGACTTCGGCGCCGTCGTTTTGCAGTCGCGTTTTCATCTCCGGCTCGAGCAGAATTTCATTGATCGCGGTGTTTAATCGTTTGGCGATATCCATCGGCAGCGCGCGCGGGCCGAAAAATCCGACCCAGAGCGCAAAGTCGAATTCGGCAATCCCGGTCGCTTCGGCGACCGACGGAATCTCCGGCGCCGCGCTGGCGCGCTTGGCCGTCGATACCGCGAGCAGCTTGACCTTGCCGCCTTGCATCAGTGGCACGGCGGCGGGAAATCCGGGGAAATAGAAATCGACATGGCCGCCGACCACATCGTTTAAAGCCGGTGCTGCGCCCTTATAGGGCACATGCGTCAGATTGTTGTTGAGCTTGAGTTTCAATAATTCGCCGGCGAGATGTCCGGGCGTGCCGATACCGGCCGAGGCGAAGGTCACCGGCCGATCGGGGTTGCGCAGAAATTTCACGAACTCCGCCATGGTGGAATAGGGCGCATTGGCCGGAACCACCAAAGCGAGCGGCACGACGCCGGTGAGCGCAATCGCTTGCAAATCCTTGCGCGGATCATAACCGGCATCTTTCATGAAGAATGGATTGATGGCGATTTCTGGAGTCTGCGCCACGGTCAACGTGTAGCCGTCCGGCTCGGCATTGACGACATCGCGCGCGCCCAAAGTGCCGCCGGCGCCGGGACGGTTCTCCACCACGACCGATTGGCGGAGCGAACTCGAAAGCTTGTTGCCGATGAGCCGCGCGACGATGTCGCCGGTGCCGCCCGCGGCAAAATTCACGATCAGATGAATTGGCCGGCTGGGATAGGCGTCCGGAAAAGCCGGTGCGGTGGCGATAAGGGCAGCGATCAGCACGAATGCGATGACGAAGCGGTTGGCGGCGAACGCATTCATGGGTGATTCCTTGCGCGATCCGTTATGTAGTCCCTTGGGTCTGGCCGTCGTCGAAAGCTTCTGGCACAAAGCGCGGCGCTGACGGAAGTCTGCATTAACGTATGATCAGTTCAGGGTGAAGACGCCAAAGCGGCGGAACGCAACGATGGCCCATATCGAGGCGCGCGACATCACGCTCACCTATCAGACGCCGAGTGGAGCGGTGCCCGCGGTTCATGGCGTCAGCTTTGGCATCGAGACCTCCGAATTCCTCTGCATCGTCGGACCGAGCGGGTGCGGCAAGTCGACGCTTTTGAACATCATGGCCGGCTTCCTGACGCCGACCGCTGGCGAGATCCGGATCGGCGGCGCAGCGGTTCAAGGCTCCGGCACCGATCGCGGCGTCGTTTTCCAGGATTTCGCGCAGCTTTTCCCCTGGCGCACCGCGCTTGGCAACGTGGCCTTTGGGCTGGAAATGAAGGGAGTGCCGAAAGCCGAGCGCGAAGCGGTCGCACTCGAGCAACTCCGTCTCGTCAAGCTTGAAGGCTTCGCGCGCTCCTATCCGCATCACCTCTCGGGCGGCATGCAGCAGCGGGTCGCGATCGCCCGCGCGCTCGCTTACAATCCCGCGGTGCTGCTGATGGACGAGCCGTTTGCGGCGCTGGATGCGCTGACGCGCGACGACATGCAGCGGCTCCTTGCCGAGGTGTGGCGGACGACCCGCAAAACGGTGATCTATGTGACCCACAATGTCGCCGAAGCGGTCTATTTGGCCGATCGCGTGCTGGTAATGACGGCGCATCCGGGTACCGTCAAAACCGATGTGGCCATTCGCCTGCCGCGCCCGCGCGACCCGCTATCAGTCGAATTTCTCGATTATCAGAAAGCGCTGTTGCGTCTTCTCGGCCAACAAAGCAAACAAGACAGCGATCGAGAGCTGATAAAACCAATGTAAGGCAATTAGCGGCAAGCGAGCAGATAAACGGAAAAGAACTACGGCGGAGGAAAGCCATGACACGACAGCGAAGCAAACGGCAATCGGCGCTGAGCCGGCGTTGGTGCCTCACCGCCGGTGGCGCCGGCGCGCTGGCGCTGGGCTTGCCGGCGCCGCACGCGCCTGCCGCGGCTACGACTATTCGCCAAGGCTATCAGACCAATATCTGGGGCATGCCGACCTACTACTTGTTGAAGTCGGGCTATTTGGACAAGCATGGCATCGCGATCGAGGAATTCGCGGTGCCCTCCGGCAATCTCACCATGCAGCAGATGGTGGCGCGGCAGGTCGATCTCGGCACCTATGCCGGCCAGTCCTTCATCATCGGCAATGCCAAGGGCGGGCTGATCGCGATCGCGCTGATCGAACACGTCGGCAAGACCGCGCGCGTTACTGCGCGCAAGGACTTGAACATCACCAAAGTCGAAGAACTGCGGGGCCGGCGGATCGCCAACCAGACCGGCTCGTCGGTCGGCAATGTCTTTGTCGATAGCATCATGCCGCAGCACGGACTGAAGAAAGGCGACTACGCCGAAGTGCGCATGGACGTCAACAACATGGTGGCGGCGCTCGCCGCCAAGACCGTCGATGCGATGGTCAATGTCGAGCCCTACAACGTGATTGCGGTGGCCGACGGCATCGGCGCCGATCTGATCGATTTCTCCAGCGTCGATCCAATGCCGGTATTCATGGCGGCGACGCCCGACTTTGTGCAGGCAAAGCCGGACGTCATTATTGCCTATCTGAAAGCCTGGCTCGACGTCGCCAGCGATTTCAAGAATTCGCCGCAAAAGGTCGCCGACGTCATCTACAAGTTCTACGCCGACAAAGGCTACAACATGTCGCTGGATAGTTTCGCCAAGGCGCTGTCGCGCGTCGAGGTCAATCCCGGTTTCCCGCGCGACTTGCAGCCGTATATGCAGCAGCAGGCCGAGATCCTGCTCGCCGACAAGAAGATCAACGCTATTCCGGACTGGAAAACGGCGCTGCGGCCCGATTTCATGGAACGCGCCCGCGCCGCATAACAAACGACGCGATGAACCGAACAGGACTTAACAGGAGATGTGACGGATGCTGACCAAGGACGAAAGCCCGCTAACCAAGGGTTATCAACCCGTCGTCTGGAATTTCAAGCTATTGGCGCACGACACGCTTGGCGGCTTCGGCGGCATGGGCGAGGGCATGTCGGTCCAGATCGCGCCGGACGGCCGCCGCATCATCTGGCTCGCGCACGAGAGCGCGCCGAAGAATTTCACCGCGGTCGATGTGTCGGATCCGCGCAAGCCAAAAGTCGTATGCCAGACCGAGTTGCCGCACGCCAATATGCGGTCGAACTCGCTGGAAACGACCGGCAACCTCCTGGCGGTGGCGTATCAGACGTCGAAGAAGGATCTAAAGCCGGCCGGCTTCGAGCTGTTCGATATTTCCAAACCGGAAAATCCGAAGTCGATTTCGTTCTTCGACTGCTCCGGCCCACATTCGCGCGGCGTGCATCAGCTCTGGTTTTGCGACGGCGAGTTCGTCCATTGCGCCTCAGGCTCGCGCGACTTCGTTCCCACCAATCCCAACGACGACCAGTTCTACCGCTGCGTCGACGTGCGCAATCCATCGAAGCCGGTCGAGATCGGCCGCTGGTGGATGCCGGGCACCCGCCAGGGCGACAACGTGATGCCGCCGCCGCGCCATCCGATCGACAAGGGCTATCGCGCCCACAATACCAACGTCTATCCGCAGCGCGGCGACCGCTGTTATCTCGCTTACATCGATGGCGGCATGTTTGTTTTGGATATTTCCGACAAAGCCAATCCGAAAAAGATCTCGCAGTGGACCAATTCGCCGCCCTATACCGGCTTCATGCATACCGTGGTGCCGCTGTTCGATCGCGGCCTGATGCTGGTGACCGACGAGTCGACCGAGAACAATGCCAAAGACTGGCCGAAGCTGATCTGGATTCTGGACGCGCGCGACGAAACCAATCTGGTGCCGATCGCGACTTGTCCGATGCCCGATCACCGCATTTACGCGCAGGCCGGCCGCTTCGGCGCGCACAATATTCACGAAAACGTGCCGCTGCCGACGGCGTGGCAGTCCGATCAGATCGTGCTCGGCACGTTCTTCAACGGCGGCTTGCGCGCCTACGATATTGCCAACCCCTATCAGCCGAAGGAGGTCGGTATTTTCATGCCGCCGGCGCCGGCGGGCGCGCCGACTGGAACAATCCAGATCAACGATGTGTTCGTCGACGAGCGCGCGATCGTTTACGCGGTCGATCGCCATGTCGGCGGGCTTTATATCCTGGAGATGGATTTTTGAGGCTCAGCCGTTGTGAACTCCCTCTCCCCGCGTGCGGGGAGAGGTAATCGATGCTCGAGCTGTTTCCCTCGCGCGAGGCCGGCCCATTCGGGCGGCGGCTCAAGCGCGAGCGCGGCGCGCGCATTCCGGTCACCGTCGTGACCGGCTTTCTCGGCGCCGGCAAGACCACCTTGATCCGCCGCTTTCTCGCGTCGCCGCAAGGGCAGGGCACGGCGGTGATCGTCAATGAATTCGGAGCGATCGGCATCGATGACGCGCTCATGCGCGGCAGCGCCGAGCAAACGATTTTGCTGGGCAATGGCTGCGTCTGCTGTATCACCCGGACCGACCTGCAATTGGCGCTGCGCCAGCTCGTGATCGATCGCGAGCGCGGCACGGTGCCGGGGTTCTCCCGCGTCATCATCGAGACGTCCGGGCTCGCCGATCCGGGACCGATCCTGCAGACATTCTCGACCGATCGCGCGCTCGGCGGCGAATTCCATATCGACGTGGTGCTCGCGGTGGTCGATGCGCTCAACGGCGAAGCAACCCTCGCCAAGGCCGCGGAAGCGCGCAAACAAGTGATCCTGGCCGATCGCCTTATCATCTCAAAAAGCGATCTCGCTACCGCGACGGATCGCAAGTCGCTCACACGGCATTTGCAAAAACTTAATCCGCGCGCGGCGATCGACGTTGCGGTTGACGGCGTGCTCGATCCCGAACGGCTCGTTGCGCCGCCAGCCCATGAGCGCAGCAGCTTTATCGCCGAGGCCGAGCATAGCGACGGAATTGCAAGCTTCGTTTTGGAGTGGCAGCAACCGATTCAGTGGCCGGCCTTCTCCCGCGCCATGGAGACGCTGACTGCACTGCGCGGGCCTGAGCTTTTGCGCGTCAAAGGTATTCTCAATGTCGCCGGCTGCCGCGGTCCGGTGGTGGTGCAATATGTCCAGCATTTGGTCCACCCGCCGGTGGAACTGCAGTCTTGGCCGGAATCCTGGCCAGTTTCCTGGCCGCACCAAAACGGCGACAGCCGCGTTGTTTTCATCGTGCGCAATATGCGCGAGGCCGACATCCGCGCCTTGTTTGCGGCCGTTGAGACGCTCACCTTGCGCGATGCCTAGCGCGCCCGGGTTACAAGCATGGCAGCAATTCAGACGAGGCAAAGGCTGTTCCCAATTGGCCGGCTTTACGACTAATCTAGCGCCAACAAAAGCGGCGGGATCACAATCAGTGATCGCAATCGTCGCGCGCATGGAGGATTCGCCAGAATGACCGAGACGTTTTCGCTGACCGTGAACGGAAATAGCCATTCCGTCACGGCCGATCCCGACACGCCGCTTCTTTATGTGCTGCGCGACGATCTCGGTTTGAACAATCCGCACTTCGGCTGCGGGCTGGCGCAATGCGGCGCCTGCACGGTGCATCTCGACGGCCAGCCGATCCGCTCCTGCGTCACGCCGGTGTCCGCGGTCGGCGATGGCAAAGTCACGACGCTGGCCGGATTGGGCACGCCGGAGAAGCCGCATCCGCTGCAGACCGCTTACATCGAAGAGCAGGTGCCGCAATGCGGCTATTGCATCAACGGCTGGCTGATGACCGCCGCCGCGTTTTTGCGCGACAACAAGAAGCCGAGCGAGGCGCAGATCAAAGACGCGCTGTCCGGCCTCAAATGCCGCTGCGGCACGCATTTAAGCATCCTCCGCGCCGTCAAGCGCGCTGCCGCGATGATGGGTTGAGGGGGACGGCCGATGACAAAAGCGGAAAAATCGAGCCATTTCTCCCGGCGCACGGCGCTTAAAGGCGGTGGTGCCCTCGTCGTCTCGATCGGCGCGCCGCTGCCGATGACATTGGCGCGCGCGGCCGAGGAGGCGCGGCTTGCCGGCGCGCAACCGCCGCTGACGCCCGATCAGCTATCGTCCTATATCGCCGTGAATGCCGACGGCACGATTTCGGTTTTTTCCGGCAAGACCGATCTTGGCCAAGGGCTCGAAGTCGCGCTCGCGCAAATGGTCGCCGAAGAACTCGACGTGCCGTTCAAGGTCGTCAAGGTTGTGACTGGCGATACCGCCACCAGCGTCAACCAGGGCGGTGCATCGAGCGCGAGCGGCATTTCGGAAGGCGGCAAGCAGCTGCGCGCCGCCGCCGCCGAAGCGCGCCGGGTTTTGCTCGAACTGGCTGCCGAAAGACTTGGCGTTCCTCCCGAGCAACTGTCGATCGACGGCGGCGTCGTTCACAGCAATACCGAAATGGCGAAGAGCGTGACCTACGCCGAACTGGTTGGCGGCCGCTACTTCAATGTGACGCTCGCCTGGAACGGCAAGATCGGCAATCCGCTCTACGCCCCGGGCAAGGCGAGACCCAAAGATCCGAAGGGCTACAGGATCGTCGGGCAACCGATCAAACGGCAAGACATTGCGCCGAAAGTGTTCGCGCAACACGACTTCTGCACCGACGTCAGAGTGCCTGGCATGGTTCATGGGCGGATGATCCGTCCGGCGGTCGCCGGCGCGGGGCCGGTCAATGTCGACGAGAGTTCGATCAAGGATATTCCCGGCGCCCGGGTCGTGTGGAACCAGGGCTTTCTCGGCGTCGTCGCCGACAAGGAGTGGGATGCGATCAAGGCC
>JBQCCX010000376.1:0-2468 GCA_051961815.1 Xanthobacteraceae bacterium
CCGACAGTGACGATGGAATCGCGCGCCACGCCCTCCGGTTCGGCAAGCCGCATCGCCACGCGCGCCATCGATTGCGCGATCAGGCGCAGCTCCTGCGCGCGCCAGGCCATATGCGCGACGCCGAAGAAGAAAATGATCGGCAACAAGGCCGCGGCGCCGAGTCCGACGGCGAGCGCTAGCGGCGAGCGTCCAGCGCCAAGCGCCGCATGCAGGTCCGACAAATAGGCCAGCGAAAGGCCGAGGCAGCCGACGATCCAGGCGCCGGAAAATAGCGCGGCGACGAAATAGGACGAACGGGCCGGGCGACGCTGCAGGGCATGCAGGATTTGGCCGATCGATTGCTGATCGTCATTGGCGGCGCGTCCGGCGATATCGGCGACATCGCCGGTCGTAGGCTTTTGGGATTGTGCAGCGGCGGCGACGGCCTCGGCGACCTGGTCCCCCGCCGGCGTGAAAAGGTCCGGTGTTGCCGCTGCCGGAGCGGCCGGCTGCTCGTCTTCTTCGTGAACGTTGAGCGCTTCCTGGATCGCCGACAGCGCAGCTTCGGTCGGATCGGTCATTTTTTTCGGGTTATTGGCCATTTCGGTCGTCGCCTCGCGTGTTACGCCTGCCCAGGACGGCCCAATCGGTCATAGCGAGCGCTCAGACAAATTTGTGGCCCGCGCCAAGGCGCGTGCCGGGTCATTATTCGCTCGTTAAGGGACTCCCCAAAAAAGCCCCATGCCGCACCACCAGGGGGCATCCTATCGGTCTGGCAGATCAAAGAAAACCCGGTCGGTAACGACCTTTTAATCATCGTTAACGGCTTGATCAGCCTACCCCCATTTTGCCGACCATGGCTGACACGCCATTGTGCTGACAACAATGAGGCCAGGTTGGGGCCGCGCCGGGGCATAGCCGCGGTTTTGCCTGGCATTACGCCCGGCTGGCGCATTCCACTGCGAGCCGGTAGAACCATGCCGCCGCAATCCCGCCGCTCCCGCCGGCATTCCCACGCCGAAATCGTCGGCTGGTGGTTCCACTATGGTCAAAATCACCTATATCGATTCCGCAGGCACGGCGCGTACCGTCGAGGGCGAGGTCGGTTCCACAGTTATGGAGACGGCCATCAATCACGGCGTTCCCGAGATTGAGGCGGAATGCGGCGGCGCTTGCGCGTGCTCGACCTGCCACGTCTACATCGATGAGGCTTGGCGCGAGAAGGTCGGTGAACCGTCGCCGATGGAAGAGGA
The DNA here is from genome assembly GCA_051961815.1 of Xanthobacteraceae bacterium. GTDB lineage: Bacteria > Pseudomonadota > Alphaproteobacteria > Rhizobiales > Xanthobacteraceae > BOG-931. The sequence goes on from JBQCCX010000376.1 coordinate 1,233, forward strand.
TATGCTCGACTTCGCCTTTGAAGTTCGGCCGAATTCGCGATTGTCGTGCCAAATCAAGGTGCGCGACGAGCTTGATGGGCTCATCGTAACGACGCCGTCGCGTCAGGCCTAACGTGAACTTGAAAGCGCTCGCCGAGCTGCGCCCTTTCCCTGCGGGTCCGGCCACGCTAGACAGGCGCCTTCCCCGACATTGCCGCAAGCGCAAACGAACTTGAACACGAGTTGGATACGAGCTGGATAAGACATGACTGAACCAATAAAAACCGACGTTCTCATTGTAGGTGCCGGGCCGATCGGCCTGTTCGCAGTTTTCGAGCTCGGTTTGCTCGACATGCGCTGCCACCTTGTCGACATCCTCGACAAAATCGGAGGCCAATGCGCCGAGCTTTATCCGGAAAAGCCGATCTACGACATTCCCGGCATTCCCTATACCAGCGCCCAGGGCCTGGTTGATTCGCTGCTGCAGCAAATCAAGCCCTTCAATGCGCAGTACCATCTCGGCGAAATGGTCGAGCGTGTGGAGAAAATCGGCGATCCGCTGTTTCGCGTGACGACTGATCAGGGAAAGCAATTCGAGAGCAAGATCGTCGTCATTGCAGCCGGCGGCGGCTCATTCCAGCCCAAGCGTCCGCCGATTCCCGGTATCGAGCCGTATGAAGGCAAATCGGTTTTCTATGCCGTGCGCAAAATGGAGGCATTTCGCGGCAAGCGGGTTCTGATCGTCGGCGGCGGCGACAGCGCGCTGGATTGGACGCTTAATCTCGCGCCGATCGCAAGCCATCTCACGCTGTTACACCGCCGCAGCGAATTCCGCGCCGCCCCTGACAGCGTCAACAAGATGATGTCGCTCGTCGGCGAGGGCAAAATCGATTTGGTGCTTGGCCAGGTCACCGCGCTCAACGGAGCCGACGGCCAGGTGACGAAGGCGATCGTCAAGACAAACGACGGTTCGTCATTCGAGATCGCGTGCGATGCGCTGTTGCCGTTCTTCGGGCTGACGATGAAGCTTGGACCGGTGGCGAACTGGGGGATTCAGTTGCACAACAACGAACTGATCCCGGTCGAAACGGCAAGCTTTGAAACCAATGTCCCCGGCATTTTCGCGATCGGCGACATCAACTGGTATCCCGGCAAGCTTAAGCTCATTCTCTCCGGCTTCCACGAGGCCGCGCTGATGGCGCAGAAGGCGCATCGCTATATCTTTCCGGACAAGCGACTGGTGTTTCAGTACACCAC
>JBQCCX010000377.1:0-8099 GCA_051961815.1 Xanthobacteraceae bacterium
CGCGGCGTCGGCACGATTGTGCTGGATGTCCGGCGCGGCGACGGACCCAAAAGCTGCTTCAACTTCACCGCAGCGACGATCGCCGCGAGCGATGCGCTGATCGCGCGAACCCCGCACGAGGCGGCCGCCGCGGTGCGGGCCATCGTCAAGACGCAGGCGGCGTTGAAGGCCAATGTCGAACGCGCCGGCGAAGTCGGAAAGAAACTATTTCCGCCGTCCGAGGCGGCGCTGATCACCGAGCTTATTCGCCGCGACCTGCCCTATTACGACGCGGCGCTGTCGCCTGATTTCGTTGCCGGCATGACTGGGTTTGCCCGCAGCCAGGGGCTGCTTGCCGGGCCAGTCGCCTATGCCGAGGTTGTAGCGACGCAATTTGCGCCGCTGTGGCGGGGGTGAGGAACTACGCGCTCGGCCGCTCGGTGCCCTTGACGAACATGCGATAGCCGCAGCGCACGTTCGGCCAATAGTCCCAGATCGCATAATGCTGGGTGCAGCGATTGTCCCAGAACGCGATCGAATGCGGCGTCCAGCGGAAGCGCATGTTCCAGTGCGGTCGCGCGATGTGATCGTAAAGGAATTCCAGAACGCCGCGGCTTTCGCTGGCCGAAACCTCGTTAATGTGGCTGGTGAATTCGCGATTGACGAACAGCGCCTTGCGGCCGCTTTCGGGATGGCGGATGACGACCGGGTGAACCGAGACCGGATAAGTGTCCGCTTTTTTGTCGAAACCGCGGGCGCCATCGTGGGTGGCGGTCTTGCCTTCGAGATAGGCCTTCATCGATGGGCTTAATTCTTCGTAAGCCTTGTAGGCGGAGGCAAACATGGTGTCGCCGCCACCGTTTGGCGGAATGATCTCCTGGTAGAGCACGCTGTACATCGGCGGAATCTCGGCGCAGCTCTGGTCGGAGTGCCATTCCTCGCCGGAGACCCGTTTTGAATTAGCGTCGAAATATTGTTTGCGGATCGCCGGATAGCCGGGAATGGTTTGCGAGGCGGTGCCTTTGCCGCCGACATGAACGTGCGGCTCGCCGAAATAGCGCACCAGCCGTTCATGCGATTCGAAGTCGATTTTCTGATTGCGGAAGAAAATGACGCCATGCGCAATGATCGCATCGTGCACCTCTTCCACCTGGCGATTGGATAAGGGCCGCGTCAGATCGATATTGCCGATCTCGGCGCCGATATGTGGCGTGCACGGCGTGACGGTGATGGTGTCGTAGTCGCGGACTCGATCACGGATTTGGTCGATTTGGCTCATTGATGCGATCTCATGGCACTGATCTTCGTCGCGATCTCACGCGGCGGGCGCGTGGCGCGATCTCGAGCCGGATCGTAGTCGAGACGTTGTGGGAGCGCCAGTGCTGCGCGGAGCCGGAGCTAGAACGCTCCGGCATGGAACTGGAAGCGCTGGGTGACGTCGTAACTCTGCTTTGCGATCGGATAGGCGTAATCGATCCGGATCGGGCCGAACATCGAATCCCAGATCAGGCTGGCGCCAACCGAGGCGCGCAGCGCCTGCGAATTGGCGATTTGTTGCGCCGGCGACAGCGAGTGTGCCAGACCTGGCACGGTCGAGGCATTGGTCGCCCACAGACTGCCGGTGTCGGAGAACAGCGCCAGCTTGAGCTGCGCATCCGGCGGCACGAACGGCATCGGCGCTTGCAGTTCGGCCGAAGTGGTCCAGTAAATGTTGCCGCCGAGATTATCCATCGTCGTGCCCGGCGTGATGTCGCGCGGTCCGAAGCCATTGGGGGCGAACCCGCGCACGAGTTGCGGCCCGCCGAAGAAGCCGCTCAACAGCGGCAATTGCGAACCGCCCCATGGCGTCACGTAGCCGCCTTGCGCCCGCACCACGCCGACAAGGTCGCCGGCAATGGGTTGATACACGCGCACGTCGTCGGTGGTGCGCGCGAACTTCGCCGCTCCGCCAAGTCCGGCGAATTCGTTGCCGGTGCGTGCCCAAATGCCGCTAGTCGGATCTTTGGCATTGTCGAGCGTCGAGTAAGTCACGGCGCTACCGACCGAGGAGACCCAATACGCGCCCGCTTGCGCCGCTTGCTGAATCGGCAGCGAAACCGTGCCGATCGCCGGATCGAGCGAAACGCCCTGATTGTAGATCGAATAGCTCCACGTCACCCCGAGATTGTCGGTGATCGGGGTCCCTGCGGAAACTTTGGCGCCGTACAGGCTGGTATTAAAAGCCTGATTGGAATTGGCGAAGCTTTGCCGTCCGAACAATTCGCCGCCGACGGAAAGCCGCTGGCCGAGAAACCAGGGATCGGTAAAAGCGACATCGAATCCCCGGGCATATTGGCCATAAGTGAGCGTCGTTTTGGCGATGTCGCCAGTGCCGAGAAAATTGGTGTCGCTGATGGTGACCGAGGCGAGAAAGCCGTCGCTGGTCGAGTAACCGCCGGAGATCCAGAAGTTGCCGGTCTGCTGCTCCTCGACCGAAACGTCGAGCACGACGCGATCGGGCGCCGAGCCGGGGCTTGCGGCGATCTTTACGGATTTGAAATAGCCGAGTGCTTTGAGGTGACGCTCGCCGCGATCGACCAGCGCGCGATTATAGGCATCGCCTTCGCCGACATCGAATTCGCGGCGGATCACCTCGTCGCGGGTTTTGGTGTTGCCGTGAATCTGGATGCGCTCGATATAGATCCGCTTGCCTTGCTCGATCCGGTAGGAGACGTCGACGATGCGGCGATCGGCATGACGATCAGTGCGTGGAACGACGCTGGCGAAAGGCTCGCCGCCCCGCGCCATCGCGATGGCAAGCGCCTCGACTGATTTGGCGATGGCGTCGGCATCGTAAACATCGCCGGTCTGGGTGAGCAGATTGCCACGCAGCGCGCCGCCGTCGACGGTTTTCACGAGCGATTCGATGCCGACCTTGCCGAAGCGATATTGCGGGCCTTCATCGATCTTGAAGGTGATGATGGCGCCCTTCTTGTCGGCATCGTAGCGCGCGGCCGAGGTGACCCGCACGTCGGGATAGCCATGCGCCAGGTAGTAGCGCTTGACCAAGCCCTTGTCGTTCTCGATCCGCTCGTCGTCGTAAATGTCGTTGTTGAGAACAAAGCTCAGTGGATTGGTGATGCCGGTCTTCACCACGCCCCTGAGTTTCACCTGCGAAAACGCAACATTGCCGGAAAAGGCGATATCTTTGACTGCAAGCTTTTCGCCTTCTTTGATCTCGAAGACAAGATTCACCCGCCCGTTGTCGCCGCGCTTTCCCTCGATCGTCTTCGGCACCACCTGCGCATTGAAATAGCCGTGCGCGCGATAGAGATCGATAATGCGGATGACGTCGGTTTGTACGAGTTCGCGCGACAGCGGCCCGTTGGCCCTGGACTGCACCTGCGCCTTGAGGTCGGCGTCTTTGACCTTGCGGTTGCCTTCAAACGCGACCATCCCGATGGTCGGATTTTCCACTACCACGACGAGGATGCGATTTCCCTCGTGCGAGATTTTCACATCGGCAAATAATCCGCTGGCGTAAAGCGCCTTGAGCGCGGCATCACGCGCCGCGGCGTCGTAGTGGCCGTCCGGCCCGGCATGGAAGAACGAGCGGACCATGTCGGCGCCGGTATGCCGATTGCCGATCACCGTAATCGCGGGATCCTGCTCGGCGCCGGCAGCGGCGGCCGATCCAACAGCGGCTGCAGCGGCCAAGCATGCCGCAGCGATCACCGCGATGCCTCGACGACGCATCCCGCCAACTCCCCGATCCGACAGGTAAATTGACCGGAACCCGAGGGCGGGAGCGTGTCCGATTGTGTCGAAATGTGAGGAATTGTTGGGGCGCCTGCCACAAAGGTTTACGCCCGCGGTGGCGCACCCAAACGTCAAGCCGCTGGCGGCGCTCGGCAGAGAGTCACGATCAGGTCTCCGCAATCAGCGTTTGGCAGGCATCGGCCTCGTGCGCTGGCAAGCATATCGGCCCAGGTCGCGATATTTACCACGATCTGGGCTGCCTTTTCGTCCGCCGTGGCCGGCGGCCTGCGACATCACGTTCCGGAGCTTTCTTGCGGACGCGAATTTGACCCATCAGGGGCGGCCATGGAGGACGACATGGCTGTTGATACTGCTGTTGACGCCGAACTTTGGCTCATTCTCGCGGCAATGGTCGGCTGGGTCGCACTGGGTTGTTTTGTCACGGCGCGTCACCGCCACCCCACGACGCGGCAATCGCCGCGCCATTAGCCGCTTAAGCGCAACAGGAATTGCCATAAAGCAACGGCGCGAGGCCCGCGCAAACTTGGGCTCTCGCGCCGCTTGTTTTCAGTTGGCTTACGGCGCAATCAGCCGTTCAGCGAAAGCGTCGCCTTGTCATATTCGCCGCTACCCATGCCGCTGTCAGCAAACATACCGTGGGCGGCGATCCACTCGAACGACTGCTCGTAGACTTCCTTGGTATACGGCTCGAATACCAGCCGCTCGCCCGGGCCCCAGCGTCGCGTATCCATCAGCGCGTGGAAGCGATCGGGGAATTCGTTCTTGTAGTAATGGGTGTAGAGCTCCGGCCGCAGATCGATGTCGCGTTGCGCCCGGCGCAGCGCGCGGAAGAATTTCCGCAAGTCCTCCGGATCGGGATCACCGTGGATCATCGTTGCGATCATGAAGGTGGTGTCGATCACTTTGCGGAAACTGAGCTGCTCGGCGAAGTAATATGGTCCGCTGAACAGGCTCACCGCCGGCGCCTGGCCTTCGACCAGTTGCTCCATGCGCTTGAACAGCATGCCGTCGGCAAAGTTGAGCTTGATCTGGTCGGGCTTGAGATAAGGCTCCAGCGCCTGGACGGTGGCATAATGACTGCCCGATTGATAACCGACCGAAATCGGCACGCCGGCGAGGTCGGCCGGCGATTTGATATCTGAATCCGGTTGCACAAAAATGCCCGCCGGCGACACCGAATAGGCGTCGGTATACATGCGGCCGATGCCCTTGGAGGCGGCGACGTTCACGGTCCAGTGGCAGGCGCAGCTGACGTTCGACTTGCGCCCTTCTTCGAACGACTGATAGGCGCCGACTTTGTCGCCCTTGTCGTGGATCTTGCCCGCGGTGGCGCGCACCAGTTCGCGGAATTCGTAATCGAGCCCCTCCTCGCGGAAATAACCTTTTTCTTCCGCGACCCAGTCGTGCAGGCGGAAGTGCGGTTCGATGATGAATTTCGCCATTGCTTTCTCTCCCTTTGTTTAGCAGGCTTTGAGTTGACCGTTGCGGCGGGTTTGGCCGCGCTCGGCGACGCGTCGCGCCCGGATCATCTTGACGTGGTCGTCCATCAAGGCGCGCGCGCCGCTCGGATCGCGAAGTTCGATCAGATCGGCAAGCTTGGTATGAATGTCCAGGATGTGCCGCGCCAGTTTCGGCGTGGCGGTGACGTTGCGCCGCGGCCATGACACGTGCTCGAGCGAGACGAGTTGCACCAGGATGACACGGTTGTGCGAGGCCTCGGCCACGGCGAGATGAAAATCGCGCGACAGCCGCGTGAATTCGTCGAGATCGCCGATCGCCGCTTCGGCCTCCCGCAGCAATCGGCGCAGCTTTTCAATGTCGGCCGGCGTGGCGTTTTCTGCGGCAAGCTCGGCGCCGAGCGTCTCGATGGCGCGCTGCGCGTCCATGATTTCGGCGGCGGTCACGCCGGTCAGATCAAGCTGGACCGCCAGCGCTTCGGCAAACAGGCGCGGATTGCCATGCGCGATGCGGGCGCCGCCGCCTTTGCCCATGCGGATTTCGACGATGCCGAGCGCTTCGAGCGTGCGCAGCGCGTCGCGCGCGACAATACGGCTGGCGTTAAACCGCGCCGCCAGATCTTTTTCGGTGCCGAGAAAATCGCCGGGCCGCAACCGCTTGGCGAACAGCGCATCGCGCACCTCGGCCACGACCTGCGCCGATAGTGAAGAGGAGCGGCCCGCCAGCATGATGCGGGCTGCCGTGGCTTTGGTGTGCGGCTCGAGCGGCATGGGGCGATAAGTAGTAAAGATAATATCTTTATTGTCAAACGCCAGTCTTTCCTTGCCATTGAAATCGAAGGGAAATTGCCGCGGGCATTCGACCCATTTGACGGGCGGGCCGCTAGAGCGCCCGCGTTGTGTCGTCGAACAACTCCTCGACGGAAAACCGGCGCGGAATGATTTTCATTTCCAGTGCATAAGTCGACATCAATTCGAGCGCCGGTCTTACCGCCGCGAAGCCGAACGGAATGGTGTCGATGGCGCCCGGTTTCGGCAAGCCCGCCGCTTTCTTGCTCAGCTCCAGCATGCGGTAGATTTCGCGAACCGCGCCGGGATCGGATTTGGCCAAAGCCGTTTTGACCACGACCATGTGATTGACCGGCACGGTCGCGTGCTTGTCGTACCACTGTTTCGCCTCGGCCTCCGGATCGGCGATCACGCTTTTGAACCGCGGATCTTTTGGAATGTTGCCGCCGAAGATCGCGGCGTCGAGTTCGCCCTCAAGCAGCATTTTGGTCATGTCGCTACCCGGTCCGGCGCGCTCGACGCCCGGCGGGTCGCGATATTCGGGCACGTGAGCGTCCTCGAACGTCACCCATTTCACCTTGGCGAGATCGACGCCGTAATCCTTCCAGAGGATGCCGCGCAGCCACACGCCGGTTGTCTGCGAAAACGCGCGCACGCCAACGCGACGGCCCGCCAAACTGTCCGGCGTCACCGTGCCACGTTCGGAATTGTAGAACATGGTGCCGTGCTGAAAGCGGCCCATCATCGTCGCCGGTAACAGGGTCAGCGGCTTGCCATAGGCCTTGGCCTGTAAATAAGTGGCGATCGCCATTTCGCTGACGTCGAACTTCTCCTGCCGTATCATCATCAGGAAGGCCTTATTGATCGGCTCGACCTCGTTGAAACGCAACCCGACACGATCAGAGGTGATCGCGCCATCTTTGAGCGCGCGGGTATGCGGGTATGTCCCGAAACAGGCGTCAAGCGTCGCGACTTTTTCGGCAGTCAATGCGGACATATGGCTTACCTCGTGTGTTCGCTTGATCTTATGATCTGACGCTGGGCAGCACCAGTCACCTGCCGCATGGCGGCGTTGGCCGGCATGGCGAGTGGATCGGGAATGGAGTGACAATGGATCAGAGTACCAAGACCAGGGAATCCGCGGCCAATCAGGAGCGCATTCCGGCACCGCAGCTCGCCGGTTTTGTGGCGCGCGCCTTCGTCGCCGCCGGATTGCCGGAGGCCGACGCGCAGGCGGTCGCTGGTTTGATGGTCGAAGCCGATTTGCGCGGCAGCGACACCCATGGCGTGATCCGGCTGCCGCTTTATGTGCGCCGGCTGCGCGCCGGCGGCATCAAAGCGAACCCGAATATCCGCACGCTCAGCGATCGCGCCTCGGTGGCGCTGATCGACGGCGACAATGGCATGGGCCATCTGGTGATGCGCCGCGCCGCCGCCCTGGCGATCGAGAAAGCCAAGACAGCCGGCATCGGCTGGGTCGGCGCACGCATGAGCAATCACGCCGGGCCGGCCGCGCTTTATGTGACGATACCGCTCGAACATGACATGGTCGGCTTGTACTTCGCGGTCGGCAGCAACAATCATCTGCCGCCCTGGGGCGGCAGCGAAAGTCTCCTTGGCACCAATCCGATGGCGGTCGCGGTTCCCGCGCTCGAAGAGCCGCCGATCGTGCTCGATATGGCGCCGACCGTTGCCGCCTATGGCAAGGTGCGGCTGAAAGCGCAGCGCGGCGAAGCGATGCCGGTCGGCTGGATGATCGATCGCGAAGGCAAACCGCTGACCGATCCCAAGCGCGCCGACGAAGGCTATCTGCTGCCGATCGGCGATTATAAAGGCTATGGATTGAGCCTCATCATCGCGCTCCTCGCCGGCGCCTTGAACCGCGCCGCGGTCGGCCGCGACGTCATCGATTTTGTCAAAGAAAACCGGCAATGCGACCAAAACCGGGAAGGCGATCATGGCGCTATCGATCGCCGCGTTCATGCCGCCGGCCGAGTTCAAAAAAGCGGTGGACGGTTTTATCCGCGATATCCGCCATTCACGGCGGCTGCCCGGGGTCGACCGCATTTGGCTGCCCGGCGAGCAGAGCCATGCCAAGCGCATCGACCGCCGCGC
>JBQCCX010000378.1:0-16877 GCA_051961815.1 Xanthobacteraceae bacterium
GTGGCCGCCGGCATGCTGGAGACCGCCGAGGCGGATATCGTCTACAAGGACGGCGCATTCGCAGTGGTCGGCACCGACCGCCGCGTTTCCCTGTTTGACGTCGCCGCGCATGCGGCGGGACTCAAACAAATGGGCGCCATCGCCGAGGACCTCGACACCAAAGCCGTCACCGAAACGCCGCAGACCTTCCCGAACGGCGTGCACATCGCCGAAGTCGAGATCGATCCGGCGACCGGCGAAATCGCGGTCGTCGGCTACGCGGCGGTCGACGATTGCGGCCGCCCGCTCGATACCATGATCGTCGAAGGCCAGTTGCACGGCGCGATCGCGTCCGGACTGGGCCAGGCGCTGATGGAAAGCACGGTCTATGACGCCGATTCTGGCCAGCTCGTCACCGGCTCGTTCATGGACTACGCCATGCCGCGTGCCGAGGACATGCCGCCGTTGCGCGATGCGATGCATAACGTCCCGGCGACAACCAATCCGCTCGGCATCAAAGGGGTCGGCGAGGCCGGCACCACCGCCGCGATCGGCGCGGTCATGAATGCGGTCGCCGACGCGATCCCGAACGGCGCCGGCGCGCATCTCGAGATGCCGGCCTCGGCGCCGCGGCTGTGGGAAGCGTGCCGCCGCGCGGAGAGCTAGCCGAAGCACTCCAATTCACGAGCCGCCATGTCGCCTCCCCCCTTGTGGGGGAGCCCGGCGAGCGAAGTGAGCCGTAGGGGGGTTGGCTTTTTTAGACCCCCCTCCCAACCCTCCCCCACAAGGGCGGAGGGAAGGGATCATGCGGCTATCTTTTCCGTCAATCTCGATTCTCGCTTGCGCGGGAATGAGCGGAATTTGGTTTAAGCCCTTCCACTTCGCGCCGGCTTCGGCCGCCACGGCGCGCGGCTATGCGCGTTGTTCAGATGCACGAGATGCTTGAGCATCTCTTTGAACGCGCCGCGCTGGCGCGGCGTCAGCGGCTTGAGAATGAGCCGCTGCGTCGCCTTAACCGCCGGCTCGATGTCACGGATGAGGCGGCGGCCCAAAGGCGTGATGCGAAGCGCCTTGGTGCGCCGATCCCGCACACCGTCGACGCGGGTGATGAGCTTCTTGCGCTGCAGGCGGCCGACCACGCCGCCGATCGTGGTGCGGTCGAACGCGATGATGTTGCATAAGGTGGTCTGGTCGATGCCGGGGTGGCGGTCGATCGCGACCAGTGCGGCATATTGCACCGGCGTCACGCCGAACGCCTTGGCCTGATCGACGAACAGCGCAAACGAAATCTGGTGCAGCCGGCGAATAAGATGGCCTGGCATCTCGATGAGACGGCTGTCGCCAATCGGCTGCGGCATGGTTTTACCGTTTATGCTCAATGATGCGGCAAATTCGCCGGCGACATGGCAACACCGGCCCGTTGACCATCGCGCCACGTTGTCGGTACATTGCCGATAATCGTCAGCATACTGACGAATTGCAAGCCGCAAAATGGCTTCTTAAAGCCGCAGCGGAGGACACCATGCCCGAACATCCCGAATCGATCCTCGCCGGCAAGAAGCGGCCGTTCACCGGCGCCGAGTTTCTTCAATCGCTGCGCGACGGACGTGAAGTTTATATCTACGGCGAGCGCGTCAAAGACGTCACCACGCATCCGGCGTTCCGCAACGCCGCGGCTTCGGTGGCGGTCCTCTATGACGCGCTGCACGACCCGGCCTGGCACAGCGTACTCACCGCGCCGACCGATACTGGCTCCGGCGGCTATACCCACAAATTCTTCAAGGCGGCCCATTCGCGCGAAGAGGTGATCGCGCAGCGCGACGCCATCGCCGCCTGGGCGCGGTTGTCCTACGGCTGGATGGGTCGCAGCCCGGATTACAAGGCGTCGTTCCTCAACACTCTCGGCGCCAATGCGGGCTTCTACGGCAAGTTCGCCGACAATGCCCGGGCCTGGCACAAGCGCGGGCAAGAAGCGGTGCTGTATCTGAACCACGCGCTGGTCAATCCGCCGATCGACCGCAACAAGGCTGTCGAACAGGTCAAGGACGTCTACATCACCATTCAAAAAGAGACCGACGCCGGCATCTACGTGTCCGGCGCCAAAGTGGTGGCGACCAATTCGGCGCTCACCCAATACAATTTCCTCGGCCAGAACATGGGCCAGGAGATCACCGACCCGGCCATGGTGGTGATGTTCATCGCGCCGATGAACACGCCCGGCATCAAGCTGATCTGCCGGCCGTCCTACGAATTCGCCGCCGCCGCGACCGGCTCGCCCTGGGATTATCCGCTGACCTCGCGGTTCGACGAGAACGACGCCATTTTCGTTTTTGATAACGCCTTCATCCCCTGGGAAAACGTCATCATCCACCGCGATATCGAGCGGCTGAAGAATTTCTATCCGCAATCGGGCTTCTTCAACGGCTTCACCTTGCAGGGCTGCACGCGGCTCGCGGTCAAGCTCGACTTCATCATCGGGCTGCTCTGGAAGGCAGCGCGCGCCACCGGCGTCGAGGGCTTTCGCGGCGTGCAGGCCCAGATCGGCGAAGTGATCGGCTGGCGCAACCTGTTCTGGTCACTGACCGACGCCCTGGCCTGCAATCCGGTGCCCTGGGTCGACGGCGCCGTCCTGCCCAATCCGCGCGGCTCGGCCACCTATCGTTTGTTCATGACCGAAGCCTATCCGGCGGTGCGCAACATCGTCGAGAAAGTGATCGCCTCCGGCCTGATCTATTTGCCCTCGCATGCGCGCGACTTCAAAAATCCCGACGTCGACAAATATCTCGCCAAATATGTGCGCGGCTCGAACGGCATCGATTACAAGGAGCGCATCAAGATCATGAAGCTCCTGTGGGACGCGATCGGCACCGAATTCGGCGCCCGCCACGAGCTCTACGAGATGAACTACTCCGGCAGTCACGAGCTGATCCGCGTCTTCCAGCTGCAGCAGGCGCAAGGCAACGGCGCGCTCAAAGCGATGGAAGCGCTGGCCGATCAATGCATGGCCGATTACGACGAGAACGGCTGGCGCCATCCCGCCTATCGCGACGGCAGCGATATCAGCCTGGTGGGGAAAATCTGACGGTCGAGCCGACCCTCATTCGTCATTGCGAGCCAACGGGTCCGGCCCGAAGTGGCCGGCCCGATGACAAGCTCCGCGAAGCAATCCAGATTCTGGCGCTAGACTTCCTGGATTGCTTCGTCGCTTACGCTCCTCGCAATGACGCGCTCAAACATCATCCTTCGAAGCCTAAGGATGACGTATCGATATCGGCGGCGCTATGATCGACCCGTCCGCCGCACTGCACCCACACTGCACCGGGGCCGCAATGGAATTCGGCGTCCAGTTTTTCCCGTCCGTGGGTCCGGCGCGCAAAAGCCCGGCGCAATATTGGCGCGAGGCGCTGGCGCTCACACGGCTCGCCGAACAGCTCGGCTTTGCGCATGTCCGCACCGTCGAGCACTATTTCCACTCCTATGGCGGCTACAGTCCGGATCCGCTGATCTTTCTCGCCGCGGCCGCGGCGTTGACCCGCAACATCCGTTTGATCACCGGCGCGGTGCTGCCGGTGTTCAACAATCCGCTCAAGCTTGCCGGGCAGATCGGCATGGTCGACGCGATTTCGCAAGGACGCCTGGACGTCGGCTTTGCGCGAGCGTTTCTGCCACACGAATTCGGCCGCTTCGGCATTGCCATGGACGAGAGCCGCGCCCGTTTCGACGAAGGTCTCGAGCAGATCCGGCGGCTCCTGACCGAGGAGAACGTCACCGCCCGCGGCCGCTTTCACAGCTTCGAAAACGTCACATCGCAGCCGCGGCCCACCCAGACGCCGCGGCCACCGTTCTGGATCGCCGCGCTATCGACCAAAGAATCCTTCGAGAATGCCGGGCGGCTCGGCCATCATCTCATGGGCATCCCGCTCGCCGGCGCGCAAATGGCCGAACTGATCAAAATCTATCGCGACGCCTGGCGCGCCGCCGGCCATACCGGCCGCGGCCGGGTGATGCTGGCGTTCCACATGTTCTGTGCGGAAAGCCGCGACCAGGCCGCGGCGATCGCGCGTGAGCCGCTGAACATTTATCTGCGATCGATCGTCGACGCGGCGTCGGAATGGATGGCAGGCGTCGCGTCCAAGGACTACCCGAACTATCAGAAGATGATCGAGTTCATCGCCAAGGAGGACTTCGACTCGCAGGTCGCCAAAGGCGCGGCGTGGATCGGCACGCCGCACGACATCCGCAACGCCATCGCCGCTTACGACGCCCAGGTCGACGGTTTCGAATCCGCGTCGCTGCAGGTGAACTTCGGCATGATCGGCCAGGCCGACGCCGAGCACTCGATGAAATTGTTTGCCGACGCGGTGATGCCGCACTTCCAAACCAAAGAGGTCCTATCGACAGTCTAACCTGCAACGACTTTGGATCGACTCGATCTCCCGCTCGTCCCCGCGAAAGCGGGGACCCAGAACGCAAAAAATGGAGTCCCGCTTGCGCGGGAATGAGCGGCAAAAAACATCGCGCCAAGCGCCAAGCAACAACCGAACAAGGATCACACACGTGCCGCACAATACCGATCGCATCCTCACCACCCATGTCGGCAGCCTGATCCGCCCGGCGGCCCTGATCGAATTCTGGCGCGCCATCGAAGACGGCAAGCCCTATGACGAGGCCGCCTTCGAAGCCTGCCTGACCCGATCGGTCGCCGAGGTGGTGCGCCAGCAGGCCGAAACCGGCATCGACATCGTCAGCGACGGCGAATTCTCAAAAGGCCTCAACTGGGCGTTCTATATCTTCAAACGTCTCAAAGGCATCGCGGTGCGGCCGGCGACGCCGGAGGAACTGAAGGATCCGATGGCGTCGATGTCCGGCGGCCAGGACCGCGCCGCCTTTCCCGAATTTTACGCCGAGTACGATGCGGCCACGGGCTTAGGCAAACGGCTCGGCTATCGCGTCGTGGTCAATGGCGCGATCGCCTATTGCGGTCACGATCAGGTCGGCCGCGATATCAAGAACATCACCGCCGGCCTCACCGAAGCGCGGCGGCAGCATCCGGCGCTGGCCGGCTTTCTGCCGGTGGTGGCGCCGGCGAGCGCGCTGCCGGGCGCCAAGATCGAGCACTACAAGGACGAAGCGAGCTATCTGTTCGCGCTCGCCGACGCGCTGCACGAGGAATACAAGGCCATCGTCGCTGCCGGGCTCTATGTGCAGATCGATGACGCCTTCCTGCCCTATATGCACGAGCGCATGGTGCCGCCGATGTCGAATGCGGATTATCTGCGCTGGGCGCAGCTGCGCGGCGACGCGCTCAATCATGCGCTGCGCGACATTCCCGAGGAGCGCTCGCGCTATCACATCTGCTGGGGCAGCTGGAACGGCCCGCATGCCTTCGACGTGCCGCTCAAGGACATTATCGGATTGTTGCTGCAGGTGCGCGCCGGCCATTATTCGTTCGAGGCGGCCAATCCCCGCCACGCCCACGAGTGGCGAGTGTGGGAGAGCGTGAAGCTCGCACCGGGCAAGGTTTTGATTCCCGGTGTGATCAGCCATGCCACCAATATCGTCGAGCATCCGGAACTGGTGGCCGAGCGCATCGTGCGGCTCGCCAGGATCGTCGGCCGCGAAAATGTCATGGGCGGCACCGATTGCGGCTTCGCGCAGAGTCCGTTCGCGCGCCGCGTCCATCCGACCATCATGTGGGCGAAACTCAAATCGCTGGTCGAAGGCGCGCGGATCGCAAGCAAGGCATTATGGGGCCGGCAAGCGGCGGCGTAAGCGTCGGTTCCGGCGAAGGCGCAACGCCCTGCGGCCGTTTTGCCCCGCGCCCCCGCATTCGAACCGTGCTAACATGCGAGCTTGGGCAGGGAGGCATTCAGCCTCGTGAACGCATGGTTGAGCTAACGACGGCGCAGGCGCCGCCGCGATCGCGCGTGTGGGACACGCTGCGGCTGGTCGCGTCCTCGGGCGGACCGGGACGCTGCGAGTTCGCGCTCAATAATGCCTGCAATGCCAATTGCGGCTTCTGCAACTTCGCCCGCGACACGCTGCCGAAGGAGCGCTGGGAATATGTCGAACGCCAGGGCGCGTTCGATGCGATCGACATTCTGTTCCGCCAAGGCATCCGCTATCTGGTGCTGACCGGCGGCGAGCCGACGCTCCATCCCGATCTGACCGCCATCATCGCGCGCGCTGCCGGCAACGGCATGAAAGTGATGCTGGTCAGCAATGGCGGCCTGTTCAAGGCGCGGCGCATCGGCGAATACGCCGATGCCGGCGTGTCGAGCTTCGTAATTTCGATCGATGCCGCCAACGCGCAAACCCACGAAGACAATCGCGGGCTGCCGGGCGTGTGCGACAAGATCCGCGACGCCAACCGTGCGATCGTGCGCCGCGGCTTGATCTCAACCGCTTCGGTGACGCTAAGCCGCCTCCTCGATATCGAGGCGCTGCCCGCCTTCCTCGACGATCTCGGCTTCAAAGCCGTGACGTTTTCCTATCCGCTCACCAATCTGAATTCGAGCTTTCTCGGTTATCGCGATTCCGGCGTCGTCGATTTCACGCAAGCCGAGCTCATCGCGCTGTTCGACAAGGTCAAGGCGCTGAAATCGCGCATCCATGTCGTCAATCCGACGCGGTCGCTCGAGGAGATGCAGCGCTTTCTGCGCAACGAGCCGCAGAATTTTCCCTGCCTTGGCGGCTATCGCTACTTCTATCTCGACTGGAAGCTTAAGCTGTGGCGCTGCCATTTCTGGGAGCAGCCGCTGTGCTCGATCTACGACTTCGACGAGACCAAGCTCGTCCGCGACGGCTGCACGCGCTGCATGATCGACTGCTATCGCGACGCCTCGACGATGCAGCACATTGCGGTCTCGGCCCACGACATGGTGCGGTCGCTGCGCGCCGGCGATCTCGCCAGCGCCGCCAGGGCGCTGCGCCGCAAGGGCAATGCCGGATCGCTGCACGCCGTGGCCGAAGGCTTGCCGTGGCTGATGCGGTTCTAGTGAAATTTTATTTCCGCTCGTCCCGCGGAAGCGGGACCAGCTTTGTTTTCATAATTGTTTTTCGTAACAATCTGGATCCCCGCTTGCGCGGGAATGAGCGGAGTTTTTATCGCCGCACCAGCGCCTTGGCTTCGTGGGCGTGCCAGATGAACAAGAACGGCAGGCCGAGCACGATGTCCGGCACGCGTTTAACCAGCGACAGCGCCACCGCATCCGCCGCCGGGATGCCATAGACGCCGCAGACCGCGACGAAGCCCGCCTCCTGGATGCCGAGCGCGCCCGGCATCAGAAAGCCCGCCGCGCGCACCGCCTGGCCGACGCTCTCGATCGCCAGCGCCTCGCCATAGGACACCGGAAATCCCATCAGGCGGAGCGCCACCAGCACTTCCAGTGCGCCGACGAACCACACCGAAAAATGCACCAGCACGGCGAGCAGAAGCCGCGGCCTGTCGGCATAGAGGCGCACCAGATTGTCGTGCAGGCTGTCGCGGTTGGCGAGCGAGGACCAGCCGAGCTTTTCCGCAAGCGTCATCAACAAGCGGTCGAATAATCGGGCGCCGCCGAAACGCTGTGCCGCGAAGAATCCTGAAAGCGCCAATGCCATGATCGCGGTGCCGGCGACCAGCGAGCCGACCAGCGCGTGATCGGCGACCACGGTGGCAAGGACGCCGATGCCGACAATGGTGAACAAGAGCAAGGTGAAGGTCTGCACCAGGATGTCGACCAGCAGCGTGGCGCCGGCAAGTTCGCCAGGCATGCCGAAAAAGGTCATGACGCGGCCGCCGGCGATCTCGCCGCCGATCTGCGCGACGGGCAACAACGCATTGATCGCTTCGCGGATGAACCGCACCCAGACGCAGGCATAGAGCGGGCAGCGCGCAGCGGATGGAAACATGATCCACCAGGCGAGCCCGGCGCCGCTGAGCTCGGCGGCGCGGATCATGATCACCAGGCCGAGCCCGAATCCCACTGCAGTGAAGGCCCGCGCCACCGCGCCAACGCCCTGATAGGCGATGATGGCGACCGCGAGCACAAGCCCCAGGGCGGCGGCGACAATGAGCCAACGTTTCATGCGGGCCTTCTATACGTCATGCCCGCGCTTGTCGCGGGCATCCCGCTTCGATGGGCAATGCTCTGCCGTTATAATGAGCGGAGCGAAAACGCGGACCACTCAATATGCCGAAGCAAGGACCATGACCATGGAATGGCGCGACCAAGTGGCGCTGGTGACCGGCGGCGCCCGCGGCATCGGCCGCGCAACGGCGCGGCGCCTGGCGAAGCACGGCGCGGCCGTCTGCGTCAACTATGCCGTCCGCGCGGATGCCGCCGATGAAGTGGTCGCGGAGATTACTAAAACCGGCGGCCGCGCCATCGCCGCAGCGGCGGATGTCGCCGATGCCGCCGCGGTTGACGCCATGGTGGCGCGGACGCAGCAAGAGTTGGGCCCGCTCACGATCCTCGTCAACAACGCCGGCATTTCCTGGCGCGGCACGCTCGACGATTATGACGCCGAAGCGGTCGCGCGCATGCGCCGCATCAATGTCGAGGGCGTCATCCATGCCACGCGCGCTGTGGTCGGCGGCATGCGGCAGCGGCGCTATGGCCGCATCGTCAATGTCAGCTCGATCGCCGCATTAGGCACCGGGCTTCCCGGCAACGCCTTCTATGCCGCGACCAAGGCCGAGGTTGCGATCTTGACCAAGCGCTTTGCCATGGAGCTTGGCCGCTACGCCATCACCGTGAACGCAGTCGCTCCGGGCTTCGTCGGCACCGATCTGACCCGCGGCGGCCGCGGCGCCGGCGATTGGCAGGCGACCGCGCAGCGCTTTGCCGAAAAAACCATGCTTGGCCGGATCGGCGAGCCGGAGGATATCGCCAATGTTATCGCCTTCTTGGCGTCACCGGATTCCGGCTGGATCACCGCGCAGCTATTAACCGTGGACGGTGGCCGCATGGATTATATCGCGCATGGGTAGCGATCCGGCTTGCGGAATTAACCATATCTGTTGACCAAGCCTTTTCGGCCGCGCCCGTCCGACTACGATGGTCATGATCCCGACAGGGGCGCGGTGACATGACGATTCCCGATTATATTGCAATCGGCTTTTTGATCGCCTTCGCCATGGCGGTCGCGACAAAGCTGTCTTTGCGCGCGCACTCATAATTGTGTGCAGCTAGTCGATTGCGCGAAATTCTGTATTCGGTTGCCCACGCACATCGCCGGCGCGATGCGCCCACCGTCCGTTAATCGCGCCGTCTCACTCGATCACCTTGTCGGCTTGCGCGAGCAGTGCGGGCGGCACCGTAAGCCCGAGCGCTTTGGCCGTTTTTAGATTGATGGTCAGGTTGTATTTGTTCAGCGCCTGCACCGGAAGATCGCCGGGCTTCTCGCCCTTGAGGATGCGATCAATGTAGCCGGCGGCTTGCCGAGACTGATCGATGACATTGGGCGAATGGGACATCAGCCCGCCCTCGGCCACCGCGTGAGGAAATGGATAGATCGTCGGCAGCTTGAAACGAGCGGCCAGCGTGATGATCAGTTTTACGCCGGCCGGCATGGCCGCCGCGTTTGGCGTCACGATCAGACCACCATTCGGAGCCCCGGCAAAAGTACTGATACGCGACTCGATCTCCCCGGCATCGCTGCGGCTATCGAGCGGCGTCACCTCGATTCGAAGCGATCGCGCTTCGGCCTGAATCGCCCCAAACAACGCGACCCCGACCGGATTGTCCGGATTTCTGATAATCACGACGCGCGTTACGTTCGGCGCAATCTCTTTCAGGAGCTCAATCCATTTACCGCTCAGGCTATATTCGTAGATCATAAAGCCGGTCGTATTGCCGCCGGGCCGCGCCAGGCTGTCGACGAAACCGGCGCCAAGCGGATCGGTGACGCCTACGAAGACGATCGGAATGGTGCGGGTGAGACGTTTCACTGCCGCCACGCTCAGCGTGCCGCTGGCGAAAACGATATCCGGCGCCAGCGCAATCAGCTCCGCTGCGTGCTTAGCCTCAAGGTCGAGATCGTCCTCGCCCCAACGAAGATCGATCCGGACATTGCGGCCGATGCTCCAGCCCGCTTGCGCCAGACCCTGTTGCAATGCTGCGAGCCGATCCTGACCTTCCTGATCGCTCGCGGCCCGGTTCATCAGCACGGCGATGCGTCGAACGCGCTCTGACTGTTGCGCGCGGGCCGCGAGCGGCCATGCGACGCCGGCGCCGCCGATCAGACCAATGAAATCCCGTCGCCGCATTGGGCCGCCCTCAGACGAGACCGACAACTTAGCATATCGGCAAATGACAGCGGTGTTGCCGGTCACAGCAAACGTCTCAACGTCGCGCGGCAAGGCAAAGATCGGGCGGTGAACGCAACTCGTACGGCGCGAAAAGTTATCGTCACTAAAAAGTTGACTAACGTCCTTGTTTTAGTTACATGTCGGCTGCCCGCTCACCAGGGACGCCTTCCGGAAGGTATGCCGCAAGGTGGGGTGGGTACGGCGCCCGCGCGCGGATTTACCACCCGCTCCCGGGCGGCTTCGGGTCTTCCGCCCGGCCGGCACTACGACCGGCCTGCGAGGAGCATCGCTGCACTGCGGCTGGCCGGTTCGCGGGTAACGCCCGCTTAAAGGCACCAGTCAAGGAAGCGCGGTACTGAAGCTGAGCGGTGGCGTTCGGTCGCCTAAGCCAGAGCCGTGGTGGAACGCCGACAGGCGAGCCGCGCCCGAAGCGTCGGCCGGTGGCAACATCGGCCGGCGTGGCGCGGAGGACTAAAACCACACTGCGTTTGTCGGCGTTCCGCTTCCCTTTTTGTTTTTGACTCGTTTTTGCCGTTGCCGTTTCCCGTTCGTCATTGCAGACGGCCCAGCAAACCAGCCCGACCGCACGATTGTTTCACCGGAGAAACATCCCAACGCCGCGCCGGTTTGGTTCGTCGCTTCTGCTCCCCGCAATGACGCGTGCGCGGCGCGTTTTCCATGTGCGCGTTTTCCATGTGCTCGTTTTGCATGACTCGGGCGCCAAGGCGCGCCGCGAGAACGCGATCGCTTTGTTTGTAATCCGTCATCCTGAGGTGGCCGCCAACGGGTCCGGCCCGAAGTGGCCTTCCCGATGACAAGCTCCGCGGCCCTCGAAGGATGCGGCCGGGGCGCTCGGGCCGTCGTCCTTCGAGGCCCGCTTTCGCTCGCACCTCAGGATGACGGAAGAAAAGCCTGCGTAATGTTCCCTTCCCGCTATCGCGGGGAAGGATGAAGAAAGGAAATTCCCATGCCGAGCTGGCGCAAGAAGCCGCCCAACGATCGCAACTTCAACAAACGCTCGACGCCGGAGCAGCGCGCCGCACTCGCCGACGCCGCGCAGATCGCGACTGCGCGCCTCTATAACGAGGTGCTTGCGTTCTGGCGGCAATGCCGGCGCAGGCAGTGCAAGCGCTATCGCCGCTGCAGCGGCGAGCCATTGACCTGCCTGCGCCGCCATCGCGCGACCGTCGCCGAACATAACTACGAGGCGGCGCGCTCCTGGGTCATCGTCGGCGGCCGCACCCGCATCCCGCCGGCCAATGCGGTCGAGACGGGCATGCGGCGCACACCCGCTTCGCTGTGGTTCCGGTGAGGAGTGAATTAGCGAGAGGGATTTTCCTTTCCCTCCCCCCGCGTAGCGGCGGGGAGGGTCGGCGAATTTCACGTCAGTGAAATGAGCCGGGATGGGGGGCGCTTTCGACATGTCAGCCAGCGCACGCATCACCGAAGATTGAAACGTTTGCACTGCAGCGCCGTTGACTCGCGTGTTCGCTCCGACACATTGCGGCGCCGGACAATGACCGAAACGTGCTGAAATGGAGGGACTGCCAATGACTTCTTTGACCAATACCGCTTCGACAAATGCCACTTTAAGCAATACTGCATTGAGCAATTCCATTGCGCTCCTCGGACGCATCCTGTTGGCGTTCCTGTTCGTGCAGGGCGGTTACAACAAGCTGTTCGGCGGCACCGCCGGCACCGTCGCCACCATGACGAGCCACGGCATTCCCTATCCCAACATCCTGGTCTGGGGCGCGATCGTGGTCGAGCTCGGCATCGGGCTATGCCTGATGGCGGGATTGTTGGCGCGCTTTGCCGCGCTGATCCTCGCCGCCTATACCTTGGCGCTCGGGCTCATCTTCCATGCCTACTGGCTGGCGCCGGCGGCCGAGGCGCGCTTCGATCGCATCATTTTCTACAATCACCTTTCACTCATCGGCGGCATGCTCATGATCGTGGCGCTTGGCGCCGGCTGCTGGAGCCTCGACGCCGCCATGGGGCGGAAGAGCTAGGGGGACGGTTCAACTTTGAACCGCGTCATTGCGAGCGCAGCGAAGCAATCCAGAATGAGCATCAGAGCTGGATTGATTCGTCGCTGTCGCTCCTCGCAATGACGCGAGGTTGTTGACCCGCCGCGCGCTTTCGTGGCACCTCGGCGCGGCAGAAAACACGCGCGAATCCTTAAATGGCCAACGACCGCTACAACGCCCGCGACGCCGAGGCGCGCTGGCAAAAACTCTGGGACCAGCGCGGCATCTTCGCGACCAAGAACGACGATCCGCGGCCGAAATATTACGTGCTCGAGATGTTCCCCTATCCGTCGGGGCGCATCCATATGGGCCACGTCCGCAATTACACGATGGGCGACGTGGTGGCGCGGGTGAAGCGGGCGATGGGCTTCAACGTGCTGCATCCGATGGGCTGGGACGCCTTCGGCATGCCGGCCGAGAACGCGGCGATCGAGCGCAAGGTCCATCCGAAGGCGTGGACCTACGACAATATCGCGGCGATGAAGACGCAGCTCAAATCGATGGGGCTGTCGCTCGACTGGAGCCGCGAGATCGCCACCTGCGATCCGACCTATTACAAGCACCAGCAGAAAATGTTTCTCGACTTCCTGCGCGCCGGCCTGGTCGAGCGCAAGAAGTCGAAGGTCAACTGGGATCCGGTCGATCAGACCGTGCTGGCGAACGAGCAGGTGATCGACGGCCGCGGCTGGCGCTCCGGCGCTGAGGTCGAGCAGCGCGAGCTCACGCAGTGGTTCTTTGCCATCACCAAATACGCCGCGCCTTTGCTCGAAGCCCTCGATGGTCTCGACCGCTGGCCCGACAAGGTGCGGCTGATGCAGAAGAACTGGATCGGCCGCTCCGAAGGCTTGCTGGTGCGCTTCGCGCTCGATCCGGCGACCGCGCCGAACGGCGAGAAAGAGCTCGACGTCTTCACCACCCGGCCGGACACCTTGTTCGGCGCCAAGTTCATGGCGCTGGCGCCCGACCATCCACTCGCCGCCGCGGCGGCAAAATCCAATCCGGCGCTCGCCGATTTCATCGCGCAATGCCGCCACCGCGGCACGGCGGCGGCCGAGATCGAGACCGCCGAGAAGCTCGGCTTCGACACCGGCATTCGCGCCGTTCATCCGTTCGATCAGTCGTGGCACTTGCCGGTCTATGTCGCCAATTTCATCGTCATGGACTACGGCACCGGCGCGATTTTCGGCTGCCCGGCGCACGACCAGCGCGACCTCGACTTCGTCAACAAATACCACCTCGGCAACGTGCCGGTGGTCTGTCCGCCGGACGTCGATCCGAAGACATTCGTCATCACCGACACGGCCTATGACGGCGACGGCGTGATGATCAATTCGCGCTTTCTCGACGGCATGACCAGCGCGCAAGCCAAGGAAGACGTGGCGCGACGGCTCGAGCGCGAGCGCCGCGACAATCGTCCGGTCGCCGAGCGCCAGGTCAATTACCGGCTGCGCGACTGGGGCATTTCACGGCAGCGCTATTGGGGCTGCCCGATTCCGGTCATTCATTGCGAGCGTTGCGGCGCGGTGCCGGTGCCGGAGCAAGATCTGCCGGTGACGCTGCCCGAGGACGTCAGCTTCGACCGGCCGGGCAATCCGCTCGATCACCATCCGACCTGGAAGCATGTCGCCTGTCCGCAATGCGGTGGCCAGGCGCGGCGCGAAACCGACACGATGGATACCTTTGTCGACTCGTCGTGGTATTTCGAGCGCTTCACCGATCCGTGGATCAAGACCGCGCCGACCGAGCGGCCGATGGTCGATGCCTGGATGCCGGTCGATCAATATATCGGCGGCATCGAGCACGCGATCCTGCATCTGCTCTACAGCCGCTTTTTCACCCGCGCGATGAAGGCGACCGGGCACGTCGGATTGGACGAGCCGTTCGCCGGACTGTTCACCCAAGGCATGGTGGTGCACGAGACCTATCGCCGCCCGAACGGCGAATGGGCGGCGCCGGCGGAAGTGAAAGTCGAGACCGACGGCGATACGCGGCGCGCCACGTTGGCGGCGACCGGCGAGACGATCGAGATCGGCGCGATCGAGAAGATGTCGAAGTCGAAGCGCAACACCGTCGATCCCGACGACATCATCGAGACCTACGGCGCCGACGTGGCGCGCTGGTTCATGCTGTCGGACTCGCCGCCGGAGCGGGATGTCGAATGGACCGAGCGCGGCGTCCAGGGCGCCTGGCGCTTTGCGCAACGGCTGTGGCGGCTGATTGGCGAGGCGGCGGACTTGGCGAAAACTGCGCCGGCCGAGCGGCCGGAGCGGTTTTGCGATCAGGCCCTGGCGTTGCGGAAGGCCGCGCATCGCGCGCTCTCCCGCGTCAGCGATGACATCGAAAAGCTGCACTTTAATGTTTGTGTCGCGCACATCTACGAATTTGCCAATGCGCTCAACGGGATACTAGGGGATATCGGGGCGCAATCGGGGGCACAAACGGGGGCCGCGGACGATGCGCAAAGGGGGGCTCGAGCACAGCCGCGAGAGGACAGCGTGGCGCCGGCGGATTTGCGCTGGGCGCTGCGCGAGGCGGTTAACATCCTCGTGCGATTATTCCATCCGATGATGCCGCACCTTGCCGAAGAATGCTGGTCGCTCTTAGGCCATGACACGCTGGTGGCGCAAGCAGGCTGGCCGCAGCTCGAGCCCGCGCTGCTGGTCGAGGACACGCTGGCCTTGCCGGTGCAGATCAACGGCAAAAAGCGCGCCGACGTGACGGTGGCGCGTGCCGCCGGCGAGGCCGAAATCAGGGCTGCGGTCCTGGCGCTTGATGCGGTAAAAAAGGCGCTGGACGGCAAGCCGCCGAAAAAGGTGATCATCGTGCCGGGACGGATCGTCAATGTCGTGGTCTGAGCATCGCCGCGTCGCTGGCATCGTAGCCCGGCTCGGCCTCGTGCTGGCCGCCGCCGGATTGCTCGCCGGCTGTTTCGAGCCGTTATACGGCCGCAACCCGTCGGTCGGCGACGAGAGCGTTCGCGACAAGCTCGCCGAAGTCTTCATCGCGCCGATCCCGGCGCGGCAAGGAACGCCACAGGCGCGCATCGCCGTCGCCGTCCACAACGCTCTGCAATACGATCTCAACGGCGCCGCCGGCGCGACCGCGCCGACGCATCGGCTCCTGGTCACGATCAAACCGATCGACGTGTCGGTATCGATCGATCCGGTCACCGGCCGGCCAACCGAGGAAATCGGCGGGCTGAGCGCAACCTATCAGCTGATCGAAATCGCAACTGGCAAGCTCGTTCTCACGGACTCCACCTTCGCCCATGTCGGCTACGATATTCCCGGCTCGCAGCAACGCTTCGCCAAGCAGCGCGCGTTGCTCGACGCGCAGGATCGCGCCGCCACGGTGGTCGCCGAGTCGATCCGCAACAGGCTCGCGTCTTATTTCGTCGCCGGCACCTGAGCATGGTCGCGGTCAAAGCCGCCGATGTCGATGCCTTCATCGTCCGGCCCGATTCGGCACGGCGCGTGGTTCTGGTGTTCGGCCCGGATGCCGGCCTTGTCGCCGAGCGGGCCCGCGCGCTGGTCGCGGCGTCGGTCGACGATGTGAACGATCCATTCGCGCTGGCGCGGCTCGATGGCGAGGAGCTCGCCGCCGAGCCGTCGCGTCTCGCTGAAGAGGCGCTGACCATGCCGCTGTTCGGCGGCCGCCGCGCGGTCTGGGTCAAGGCCGGCAGCCGCAATATTGCGCCGGCAGTGGAAGCGCTTCTTGGCGACAAGCTGTTCGCGGCCGCGCCGGCCTGCCGCGTGATCGTCGAAGCCGGCGATCTGCGCCGCAACGCGCCGCTGCGCGTCGTCTGCGAGCGCGCCAAGAATGCCGCGGCGCTGCCGTGCTACGCCGACACCGAGCGGGACCGCGCCCGGCTGATCGACGAAGAGATGCGGGCTGCCGGTCTGTCACTGGCGCCGGATGCGCGCGCGGCGCTGATCCCGCTCCTCGGCGGTGACCGCGCCGCCTCGCGCAGCGAGATCCAGAAGCTTGCGCTTTACGCGCACGGGCGTGGCCAAGTGGGCCTTGAGGACATCGCCGCGGTGGTGTCCGACGCCTCGGCGCTGGCGATCGAAGACATTGTCGACGCCGCCTTTGCCGGCCGACCCGGCGAACTTGAAACCCAGCTCGGCAAAGCGCGCACCGCCGGCACCAGTGCCGGATCTCTCCTGTTCAACGCGCAGCGCCAATTGGCGCAGCTGCACAAATGGCGGCTCGCGATCGAGCAGGGCCGGACGTTTTCGCTTGATGCCGTTCAGCCGCCAGTGCCGTTCCGGCGCCGGCCGCTGGTCGAAGCGGCCCTCAAAGCGTGGAGCGCGGCGCGGCTTGCGGGCGCCATGGCGGATCTCGCCGCCGTGGTGCTGCAAGCACGCTGCAACCCGGCGCTGGCCGACACCATTGCCGAGCGGGCGCTGCTCGCGATCGCCGCCAGCGGGCGGCGTAGCGCGGCTTGATCACGATTTGCCAAGGAGATCACCGATGCAAAAACTCACAGCGGGAATAACCAAAGCCGGCAGCGGCCTTGACGGCATTGCCTGGAATATTCTCGGCCAGACCTATGTGCCGAAAGCGGTGAGCGA
>JBQCCX010000379.1:0-6172 GCA_051961815.1 Xanthobacteraceae bacterium
GGCGGCTCGCTCGAACTCGTCGATGTGCGCGGCACGCGCGCACGCCATGGCCTCACGCGCCCGCTCGGCGGTCTGGCGCTCGCCGATATCTCGGCAAAGTCGCTCAAGAAAGCCGAGAAGTTCGTCAAGAAGTCGCTCGCCGGATTGCCGGTGCTTAAAGCTTGCGAGGATCGAAACTTCTACGCGGTCGGCGGCACCTGGCGGTCGCTGGCGCGGCTGCACATGTGGCAGACCGGCTATCCGCTGCACGTCATGCACGGCTATGCCATCCGCGCCGACGAGGCGGAGGAATTCGCCCGCCTGGTCCATCGCGTCGACGTCGACACGCTCGCCAATATCGAGGTGGTCAACAGCGCGCGGCGGCCGCTGCTGCCCTATGCGGCGCTGGTGCTCGAACACATTTTGCGCGTCGGCAAGCCGCGGCAGGTGGTGTTCTCGGCGCTCGGCGTTCGCGAAGGTCTCTTATTTTCGTTGCTCAAGAACAAAGAACAGCACAAGGACGCGCTGATCGAAGCAGCGCGCCATCTCAATCAGTTGCGCTCGCGCTCGCCACGCCATGGCGAGGAACTGATCGCATGGACCGACCGCTTCATGGCCACTTCTGGCCTGGAGGAAACCGCCGAGGAACGCCGGCTGCGGCATGCTGCCTGTCTTCTTGCCGATATCGGCTGGCGCGCCCATCCCGACTATCGCGGCGAGCAATCGCTCAACATCATCGCCCATGGCGGGTTTTCCGGCATCGACCACCAGGGCCGGGCCTATCTGGCGCTTGCGGTGTTCTTCCGCCATGTCGGGCTGGTAATGGACGACGAGCTTTCGCCGCGGCTGCGCGAACTCGTTTCAACGCGGCTTCTCGATCGCGCGCGCGTGCTCGGCGCCGCGCTGCGTCTCGCTTATGTGGTTTCCGCCGCGATGCCCGGCGTGCTCAGCGAGACGCCGCTCGCGATCGAGCGGCATCGCCTGGCGCTGCGATTGCCGGACGAATTCGCAAGCTTGGCCGGCGAGCGCGTGCTCAACCGGCTGCGTTCGCTGGCGCGCCTGATCGGCCGCGAGCCGGTGCTGCTGATGGGTTGAGGCTCAACGGAAAAGTTGGCGCTGACAAAAAGCCCAAGCGAACGACGAATTCAATGACGAGTATGAATGTTTACACTTGCCGAGCTTGAGAGCGTAATTCCGCTGGTTCGCGCCAGCATCTCGCCGACCCCGCAATATGCCTGGCCGTTGCTCAAGGCGCAGACCGGCGTGGACGTCGTGATTAAACACGAGAACCACACGCCGATCGGCGCTTTCAAGGTACGCGGCGGCATCGTTTATTTTGACCGCCTCAAGCGCGAACGGCCGCAGGTGCGGGGAATTGTTACCGCGACGCGCGGCAATCACGGCCAGTCGCTCGCCTTCGCTGGCGCGCGCGCCGGCATTGCCGTGACGATCGTGGTGCCACATGGCAATTCGATCGAGAAAAACGCGTCAATGCGCGCGTTCGGCGCTACATTGATCGAACACGGTCGAGACTTCGACGAGGCGAAGGAGGCGGCCATACGAATCGCGGGCGAACGCGGGCTCGACTACGCGCCCTCTTTTCATCGCGATTTTGTCCTGGGGGTTGCAACTTACGCGCATGAACTGTTTAGCGCGTTTGATGATCTCGATACGGTTTACGTCCCCATCGGCTTGGGTTCGGGCATTTGCGGCGTTATCGGAGCACGCGATGCATTCGGACTTAGAACGAAGGTTGTAGGAGTGGTGGCGCAAGCCGCGGACAGCTATCGGCGCTCATTCGCCATGGGCCGGATCGTGCCGACAAATTCCGCGCTGACGTTCGCAGACGGTATGGCGGTGCGCGTGCCTGACGCCACCGCGCTCGATATTATCCGCAAAGGTGTCGAGCGTATTGTCAGCGTCACCGATGACGAGATCGCTGATGCGATCCGCAGCATTTACAGCGCGACCCACAACTGTGCGGAGGGCGCCGGCGCCGCAGCACTGGCGGCGCTTGCGAAGGAGCGGGGGCAACTGCAGGGCCGTCGAGCCGGGATCATCCTGACCGGTCAGAATATCGACCGCGCCTGGATGCAATTAGTCTTGGCCGGCGGAACACCTCATGTCGGCGCGCCGGACTAGTACTGCGGCATCGTGGCGGTACCACTCTGGTTGGAGACGCGCCCGCTTTCTATATTGCGGCCATGGTTGGACGGCCGTGCAAACCGGATCCGGATGTGAATTGGCTGTGGCGGACGCTGCTGCCGGATATGCCGGCGCCGGCCTGTGGAACGCACGACGATGGCCCTGCGGATTCCACGAACGAAGAGCCGGAGCGCAGTTTAAACGACGCCGGCAAAACCGGCATTCCTGGCTGCACAAGCTTTGGCCGGAAACGTTTTCGATCCGGACAAAGATCATAAGTCCCTAAAGCGACCCGCCTAGCCGCGCTCCACCATTGCGACCCGGCTTTTTTCGATCGCCAGCGCGAGCTTACCGTGCTTGAGCGCGAGCGCTTTTTCGCCGAACAGCTCGCGGCGCCAGCCGGTCAGCGCCGGCACGTCGGCGTCGTCGTCGCCGGCGATGCGTTCGAGATCGTCGACGGTGGCGATGACCTTGGCGGCGACGTGATGGCGTTCCGACACCATCCGCAAAAGGACCTTGAGGAGTTCGACCACCGCCGCGCCATTGCCCGCCGACTGGGTGCGCACCGGGCGCGGCAGCGTCTTCGGATCGCGCGCCAAACCGCGCGCAACCGCCGCGATGATGGCTTCGCCCCAGCGCGAGCGCTCGAAACCCTTGGGCAGCGAGCGCAGATGCGTCAGCCTCTCGGCGCTGGTCGGCGCCTGCACCGCAATATCGGCGATGACTTCGTCCTTGAGCACCCGCGAGCGCGGCACGTCGCGCGCCTGCGCCTCGCGCTCGCGCCATGCGGCGACTTCGATCAGCACCGCGAGCTCCTTCGGCTTGCGCACCCGCGTCTTGAGCCGCTGCCAGGCATTGTCCGGTTCGAGGCGGTAGGTGTCGGGCGAGGTCAGGATGCGCATCTCGTCCTCGACCCATGCGGCGCGGCCGCGCTGGCGCAGGTCCTCGACGAGTTTCAGATAGACCTGGCGCAGATGGGTGACGTCGGAGATTGCGTAGCGCAGCTGCGGCTCGGACAACGGCCGCCGCGTCCAGTCGGTGAAGCGGTACGACTTGTCGAGCGTGTCGCCGGTGATCCGCTGCACCAGCTGGTCGTAGGAAATCGAATCGCCGTAGCCCAGCACCATGGCGGCGACTTGCGTGTCGAAGATCGGATGCGGGATGAGCTTGGCGGCGTGCCAGACGATTTCGATGTCCTGGCGCGCGGCATGAAAGACCTTCACCACCTTCTCGTTCGCCATCAGGGCATAGAACGGCGACAGGTCGATTCCGGGCGCCAGCGCGTCGACCACCACGGCTTCGTCGGCTGAGGCCATTTGCGCGACGCAAAGCAGGGGATAGTAGGTGCTCTCGCGGAGGAATTCGGTATCGATGGTGACAAAGGGCTCGCGCGCCATCCGCCGGCAGGCGTCGGCCAGTTCGGATGTTGCCGTGATCGGCTGCAGCGAGGGGCTGGAAACGGAATGTGGAACCATCGGCGATTGTTAATGTCGTTCAGGCGAGGGGCGGGGGCAAGGGTCCGATTCAAATCAGTGGACCATTACCGCTCGTCCCCGCCGAAGCGGGGACCCAGTCTGGATTCCCGCCTTCGCGGGAATGAGCGGAATGCGAATCGTATTGGGCATCACTTCCCGCGAATCTTGTCCATGAAAATGAACTCCCACGGGCTTGGCATCTCTCCGACCCGCACTTCGATCACGGTCGCAACGTCGCGGCGCCGCAAGGCGCGCCGTAACTCCATGCGCAATTGATCCGGCGTCCTCACCCGCACCGCCGCGGCATCGAAGCTTTTGGCGAATGCGACAAAATCGGGATTGTGCAGATCGGTGCCGATCTGGCGGTTGCCGTAGCGCTCGCGCTGGATCCGCCGCACATTGCCGTAGCCGAAGTCGTTGAACACGATGGTCGTGAGCGCAATGCCGTGGCGCAGCGCGGTGGCAAGCTCGTTGGCGGTGAACAAAAACCCGCCGTCGCCGGAGATCGCGACCACCGGGACATCCGGCCTCGCATGCTGCGCACCCAGCGCGGTGGCAAAACCCCAGCCGAGCGGGTCCTGATAGCCGGGCGAGAGAAATGTGCGCGGCTTGAAAACCGGAAACAACAGCCGCGCGGCAAAGCCGATCTGCGTCACCTCGTCGACAAAAATCCCGTTTTCGGGAAGCTCGGCGCGGATTGCATCGAGAAATTCGATCTGGGGTTTGAGTTTTTCCATCCGCGTGCGCCACACTGCTTGCCGCTCGACGAGCTCCGCGTGGCGCGATGCGCGCTTGTGATTGTGGGCCGGCAGTTCGGCGAGGAGACGCTGCAGGATCGGCTGGGCGTCGCCGGTGAGCGCGACCGCCGGTTTGTGCAAGCGCGTGTGCTCGTGCGGATCGGCGTCGACGCGCACGATCGCAAGCTCGCGATCGATGCCCCAATGCGTAATCGGCCACAGGAGCCGCGTGCCGACCGCGAGAACAGCGTCGGCTTCGCCCCACAGATCGCGCCCGAGCGGCAAGGTCACGCTCAACGGATCGCGGCTGTCGAGCACGCCGCGGCCGCGGCGAAAGCCGAGCACCGGCGCCTGCAGCATTGCCGACAACGCCGTCACCTCTGCACCGGCGCCTTGCGCGCCGCCGCCGCAGACGATCAAAACCCGCCTGGCGGCGCCAAGCCGCTTGGCGGCGCGCCGGATCGCCGCCGCATCGATCCGCGGCGGCGGAACCGGCAAGGCATGCTGCACGCTCACCGGCGCCGATCGGCTCCACATATCCATGGCGCATTCGAGCGCCGCCGGTCCGGGCCGCCCCGTTTGCATGGCGCGTATTGCTTGCGCGGTCGCCCGCGATGCGTCCTGCGGCTTGCGGATGAGCGCGTGGTGATCCACCAGCCGCTCGATGATGCCGCTCTGGTCGCGGACCTCGTGCAAATGACCGAGCCCGCGGCCGATGTCGTCGTGCGGAATTTGTCCGATCAGCGCCAGCACTGGCGCGTTCATCGCATGGGCGGTGAGCAGCGCGGCGGCGGAATTGAGAAAGCCCGGGCCCGGTACCACCGCATAAGCGGCCGGCTTGCCGGTCGCGAGCGCGGCGCCGAGCGCCATATAGCCGGCGCCCTGCTCATGGCGGGTATGGATGGTGCGGAGCCGGTCGGAATGGCGAAACAGCGCGTCGAACAACGGGTCGTTCTGCAGGCCGGGCAGCGCATAGATCGCGTCGAGCCCATGGGCGACGAGGGTTGCGACCACGGCATCGGCGGTCGTCATCGCGGTTGCCGCGCTCGTGGCCTTGCTGGTCGATTTCCGTTTCATCGTCACCGGGACCGCGCCCCGAGTGTGCAGATCGCCGCTGCGCTGTCGAGGCGGTCAATGACCCATACGAGGCCGCCACTGGCCGAGCCGCTGCGCGCTTGCGCTTTGGCGCGGCGAGTGCTTGACAAAGCGAGGAGGGCCATGCGCTTGTGCGCGGCCTTTCATCCACTTTGCCCGGCGGAATGAGCATAGATGCATCGCTACCGCACCCATACTTGCGGCGCGCTCCGCGACACCGATATCGGCGCCGAGGTCCGGCTGTCCGGCTGGTGTCATCGCATCCGCGATCATGGCGGGGTGCTGTTCATCGATCTGCGCGACCATTACGGGGTCACGCAAGTGGTCGCCGATCCCGACAGCCCGGCGTTCAAGACCGCGGAGACGTTACGCTCGGAATGGGTGGTGCGGGTCGACGGCAAGGTGCGGCGCCGCCCGGACGGCACCGAAAATCCCGACCTGCCGACCGGTGCCGTCGAAGTCTATATCCGCGAGATCGAAGTCTTGGGACCGGCGGCCGAATTGCCGATGCCGGTATTCGGCGATCAGGACTACCCCGAGGAGATCAGGCTCAAATACCGTTTCCTCGATCTGCGCCGCGAAGAGCTGCACCACAACATAATGAAACGCGGCGAGATCATCGATTCGATTCGCCGCCGCATGAAGGCGCAAGGCTTCTACGAATTCCAGACGCCGATTTTGACCGCCTCCTCGCCGGAGGGAGCGCGCGATTACCTGGTGCCGTCGCGGCTGCATCCAGGC
>JBQCCX010000380.1:0-2449 GCA_051961815.1 Xanthobacteraceae bacterium
GCAATAAATCCGACGCCGCAGGAATCCTTTTCCAGCGACGGATCGAACAAGCCGAAGCCAGACGCGGTCATCGTCCACGCGCTCCTCGCGGGACCCCGAAACGCGCGGTATCGCGGGTCCGGCGCACGACAGCCCGCACAGAATGGGTTTTCATCCTGCGGCGGGGCGGTCAGCTCATCTTGGAGGCAACCTTCGATCCGCTCAACGGCCGCTGGTTGCTAGTTCTTGCCGCCGTCCGGCGCGCCCTCGCCATTCGGCAACCGATCCGCGCGTCTCGCCGGAGTCCAACCGACCGCGCACTTTGGGATCATAATTGGGACAGCAATGCTGTCCTATACGAAACATGGCAAATTCCCGGCGCTAATACAAGCCGCGCCCACTAAGATCCGGCGGAAAAAGCGCCCATCCCGGCCCAACACGTCACGCCCGGCCCCTGTTCCCCCCGGCGCAGTGGATCATGGGATGGGAGGGACTGCAAATGCACTGCCGGTCCGCTGCTCCCCCAGGCCGATCGTCAACGGCGAATGGCGGATATCGGCCGTTGGGGCGTGGTCTTGCGCCCGGGTAAGAAGCGGCGCAGAACGGCTGCGCGCTCTTACTCTCACCTGCGCGCAAGCACGGTCCGCCAAGTCGGCCAATGAATTTTGCCAGCGACAATACGGCGCCGGTGGCACCTGCCATTCTCGACGCTTTGGCCGAGGCGAGCCGTGGCTATGCGCGCGGCTATGGCAATGACGATTGGACCGCGGCGGCCGAGCGCCGGCTCGGTGAGATCTTCGAGCGCGATGTTGCGGCCTTCCTGGTGCCGACCGGGACCGCGGCCAACGCCCTGGCGCTGGCACACGTCTCGCCACCCTGGGGCGTCATCCTCTGTCACGCCGAGTCGCACATCCTTACCGACGAATGCGGCGCACCCGAATTCTTCGGCCATGGGGTCAAGCTCGTCGGCCTCTCCGGCCAGGGCGGCAAAATCACAGCCGATACATTGCAAGCCGCGCTGGCAGGATATGGCGGCCACAGTCCGCATCAGGTGATCCCGTCCGCGCTGTCGATCACGCAGGCCACGGAAGCAGGGACCATTTACAGCATCGAGGAGATCGCCACGCTCGCCGACATCGCCCGCCAGCGCTCACTGGCGGTGCACATGGACGGCGCACGCTTTGCGAATGCGCTCGCTCGCCTCAATGTCAGCCCGGCCGAAATGACCTGGCGCAGCGGGGTCGACGTGTTGTCATTTGGCGCCACCAAAGGCGGGGCGCTGGCTGCCGAAGCCGTCATATTCTTCGATCCCGCCGCTGCCGCGCATTTCGGGGAGCGCCGCAAGCGCGGCGGTCATCTGTTGTCGAAGCACCGTTTCATCGCCGCGCAATTTCTGGCCTATCTGGCCGACCAGCGCTGGCTTGCGCTCGCCAGCCACGCCAATCGGATGGCCGACAAGTTGGCCGCGGCGCTCACCGACGTGGGCTTGCCGCCGGTCTGGCCCGTCGAGGCCAACCTCGTCTTTGTGGTTATGCCGCGCGCGCTGGATGCCAAGCTGAGAGCAGCCGGCGCGAACTATTATGTCCGCAATAGCGACAATCTGGACATTGGCTCGAACAAAGTCCTGGCGCGGCTCGTTACCTCCTTTGCCACCGTCGATGACGACATCGAACGCTTCGTGAGCCTCTGTTCCAAATTTGAGGCGCGCCCACTCGATCGACGCCCAAGGGTCGCCCCAATTTGAGGTTCATCTGACATAAAGAGAGGCGGACAGTTGGGGCGGGAGGAACGCTTGGCCGTGCTGACACGATTCGCAATCGCTGTTGCGTTTTGCCTGCTATCCATTGTCGCCAGCTTTGCCGAGTCGTTACCGTCGTCATCGCCACCGGCGCCGCTTCGCGGCTTTGTGCCCCCCTATGAGATCCTGCGCACGGTCAGGTCGGCCGGATTCGAACCGCTGGCGCCGCCGCTGCGCGAGGGCACGACTTACGTCGTGCGGGCGATCGACTTCCGCGGCGTTGCTGTGCGGGTGGTCGTGGATGCGCGTTCCGGCGCCATCCGCGATGCCAATCGGATCATGTCGGGCCCGGGGCTTTACGGCCCCTATGCGCCCGGTCCTTATGCCCCGGCAGTTTACGGGCGGCTCGCCGCGCCGCCTTATCCGCCTGACGAGATTGAAGCCGGCTATGGGCACGTGCCTCATGTCGGGGCATCCGAATTTGCGCCCAATGATCGGCATGCACCGGGCCCTGGCCTCGTGCCATTGCCGCGAGCGCGTCCCGCGAGCCGCGCCGCGAGCGGCGCGAGTGACAAAAAACCGGTCACAAGACCGGACGTCGCGACCAGTGCGGCACCCCAATCCGCGCCGTCGGCCAAATCCGGCGGCAGCCCCGCCGTTCCAGCTATCAACGACTGAAACTAACGAAGCGCCCCGGAACCGGGGCGCTTCGTCGCTTAAGTCATTCAAAGA
>JBQCCX010000381.1:0-3240 GCA_051961815.1 Xanthobacteraceae bacterium
CGCTTTGGCCGCATCGACGCTGGCGCCGGTCTTGATCGTCTCGCGCGTCGATTTTTCGATCGAAGAGGCCGAAGCGAGCGTAATGCCGCGGTCGTCATCGATCACCTGCGCGTAAATATGCTTCGAGGAGCGGTACACCGAGAGCCGCTTGCGCTCGGCGGCGGTGCGCCGCAACAGGCCGCGCACCCGGCCTTGCCGCCTTTCGATCCTGTCGCTGAGCTTGGTCATGACGCCGCCCCGTTACTTCTTCTTGCCTTCTTTGCGGAAGATCCGCTCGTCGGCATATTTGATGCCCTTGCCCTTATAGGGTTCGGGCGGCCGGTACTCGCGAATTTCAGCGGCGACTTGCCCGACCTTCTGCTTGTCGCTGCCGGAAATGACGATTTCGACCGGCCGCGGCGTGGCAATCGTGATGCCTTCCGGGATCGGGTAGACGACATCGTGGCTGTAGCCGAGCGCGATCTGCAGGTTTTTACCCTGCACCGCTGCCCGATAACCGACGCCGCTGATTTCGAGGCGCTGCTCGAAACCCTTGGTGACGCCGGAGATCAGATTGGCCACCAGCGTGCGCGAGGTGCCCCATTGCGCACGGGCGCGCTTGGTCTCGGCGCGCGGCTCGACCTTGATCTGCCCGTTCTCGAGGGCGACCGAAACGTCGTCGTGCAGCGCCGCTTGCAAGGCGCCTTTCGGTCCTTTGATCTTGACCGTTTGGCCTTCGACATTGGCGGTGACGCCGGAAGGCACCGCGATCGCTCTTTTGCCGATACGAGACATCAGAACACCGTGCAAAGAATTTCGCCGCCGACATTGGCGTCGCGAGCATCGTGATCGGCCATCACGCCCTTGGGCGTCGAAACGATCGTCACGCCGAGACCGTTATTGATCCGCGGCATATTCCTGACCGAGGTGTAGACGCGGCGGCCGGGCTTTGACACACGTTCGATCTCGCGGATCACCGGCTCGCCATCGAAATATTTCAGCTCGATTTCGATTTCCGAGCGGCCGTCGCGTTCCACGACCGTGTAACCGCGGATATAGCCTTCGTTCTTGAGCACACCGAGCACGCTTTCGCGCAACCGCGAATTCGGCGAGGTGACCTTGGATTTGTTGCGCATCTGCGCATTGCGGATGCGCGACAACAGATCGCCCAACGGATCATTCATCGACATCGTGCGCGCCTCCTCACCAACTCGACTTCAGCAATCCGGGGATCAGCCCTTTGGAGCCGAGCTCCCGCAGCGCGATGCGGGACAATTTGTGCTTGCGGTAGAAGCCGCGCGGCCGGCCGGTCAGCTCGCAGCGATTGCGAATGCGGGTGGCCGAGGAATTGCGCGGCATTTCGGCGAGCTTCAGGGTAGCGGCAAAACGCTCCTCCACCGGCTTCGATTTATCGCGCGCGATCGCTTTCAGCCGCGCGCGCCGGCCGGAATATTTCTTCGCCATGCGGCGGCGCCTGTTGTTCTTTTCGATAGAGCTCTTCTTCGCCATTGCTTCTCCTTAATGTCCCGCGTCTGAAGCCTTTGCCTCACTGCCGGAACGGAAAATTGAAAGCCCGCAGCAGCGCGCGTGCTTCGTCGTCGCTGCGCGCGGTGGTGCAAACCGTGATGTCCATGCCCCAGACATCGGCGGCTTTGTCGTAGTCGATCTCCGGGAACACGATGTGCTCCTTGATGCCGAGGGTGTAATTGCCGCGGCCGTCGAAACTCTTCGGGCTCAGTCCGCGGAAGTCGCGCACTCGCGGCAGCGCGATATTGATGAGCCGGTCGAGGAACTCGTACATGCGCGCCTGGCGCAGCGTCACCTTGCAGCCGATCGCCTGGCCGGCGCGCACTTTATACGTCGCGATCGACTTGCGGGCCTTGGTGACCACGGCCTTCTGGCCAGCGATCAGCGCGAGATCGGCGGCGGCGCTGTCGACTTTTTTGCGGTCGGCGACGCCTTCGCCGATACCCATATTGATCACGATCTTGTCGAGCCGCGGCACCTGGAAGCGGTTCTTGTGCCCGAGCTCCTCGGCGAGCTTGCCGCGGATCGCCTCGTCGAACTGAACCTTCAGCCGCGCCGGGACGCGCGGCTCCGGCTCGCGCGGCGGCGCCTCGCGCTTGTCCGGCTTTGCGCCCTTGGCAGCCTTGTCGCCTTTGTCGCCCTTGCCGCTCTCGCCCTTTCCGGACTTCTGGGCGCGCTCGGCTTTGTCGGCTTTTTCCGCCTTGACCGGCTTGTCGCCGCCGCCCGGCCGTTGCGCCCGCTCCGGCTGGTCAGCGGCCTGGTCGGGCCGTTTATTCTGCTTGTCGTCGCTCTCAGCCATCGATCTCGACTCCCGAACGCTTGGCGAAGCGCACCTTCTTGCGATCGTCGCCCTTGCCGACGTATTTGAAGCCGATGCGCGTCGGCTTGCCGTCCTTGGGGTCGGCGAGCGCGACATTCGACAGATGGACGGACGCCTCCTTGGAAATAATGCCGCCTTCCTGCTGCGCGCTCTGGCGCTGGTGGCGCTTGACCATATTGATGCCGCGAACGAGCACGCGGCCGTCGTCGCGGCGCATCTCGATCACCTCGCCGCTGCGGCCTTTGTCGCGGCCCGCGATCACCACCACCGTGTCGCCCTTTTTGATCTTTGCTGCCATCACAGCACCTCTGGCGCGAGCGAAATGATCTTCATGTGGTTCTTGGCTCGCAGCTCCCGCGGAACCGGGCCGAAAATGCGGGTGCCGACCGGCTCCATCTGCGGATTAATCAGCACCGCGGCATTGCGGTCGAACCGAATGATCGAGCCGTCGGGACGTTTGATGTCCTTGGCGATGCGCACGATCACCGCTTTCATCACGTCGCCTTTTTTGACGCGACCGCGCGGAATCGCTTCCTTCACCGAGACGACAATCACGTCGCCGATGGTGGCGTATTTGCGCTTGGAGCCGCCAAGCACCTTGATGCACATGACGCGGCGGGCACCGGAATTGTCCGCCACGTCGAGATTGGTCTGCATCTGAATCATGGCGACGTCTGCCTCTTTTCGCCGCGCACCACCGCCCAGCGTTTGAGCTTCGAAATCGGGCGATGCTCTTCGATCCAGACGAGGTCGCCGACTTTGAATTCGTTTTTCTCGTCGTGCGCGTAGTACTTTTTCGAATGGCGCACTGTCTTCTTGAACAAAGGATGCGTGTAGCGGCGCTCAACACGCACCACCAGCGTCTTATTCTGTTTGTCGCTCACCACGACGCCTTGGAGCGTTCGCTTCGGCAT
>JBQCCX010000382.1:0-4872 GCA_051961815.1 Xanthobacteraceae bacterium
CTGGTCCCGGTGCATCGCGTGGTCGATCTGAGCAGCGGCGGCCCGGCGATCGCCCGCGAATTGGCGATGGTGAAAGTGCGCGGCACCGGCGACCATCGCATGGAGGCGCTGCGGCTTGCCGACGCGTTCCGCGCCCGCGTCATCGATGCCACCACCGAACATTTCGTGTTCGAAATCACCGGCGCGACCGAGAAGATCGAAAGCTTCGTCAATCTGATGCTGCCGGTCGGCCTCGTTGAGGTGTCGCGCACCGGCGTGGTCGCGATCGCCCGCGGGCCGGAAGGGATGTGAGGCACGGTACCGCCAAGAAGGCACAGCGATGAAACCCAGATACAAGCACTTGCCTGCAGACTGCCGCGCGGTGAGCGAGGTGCTGGCGCGCGTCGGCGACAAATGGTCGGTTCTGGTGGTGACGCGGCTCGGCGGCGGCCCGCTGCGTTTCAACGAGTTGCGCCGTTCTATCGGCGGCATTTCGCAGCGCATGCTGACCTTGACGTTGCGCGGGCTGGAACGCGACGGCTTGATCACGCGCACCGTCTTTCCGACCGTTCCACCGCGGGTGGAGTATGCCTTGACCGCGCTCGGGCGCGATCTGTTGCAGCCGGTTTCCGGCTTAAGCGACTGGGCATTGCGCAACGGCGCCAAGATCGCGCGCGCCCGCGACCAGTTTGACAGTTTGGCGAAAAAAGCGGCTGCGCCTGCGCGCCGCGAGCTCCGCCACACCGGGCTTGTCGCGGCGGCGGGTAGAAATTAGAAGCTGCAGCGGACAGCGCCGGCCCATTCGGATCATCAGCTTTGGCCGCAGCAAGGGGTGAGGAAAATGCGTGTTTACTACGATCGCGACGCCGACCTGAACCTGATCAAGGGCAAGAAGGTCGCCATCATCGGCTATGGCAGCCAGGGCCATGCCCATGCGCTCAATCTGCGCGATTCCGGCGTCAAGGATGTCGCCGTGGCGCTGCGCAAGGCCTCGCAGGGCGTGAAAAAAGCGCAAGGCGAGAAGCTGGCGGTTATGGAGGTTGCGGAGGCCGCCAAGTGGGCCGACGTGATGATGATGCTCACCCCGGACGAATTGCAGGCCGACATTTACACCAATCATCTGCACGGCAACATGAAGCAGGGCGCGGCCTTGATGTTCGCGCACGGGCTCAACATCCATTTCAACTTGATCGAGCCGCGCAACGACCTCGACGTGATGATGATCGCGCCCAAGGGCCCGGGCCACACCGTACGCTCCGAATATCAGCGCGGCGCGGGCGTGCCGTGCCTGCTTGCCATCCACCGCGATATCTCCGGCAACGCCCACGATCTGTGCCTGTCCTACGGTGCGGCGATCGGCGGCGGCCGCGCCGGCATCATCGAGACGAGCTTCCGCGAAGAATGCGAAACCGATTTGTTCGGCGAGCAGTCAGTGCTGTGTGGCGGCGTCGTAGAGTTGATGAAAGCTGGGTACGAAACTCTCGTCGGCGCCGGTTACGCGCCGGAAATGGCTTACTTCGAGTGCATCCATGAAATGAAGTTAATCGTCGACCTGATCTATGAAGGTGGCATTGCCACCATGAACTATTCTGTGTCCAACACCGCCGAGTACGGCGAATACGTGTCAGGACCCCGCGTGATCAACGACGCCACCCGCGCCGAGATGAAGCGCATTCTCGACGACATCCAGTCAGGCAAATTCGTCAAGGAATGGATGCTGGAGAACAAGGTCAACCAGACTTCGTTCAAAGCGATGCGGACAAAGCTCGCCGCTCATCCCGCCGAAGCGGTCGGCGCCAAGCTCCGCGAGATGATGCCGTGGATCAAAGACCGCGCGCTGGTGGACCGGACGAGAAATTGATCCACGGCATGTCTGGTCAGGACGGGCTCGCAGGGGCGAGCCCTGGTGGGATAAAAGACCGCGTGCTGATCGATCGCTCGCGGAACCAATTGGCCGGGCTCCGCTTATAGCGGAGGGCGATCCCACTAGTCTGGCGCCGGAATTTTGCTGCGGCCATGGGGTTGGTGTCGACGTCACCGAGCTTTGCAGTGAGCCAAGAACGTCAGAGGAACACCATGATTAGGACATCGATCTTTGCGGTTGCCACGGCGGCGTTTGCGGTCGGGGTGAGCGCCGCTTCTGTCGAAGCGGCGGAACCTTTCTCGATCAAATCGAGCACCTTCGCCGACGGCAAAATGATGCCGAAGAAAGTCGCCAACAGCCAGGCCAATGCGCCAACCAACGCGAATTGCGTGGGCGATAACGTCTCGCCGCAATTCTCGTGGAGCAACGTGCCGGACGGTACCAAGAGTTTCGTCTTGCTGATGATCGATCCCGAGGGCCGCGCCCCGGGTGGCGTCAATCATTGGGTGGCCTACGGCATTCCGGCGTCGGTCACCGGCTTTGCCGAAGGCGAAGTGAGCAAGGCGAGCGACAAATATGTCGGCGGCAAGAGCACCCAGGGCGTCGGGTTCTATTCCGGCCCGTGCACGCCGTCCAACGCCACGGCGCACCATTATACTTTCGTTCTCATCGCCACCGATTTCGACCCGAAGGAGCTGCCGCCCGGCTTGACCCGCGACGAGTTGACCGCGAAGTTTGGCCCGCCGCCGGCGCATCTGAAGGGCACCACGGGGATGATCGGACTGTTCGTCAATCCTTGGCATGAATGAGCGCGGCACCAATGAGTTTGGCGTAAGAGCGCGCCTGTTTTGGCGATGAAGCTCGCCAAGATCGTCAAGCACTGCCGGATCGATAAGCCTGACAAGTTCAAGCTTGCCGACTTCGATCCGGCGGAATCCTTCGGCCTGCCGACCGATATCGAAGACGTGCGTGCGATCCTTGCCGACGGTGTCGCGCGGCTTGAGGACATGCAGGAGCGCCTCTATGCCCACGGCCGCTGGGCGGTCCTGATCGTGCTGCAGGGCATGGATGCGGCGGGCAAGGACGGCGT
The DNA here is from genome assembly GCA_051961815.1 of Xanthobacteraceae bacterium. Classification (GTDB taxonomy): domain Bacteria; phylum Pseudomonadota; class Alphaproteobacteria; order Rhizobiales; family Xanthobacteraceae; genus BOG-931. Next base: position 2,934 of record JBQCCX010000382.1, read on the forward strand.
CATCAAGCACGTGATGACCGGCATCAACCCGGTCGGCTGCTCGGTGCATTCGTTCAAGGCGCCAAGCGCCGAGGAGATCGCCCATAATTTCCTGTGGCGCATCGATAAATATCTGCCGCAACGCGGCCATATCGGCATATTCAACCGCTCGCACTACGAGGAAGTGCTGGCGGTGCGCGTGCATCCCGAGCTGCTCGAGCGGCAAAACCTGCCGCTCGGCGCGACCGGCAAGAACATCTGGAAACACCGCCAGCAGGATATTCGCGGCTTCGAGCGTCACCTGACGCGCAACGGCACGCTGGTGCTGAAATTCCATTTGCGCATCTCCAAACAAGAGCAGCGCAAGCGCTTTCTGGCGCGGCTGGATGAGCCGTCGAAGCGCTGGAAATTCTCGGCAAATGACATCGCCGAGCGCGCGTACTGGGATGATTACATGGCGGCGTACGAGGACATGATCCGCGAAACCTCGACCGGGCATGCACCGTGGTATGTCATACCGGCCGACCACAAACACGTCGCCTGGATGATCGTGTCCACCGCCATCATCGAGGCAATCGCCGCGCTCAAGCCGCAATTTCCGAAGGTCGCCGGCCAGGCGCTCAAAGATCTGAAGAAAGCTGAGCGCACGCTGCGCGCCGAAGACAAATAGAATCGGAAGGTCAGAGTTCGGAGGTTACTGGTCGATTCGGTGAGCGCAATTCCAATCTCCGAATCTGATTAGTTCTTATTCGTCATCCGACTTTCGAAGTTCCCGCTGCGCCGCCGCGCGATGACGCTCGACGGCCTTTTGTTCCGCCTGCCGCGGCGTCCCGCCACCGCCCTCCCCGGCGATCGTTGCCAGCCCGATGCAGGCGGCACCGAACAAGCAAAGAACTGTGGTAACTTCGGCTACCCATTGGCCTGTGATTGCAAGCACCATGATAGGGAAATATCCACACGCCGGTTTTGTTTCCGTACCCCGCCAATGGTCCGCGCTTTGACGCTTGCGCCATAACACCGCAGCCGCAACACTATCGTGCCGCCTCATCCGGCGCGCCCACACGCAGAGCGATTGCAAAATTTCAATTGCACCAGACCGCACGATGGCCGCAGACAGCTCCGACAAATTCATAGACTACGGGATTCGCGGCGCAATTGCCGTGATCAGGCTGGCGCGGCCGCCGGTCAACGCGCTCGGATTGGCCATGGTGCGCCGCCTGATCGCTGCGCTCGAGCAAGCGAGCGCCGACGATGCCGTGCGCGCGGTCGTGCTCGCCAGTGCGGTGGAGAAGCGTTTTTGCGCCGGTTTGGATATTGTCGACCTTGCCGGGCGATCGCCGGACGAAATCCGCGCCCTGGTGCACGCGCTCTATGTCGAACTGTTCGAGGCGCAATCCCAGCTCGGCAAGCCGTCGATCGCCGCGGTCAATGGCGCCGCGCGCGGCGGCGGCATGACGCTCGCCGTCTCGTGCGATGTCATCGTTGCCGCCGCCAGCGCCACGTTCGGTTATCCGGAGATCGATCTTGGCGTGGTGCCGGCAATCCATTTCGTCCACCTGCCGCGCATCATCGGCCGTCACCGCGCCTTCGAACTCCTTTTCACCGGAGAAGCCTTCGACGCCGCGCGCGCGGCGGCTCTCGGCCTCGTCAATCGCATGGTGGCGGACGCCGAACTCGAAACACAGGCGCTCAAGCTCGCCGGCGAGTTCGCGGCGAAGCCGCAAGCCGCAATGCGCGCCGGCCGCGCCACTTTCATGCGCCAATTCGATGGCGATTATCGGCGCGGCATTGAGCAAGCGGTCGACGACTTTTGCAAGATCATCGCCACCGACCAGGCGCAAACGAGGATCCGTGCCTTTGCGGAAAAGAACCGGCCGAAATAGCGCGCTAAAGCGTCTCGCCAGTCCCGGGCGGTACGGCGCTCGATCCGTTCAGGTTCGCTGGCGAGGCTTGCGCCGGG
>JBQCCX010000383.1:0-11384 GCA_051961815.1 Xanthobacteraceae bacterium
TGATCGAGATAGCGGCCGCACAGCAAGAAGAACAACAGCATGATCGCGGAATCGAAATAGGCGTGAACCGCGTGCGTTGCGGTCTCGTAGAGTGACAGCGCGAGCGCCAATGTGACGCCGACCGTGATCGGCACGTCCATATTAAGCTGCCGGGTACGAACCGCCCGCCACGCGCTGCGGAAAAACGGCTGGCCGGCATAGGCCGCAGCCGGCAGCGCGATCAATGCCGAGAGCCAGTGAAACAGATCGCGCGTTTCCTGCGTCATATCGGAAACGTTGCCGGCCCACAGCGAGATCGACAACAGCATCACGTTCATCGCGGCAAAACCTGCAACGGCAAGGCATTTCAGCAGCCATTTGGTCTCGCGATTGTCCTCGGCCGCTATGCGCTCGGGCGCGAACGGATAGGCGCGATAACCGATTTGCTCGATCGCCGTGACGATCCGCTCGGCGCTGGTCTCGCCGTCGCGCCAGTGGACGCTCAGACGGCGCTGCGTGAAATTGAGCCGCGCGTCGAGGATTCCAGGCAGCTTTTGCAAACCACCTTCGATCTTGCGGATACAGCCGGCGCAGCCGACGCCCTCGACCGCAAGCGTGATATGTGCGCAGCCCGGCTTGCTCCGCTCGACGAAATTGGAAAGGTCGAGAGCTTCGCTCATCTGCGGCTCATTTGAGAACGACGCGGTTTCTGGAGCGGAACAACTGCTGACCTTGCCGCGAAATCTCGATGACCAGATCCCACTGGCCCGGAATGAGTTCGGTTTTGCCGTGGTATTGCCCAGGCGACTCTTCGGTGAGCGCAATGCCCCGATCCAGGCCGCGGTCGGTCGGCCGCTCGAACCGCGCCGCGGCCGTCACTCCGGTGACGACATGCCCCGCTTCATCACGCGCGACCAGCCCGAGATTCGTGCCGTCCGGCGCGCTTTTCAGCCTGGCCTCAACCTGCCAATGCCGCGCATCTTGCGCTTTGATCATCGCAACATCCTGCTCGAACATGCGGCCGGCCTGATACGCACTTTCGGTGTCGACACCGCGCATGGTCGAAAGTGCTTCGTAAATCATCACGCCATTGACGCCAGTTACCAAGCCGAAGAACGCCAGCAGGTAGATGAGGACCATCCAACCGGTGAGCCGCGGAGGCGTCTGATGCTCGGTATTTGAATTCGTCATTTGCGGCTCTCACGGTCCGACAAAGCGGTCCACTGAAGTGGCGCCGACGTGGCCGTCTGCGGTGATGATCCGAAATGTCAGCGGAATGGACGCATCCGGTTCGAGCGGCTGGCGTGTGGTGACAATCACGCGGACTTGTCGGGTCTGGTCGGGCCCAACCGCGATGATCGGCTCACCCTCCGGATTGCGGTCGCTGCCGATGGTCTCGACCTCGGCCCCGGCGAGGCCGGTCACTTCCAGGGCGAAACTGCGGGCCTCGCGATTTTTATTGGCGATATTGACGGCGTAGCCGTTGCGAACCGCGCCGTCCGAAAGCCGGACGAACAGGGGATTGCGGTCGTGAATGATAGTGACTGCCTGCGCGTGGCGGGTTGCCAAAGCGTATGCCATCACGGCGCCAACCGCGGCGATGATGACGGCATAAAGCACGGTGCGCGTGCGGACCAGCCGATAAGCTATTTGTCCGCCATGCTGACGAGCGCCAATGTTCAGTTCGGTATCGTAGGCGATAAGGCGCGGCGCGCGGCCAATCTTCGCCATCACCGAGTCGCAAGCGTCGATGCAAAGCCCGCATTGGATGCAGCCGAGATTGGCGCCGCCGCGAATGTCGACGCCGGTGGGGCAGACATAAACGCATTGCCGGCAATCGATGCAATCACCTGCGGGGAGGCCGCGCTCGTGCAGCGCGGCTGCTTTCTTCACAGAGGCGCGAGGCTCGCCCCGGTCATAGCGATAACAGACGTTGAGCGCGTATTCGTCCGTCAAGGCCGCCTGGATGCGCGGCCACGGGCACATGTAGACGCAGACCTGTTCACGCATCCAGCCGGCCAGCGCGTAAGTGGTGAAGGTCAAAAGCGCGATGAAGCCGTAGGCGACCGGCGGCGCTTTGAATGTCGCGAGCTCTTTGACCAATGTCGGGGCATCGCCGAAATAAAGAACCCAGGCGCCGCCGGTCCACCACGCGATCACGAGCCAGCAGAAATGCTTCGCGGCCGCGCGGGCTGCCCGCTCGAGGCTCCAGGGCTGCTGATCGCGCAACAAATGTTCGCGGCGGTCGCCTTCGAACCAGCGTTCGACCGTGACAAAAAGATCGGTCCATACGGTCTGCGGACACAGGTAACCGCACCACAATCGCCCGGCCACGGCGTTCATCAGAAACAATGCCATGGCGGCGATGATGAGAAGTCCGGTGAGGTAATAAACTTCTTGCGGCCAGATCTCGATGAAGAAGAAATAAAAACGCCGCCCGGGGAAATCGATCAGGACGGCCTGGTTCGGCGCGTTCGGCCCGCGATCCCAGCGGACGAACGGCAAAAAATAGTAGATGCCGAGCGTGATGATGAGTAACGCCCATTTCAAGCGGCGAAAGGTGCCGCTGACATGCTGCGGATAGATTTTCTTGCGCGCGGCATAGAGCGGCTCGTCGTCGGGCTCGGGGAAATCAAATTGCGCGATATTCGCCGGCGTGACTGCGCCGGCGGCAGCGGCGGCGAGATCGTCCAAAGGCTGTGAGGGCAGGGTGGCCGCGGTCGAACCCAGCCCGGCGGACGCCGATGAGCCGCCCGGACGCATGCTTTATTCCCCGCCGCCGAATGTGTGCACGTAGACGGTGAGCGCCTTGATCGTCACCGGATCGAGCTTCTCGCTCCAGGCCGGCATCACCCCGCCATGGCCGTTCCAGATGCCGTCGATGATCGCCTGTGTATCGGAACCATAGAGCCAAATCTGATCCGTCAGATTCGGCGCGCCAAGCGCGCGATTGCCCTTGCCGTCCGCGCCGTGACAAACCGCACAATTGTCCGCGAAGATTTTGGCGCCGCGCGCCAGGTCCGTGCCGGCGGTTGTCGACAGTCCCGACAGCGAGCGCACGTAGTTGGCAACGACAAGGACATCGTCACGCAGGAGCATGCCGTCACGCCCGAAAGCGGGCATGGCGCCCTGGCGTCCCTGGTCGTCGCCCGATCGCACGCCGTGCGCGATCGTTTGCGAAATAGCATCGAGGCTGCCGCCCCACAGCCACTCGTTGTCGACGAGATTAGGATAGCCTTTGGCGCCGCCGCCGCCCGAGCCGTGGCAGGGCGCGCAGTTGTCGGCGAAGGCGCGGCCGCCGAGCGCGCGGGCGAAGTCGAGCATTTCGGGAGTGGATTCGATCTCGGCAAGCGAGGCAGCGGCCAATCGGGCGGTCATGGCGCCGCGCTGCGTCTGTAGTGCAGCGAGATCGTTGCTGACCGCCGCGCGTGAATGCCAGTTGAAAACACCGTTGCTATAGGACGACAGCAGCGGCCAGGCCGGATAAACCACCCAATAACCGATCGACCAGACGATCGTCGCGTAGAACAGCCACAGCCACCAGCGCGGCAGCGGCCGGTTCAATTCCTGCACGCCATCCCATTCGTGTCCCGTCGTCGCCACCTCGAGGGACGACGGGGACGCCGGCTTGCGCGCGACGGCGCGTTCGGTCTGCCCGCTCATATCAGTCCTCCCGCAGCGGCACGCGTGCGGATTCGTCAAATTGCTTCTGCCGCGACGGCCACAGTGCGTAAATCAGCACGGCAATGAAGATCACGACGAAATAAACAAGGCCCCACGTCTGGGCCAGGTGAGCGAAGAAGGCATATTCCGGTGACACGTTTTGTCCTCAACGAATGTTTGCTTTGTCGTCGTAGAGCTTGAAGTCGACGAGCGTGCCGAGCATTTGCAGGTAGGCGATCAGCGCGTCGGCTTCGGTGATGTGCGCGGGGTCGCCGCCGAAATTGCGCGATTGCGCCTTCGGGTAGCGCTTCGCCAGTGCGGCGGCGTCCGGCGAATCGTTGGCGGCCTGGACGCGCAGATCGGCAACCGCTTTCTCGATCATTTCGTCGCTATAGGGCACGCCGAGCAGAGCCTGGACTTTCATGTCCTCGGCGATATGGGTGTAATCGAGATCGGTCGTGAACAGCCATGGATAGGACGGCATGATCGAGGCGGGCACGACCCCGCGCGGATCGTTGAGATGTTCGCGATGCCAATCGTCGGAATATTTACCGCCGACGCGTGCGAGATCGGGACCGTTGCGCTTGGAGCCCCACTGGAAGGGGTGATCGTACTCGCTTTCGGCCGCCAGCGAATAATGTCCATAGCGCTCGACTTCGTCGCGAAGCGAACGGATCATCTGCGAGTGGCATAGATAGCAGCCCTCGCTGACGTAGATATTGCGCCCGGCAAGCTCGAGCGGCGTGTACGGCCGCATGCCCTCGGCGTTCTCGATGGTGCTGCGCAGATAGAACAGCGGCACCACTTCGACGAGGCCGCCAATGGCGATGACGATCAGGATCCCGACTAACAGCAGGATCGAATTGCGTTCCAGGATCCAATGTTTTTGCCAGAGTGACGCCATCGGACCCTCTATTCAGCCGGAGCAAGGCCGGGCATGACCTCGGACATTTCACGAGCCGGATAGATCGTGCGCCAGACGTTGAACGCCATGATCAGCGTGCCGGCGAGGAACAGCGCGCCGCCGAGCGCGCGGATTACGTAGAACGGATGCATCGCCTCGACGGTTTCGATGAACGAATATTCGAGGAAACCGAGACTGGTATAGGAGCGCCACATCAAGCCCTGCAGGATGCCCGACACCCACATCGAGCTGACATAGACCACGATCCCGATGGTTGCGATCCAGAAATGCCAGTTCACCAGCCGCATGGAATACAACGGCCGATTCCACAGCCACGGCACCAGGCAATAGATCGCGCCGAAAGAAATGAACGCGACCCAGCCGAGCGCGCCGGAATGCACGTGGCCAATGGTCCAATCGGTGTAGTGGGACAGCGAGTTGACCTCCTTGATGGACATGACCGGGCCTTCGAACGTGGCCATGCCGTAGAAAGCGACCGCCAGGACCATCATGCGCAGCACCGGATCGGTGCGCAGCTTGTCCCACGCGCCGGAAAGCGTCATCAGCCCGTTGATCATGCCGCCCCAGGACGGCATCCACAGCATGACCGAAAATGTCATGCCGAGCGTCTGCGTCCAGTCCGGCAGCGCGGTGTAATGCAGATGATGAGGACCGGCCCAGATGTAAAGAAAGATCAACGACCAAAAATGAATGATCGAAAGGCGATAACTGTAGATCGGCCGCTCGGCGCGTTTCGGAATGAAATAATACATGAGCCCGAGGAAACCGGCGGTCAGGAAGAAGCCGACGGCATTGTGGCCATACCACCACTGCACCATCGCGTCCTGCACGCCGGCCCAGACCACGTAGGACTTCGACGAGAATAGCGACACTGGCACCGCGGCATTGTTGCCGAGGTGCAGCACCGCGATGGTCAGGATGAAAGCGAGATAAAACCAGTTCGCCACATAAATGTGCGGCTCGGTGCGCCGCATCAGCGTGCCGAGATAGACGAGCAAATAGACGACCCAGACCGCGGTGAGCCAGAGATCGGCATACCATTCCGGTTCGGCATATTCTTTGGATTGGGTGATGCCGAGCAGGTACCCAGTGCCGGCAATGACGATGAAAAAATTGTAGCCGAGCACCACAAACCATGGCGCCAGCTCACCGGCCAGTCGCGCGCGGCACGTGCGCTGCACGACGTAAAACGACGTGGCCACCAGCACGTTGCCGCCGAACGCGAAGATGACCGCCGAAGTATGCAGCGGGCGAAGGCGACCGAACGAGATAAAGGAGAGATCGAAATTGAGGGCAGGATAGGCCAGTTCCAGCGCGATCCACAGCCCGGCGGTCATGCCGGCAATGCCCCAGAACACTGCCAGCAACGTTGCCGCTTTGACCGGGCCCATATTGTAATTGGGCTTCCCGGCGATTGTGCGCGCGATGGGCTCTGCGTCCCGATTGAAATAATAATTGAAAATGGCGAAAGCCGAGGCCGCGCTTGCCGCAGCAAACAAATAGGCGTGGAAAGCATAAGCGGGCGTATAGGCTTTGGCGGCAACGATGACGGAGACGAACGCGAGCACGATGAAGGCGGCCGCCAACCCACCTTCGCCGTAGGTCATGAATTTGGCCTGTCCATTCATCGGGCGCGGGTCCGTTGTGGGATGTGATCGTTCTTTCAATCACGCGCCGCCAAGCGCAACGTTGATTTAAATCAAGTTACGCCTGCAATTTGCGCCCCGACGAAGCGAACTTGTCAGCGCTCGAGCGATTTGAGGTAGGCGATGATGTCGCCGACCTGCCCGGGATCGAAGCGAAATTCCGGCATGGTCGGATGACCGGTGACGATGCCCTCGGCCAGCGGTTCCTGCAGGTCATCGACCGGATAACGCTCGTGCAGCGTGCGGAACGGCGGCGCGATCGGCAGCGGGCTGTCGCCAATCTTCCCGGTTGCATGGCAGCGCGAGCAATTGGTGCGAACGATGACCAATCCGCGCTGTGCAGCCGGCGACAGTGTCTCCTGGCCTTTGGCGGGCAACGGAATAAGCGCAACAGATATCGCCGCCACGTTGGCAGCGAATGCGGCGCCGATGCCGAGTTGCACCGCCCTTCGCATCCCGCCACGGAAAGACAATGCTCCACTGCGCATCTCACACCGCCGCGCGCTGGTTGCTTTCGTCTTCGGCGGACGGGAACGCCATGCCGGACATTGGTTCGACCCAGACCAGATGATCGCGCACTTGCTTGACGCCGGGAACGTTTTCGGCGGTGACGATCAAGCCCGCGCGCTCACGATCGTCGGTGATCACGCCATGCAGTTCGGCCACGCCGGCATTGACGATTACATTGATGCGCGGCGCCCAATCCTGTTTTCCGATCGCAGCAAGAATCTGATCGCGTATCGCTGCATCGCCGGCCGCCGGCGCGGGCACGTCGCGGACCAGGCTCGCCAGTGCGTGCATGAGATTGGCGCGACTGATGATCCCCACCACGCGCCCAGCTTTGGTGACCGGGAGCCGTTTGACGTGGTGGCGTTCCATCGCCTGGACAGCGGCTTCGAGCGTCTCGCCGTCTCCGATCGTGCGTGGGTCGGCGGTCATGATGTCTTCGACCTTTCGTCCCGCGCTGTGCGTGTATTCCTGTGCGAGCCGGCCCGGGCCGACAATGAATTCGAGCCATTTCGGCCGCTGCCGTTGCGTCCCCAATTCACTGCGGCGCAAGAAATCGCCTTCGGTGACAATGCCGACCAGCTCGCCGTCCTTGTCGATCACCGGCAAGCCGCTGATGCGGTTCTGCAGCATCAGCCGTGCGGCCTTGAGGACCGGCTCTTCGGTGCCGATGCAGATCACGTTGGTCGTCATCACGTCTTTGACTCGCATATCTGGGTCTCCTCGCGTGCTTCGCGCCAATCGGGCAGCGTCAAGCCGCCAGCGCAGCACGGTTGCGGAGCACAATGCGCCGCGATGTCGAAACCTCGATCGCTGCCGCCGTTTCCAGGGATGTCAGCGTTCGCGAGACGGTTTCGATGGTCAGACCGAGATAATCGGCGATGTCCTGGCGTGACATCGGTAAGTCGATGATGTTGTTTTGTGCTGCGCGCTCCGCCATTTCCAGAAGAAAGCTCGCGACCCGTTCCTGCGCGCTCTTGATCAGAAGCAGGATGCGGTCCTGCACACGATGCAGCTCACGGCCGGTCAGCGCAAACAGCTGCTGCCCAACCGAGGCGTCGCGGCCAGCGAGCGCGTTCAGCGCGCTGCGCTTGACCACCAGCACCTTGGCGTCGGTGATGGCCTCCGCCGACAGACTATGCTCTTCGGCGAATTCGAGGCCGAAAATATCGCCGGGCAGATAAAACCCGCCAACCTGACGCCGGCCGTCGTTGAGGATCTTGTAAGTACGGACGCTGCCGCTGACGACCTTGTAAAGGTAGTCCGCGGGCTCGTTTTCGCCAAAAATTTCTGTGTTGGGACGGTAAGTCATCATGGCGCCCATCAGTTGCATCGATTGGCCGAGCGAGTCGGTATCAACCGTGCGACTTCGTGGGGCGTTCGCGGCAACGGTTGTGGAGATGCGGTGACTTCCATCGCTATGCGTTGACGGGTGCATGGTTTCCCTCCGAAAGCTTCGGGAACGGATGCTAAGCACCCGGCGCGCGGCGAAAATTCAGATATTGACCCTAAGGGCTTTCCCTGAGGCGGATCCGCCTATCAAGCCGTTGAAGACGCAGCCATATCTCTGATCTACTGGCGGTGCTTAAGGGCGATCAGCGATTTCCAATGGCCGACACGATCCGCCATTCGCAAAATTACGCGCCGCGGCTGTTGCGGCCTGCCTTATGGCGGCGAAACGCGCGGGCTTACGGCGTGACGATTGTGGTCATCGCCGCGGGTTTTGCCATCAAACTTTTTTTCGCGTCGGTACTGCGGGGCGAAGCCTCGTACGTGTTGTTTGTCCCTGCGGTTCTGGTTGGCTCGGCATTGGGCGGTTGGGGACCGGGACTGCTGGCGACTGCACTTGGGCTCGCGCTTGGCCTGTTTTTCGTCGCCGACGCGCGCCAGTTCGCGGCGGCTGATGTCGTCAATGGTGCCATCTTTGCGCTCGTCGGGTTTGCGGTGTCATGGCGCGGCGCCATTCTTTTGCGCTTTCGCGGCATCGCGCGCACCAGCACGCAAGACGCCGAGGCGCGCGCGGCGCACCTGGAATCGATTCTCGACAGTATTCCCGACGCCATGGTCGTCATCAACGAGCGCGGACTGATCCAATCGTTCAGCTTGGCGGCAGAACGGCTGTTCGGCTTCAGCGCCGCCGAAGTGCTCGGAAAAAACGTCAAAGTCCTGATGCCGTCGCCCTATCGCGAGGACCATGACGGCTATATCGACCGCTATTTGCGGACCGGCGAACGCCGGATCATCGGCATCGGCCGTGTTGTCGTCGGGCAACGCAGTGACGGCTCAACCTTTCCGATGGAGCTCGCGGTCGGCGAAATGCATGTGCGCGACCAACGGTTTTTCACCGGCTTCATCCGTGACCTCACCGAGCGCCAGCAAACCGAGGCGCGCCTGCAGGAATTGCAGACCGAACTCGTTCACATGTCGCGCCTGACCGCGATGGGCGAAATGGCTTCGGCTTTGGCGCACGAACTCAATCAGCCGCTGGCGGCAATCGCCAACTATATGAAAGGATCGCGCCGGCTTCTGGAAACTCGGCAGGATCAGGGGCTCGGCCCGCTGCGCGACGCCATGGACAAGGCAGCCGATCAGGCTTTGCGGGCCGGCGACATCATCCGCCGCTTGCGGGACTTCGTCTCGCGCGGCGAGAGCGAGCGGCGTGTCGAGGACGTCAAAAAGCTGATCGAGGAAGCGAGCGCATTAGCGCTGGTCGGGGCCAAAGACAAGGGCGTGCGGGTGCGTTTCGCATTCGCGCCGCTGCTTGATTACGTTCTTGCCGACAAGGTGCAGGTGCAACAAGTTTTGCTCAACCTCGTTCGCAACGCGATCGATGCGATGGAGACCGCACCGACGCGCGAACTCGTCGTCGCCACTTCCTCCGCCGCCGACAATATGGTCGAAATCAGCGTCGCCGATACCGGCGGTGGCATCGCGCCCGAGATCGCCAACCAGCTGTTTCAACCGTTTGTCACCACCAAAGCCCACGGCATGGGCGTCGGGCTGTCGATCTCGCGCACGATTATCGAGTCGCATGGCGGCTCGATCACGCAGCGGCCGAATCCCGGCGGCGGCACGATCTTCACTTTCACGTTGCCGCTCGTAGACAACGAGGAGGACGGCGGTGGCCTCTGACAATGCCGCGGCACGGCGGGTCGTGCATGTCATCGACGATGACGAAGGTTTGCGCGAATCGCTGGCATTTTTACTGCGCAGCGCCGAGCTAGAGGTCAGGAGTTTCGACTCCGCCAAAGCGTTCCTGGATGGATTGCCGGACGCCACGCTGGGCTGCGTCATCACTGATGTGCGGATGCCGGATATGAGCGGCATCGAGCTGTTGCGGCGCTTGAAGGACCTCAAGATCGCCGTTCCGGTCATTGTCATCACCGGGCATGGCGATATCGCGCTTGCGGTCGAAGCCATGAAAATCGGGGCGGCGGATTTCTTTGAAAAGCCTTTTGATGACGATCTTCTTGTCGCCAGCGTTCGCGCCGCTTTACAGCAGCAAGCTGATCAGACGAAACGCGGCGCCGAACGCGCCGATATCGAACACCGCATTTCGACGCTATCGCCCCGTGAAAAAGACGTGCTTGCTGGCTTGATAGACGGTCGCGCAAACAAGCAGATCGGCTTCGACCTCGGCATCAGCCCGCGCACAGTGGAAATCTACCGCGCCAACCTGATGACCAAGATGCGGGCCGGTAGCTTGTCTGACCTGGTGCGTATGGCGCTGCTCGTCGAAATGCCCAGTTCGAACGAGGCTGGCGGGCACTGAGACTGCGCCCACCGCCGGTTGCCGCCGGCCGTTGACCCATATCAAAGCCAAGTCATCGCCGCTGCATCAAAATAGGCGGCAAAGCTTTGAGGTCGTTTCTCCCGAAGGCGCAGATAGCATCATGCCGCATGGAGAGTTGGCAGCGCCGATTCCGCTGATCGCCGTCGTCGACGACGATCTCGCCGTCTGCAATTCACTGAAATTCTCGCTCGAACTCGAAGGTTTCGCCGTGCGCGCCTATCGCAGCGGCCTGGAATTTCTCGCCGCCGATGATTTCCACGATTGCAGGTGTTTTATCATCGATCAACGCATGCCCGGCATGAGCGGGATGGAGGTGATTGCGGCACTGCGCGAGCGCAAAGTGTCGACGCCGGCTATTCTCATCATCAGTCAGGCCAATAAGGTGTTGATCGCCCGTGCCGCCGAAGCGCATGTGCCAATCATTGAAAAACCCCTTTTGAACGATGCGCTGGTGGAGAAGATACGTGAGGTATGCGCTGGCGTTTGAAGCCGGCGCACGCCTCGAAAGAGATTCTGCTTGATCCACATCAATCGCCGAACGCGCGAGTTGTGCGTTTGGTTTACTGCGAAACGAGAGAGGGCTGATATGAGCACATCATCGATAACGCCAACACGGTCATTGTCCCGGCGCACTATTCTTGTGCAGAGCGCGGGCTGCGCGGTGGGAGCTGCAGCTTTGCTGCTGCCGGCGGGGCAGGCGGCGGCGAAAATGAGTCAGCCCTCGGTGGCCTATCAGGATTCTCCGAAAGGCGATCAAAAGTGCAGCAACTGCTCGCTGTTTCAGGAGCCGGAGGGCTGCACGCTGGTCGACGGCAAAATCAGCCCGGAGGGCTGGTGCAAATTCTGGGTGAAAAAGCCCGGCTGAAGCCGG
>JBQCCX010000384.1:0-4760 GCA_051961815.1 Xanthobacteraceae bacterium
ACTGCAATCACGTAACACTGCAATCACGCGAACTTCACAACAATGTTTGCCCTGACCGTCACATCCGCTGCGCCCGGCGTGTCTTGTGGGTGTGCGATCGCTGCCGCTCGGTTCCAGCCGGCCCAGCTATTCACGCGCGACTGCGGGAACGAGGGAGCCCCCGAAATGCCGGAAGTATCACGCTATCACCCCGTGCTGGTGACGCTGCATTGGCTGCTCGCCATCCTGATCATTGCCGCGCTGGCGCTCGGCGCGCTGATCATGGCGAAGCTTCCCAACAGCGATCCCATGAAACTCGAGGCACTGCGCAGCCACATGTTCGGCGGCAGCTTGATCCTTGCGCTGATGCTGGTGCGGCTTTTTGTGCGAACGCGCACCTCGCATCCGGCGGTAGCAATGACGGGTAGCTCGCTGCTCGACAAAGTCGCATGGGCCTCGCACCGGCTGTTCTACGCATTCGTCATCGCCATGGCCGCAAGTGGCGTGACCATGGCTTTGCAAGCCGGATTGTTTGAGATCGTCTATGGCGGACGCGGCACGCTGCCACCCGATCTTTGGGTCTATCCGATCCGCTCGGTGCATTATCTCATATCGCGGGCGTTGATGATACTGATCGCGCTGCACGTCGCCGGCGCGCTCTATCACACATTCATCCTCAAAGACGGTTTGCTGCGCCGGATGATCTTCGGCCGCCGCGTGCCGGCGAACCCCGGGCCGCTCACCTCCACAGTTCGACCAACAGCCGTAAAGGTGCAGTCATGACATATCTCGTCCCCGCCCAAGCCGGAGCACAGTTCATAAGTCTTTTTGTCTACGCTCTGCTTGCCAAGTGGTACGTCTCGCCCTGGCTCGGCGGACTGAAACGCGCAGATGCAATCATCGCGCTACTGTGGGTCCACGTCTTTCGCTACGTCGCGCTGATGACGTTCTCGGCGCAGCGCGACGGCTTTCCTATCGCCGACGATGGGCTTTTTGAGATTGTGATCGGCGACGTCGCCGGCGCCGCGATCGCGTTCGTCGCTATTTTTGCGCTGCGTTACCGAGCAAGATTCGGCATCGCGCTGGCATGGCTGCTTGCCGCCGATCCCATTTTCGACACTGTGACCAATATCCGCGGCGGTGTGCGCGAACATTTGATGGGTGCTGCAAGCGGCACGACCTGGCTGGTCCTCGTCTTTTACGTCCCCTTGATCGTCGTCAGTGTCGCGCTTCTGCTCTGGCAACTTTTGACGCGGCATGGCGAAGCACTCGATCCGGCAATCAGTAACGCGCCGCGCCGTCCGCAAGCGGCCGTCCTGACAACCTTATGACCAAAGTCGCACACGCGACGCGGTTAGCACTCTCAAACCGATTTAATTCAGGAGATGCCCATGAAATTCGCTCACGCACGGATCGTCACACAGGATGTTCCGGGTCTCGTTCGCTTTTATCGAGAGCTCACCGCCATGACACCGGTCGGCGACGAGCGCTACACCGAACTGCACGGACCGCAATTGAGTCTCGCGATCAGCAGTCAGCGCATGATCGAGCTTCATAGCGCGGGCGCCGCCACGGCGCGATCCAACCGCTCGATGATCCTCGACTTCGAGGTCACCGATGTCGATCGAGAACATGCGCGGTTGCGAAGCCTCGTAAGCACGTTTGTTCTTGAGCCGACGACGCAGCCCTGGGGCAATCGCTCGATGCTGTTCCGCGATCCCGACGGCAATCTGATCAACTTCTTTTCGACCGCCGCGCGTGGCGGATAGCAGCTCAGTCTCCAAATCGACAGCGGAATTCCAATATCGGAGCTAAACAATGAATGAAGGACTCGCGTTGACCGCCGCTTCCATGCTCGCGGTAGTCGGTAACCTGGCCACGCACTATCCGAAGATCAAAAGCAATCGTGCCCCGCTGCGGCCGCGGCGCGAACAGGCTTTGATGCTCGTGGCACTGTTGCTCGCCGGCGGCGGCGTTGTCCTGCAGCCCGGCATCGTCGGCTACTTGGTTGGTGGCGTCGCCACCATATTGGCCGCGATGTTTCTGGTGGCGACCGCAACCAGCGATCTGCCAAAGAAGAAACTTGCGGTCAGCGTCGGGTCGGTTGCGCCGGATTTCGCCGCAATCGACGCGGCCGGCCGGCAATTTCGCCTCTCCGATCTGCGCAGCGGGCCCGTTCTTCTGAAATTCTATCGCGGGTTCTGGTGCCCGTATTGCGTCGCCGAGCTCGAGCAGCTCAATCGCTATGCTGCGGAATTTGCAAAGCTCGGGGTGAGCCTGATCGCACTTAGCTCCGATCGCGTCGACGAGCTCGAGCCGTTTGCCCGCAAGCACAATTGGGGCATCCGGCTGTTGGCCGATCCCGACCTGGCGATACACCGGCTGTATAACGTCCAGTCGCGAAAATTCACGCCAAAGCGCGGCCCATTCCGCGATCTTGCAATCCCGACGACGATCCTTTTGGACAAAGACGGCCGCGTGCTCTGGCTCGAGCAGACCAGCAATTTCCGGGTGCGGCCGCAAGCCGACATGGTGCTGGCCAAGGCAAAATCGCTGCTGCCCGCGTTGCCCGCGGAAACGGCCGTCGCAGAAGCCTGCGACGTGTGCGGGGCGTAGAGCCTCTCCCCGATCAATCGTCCGACCGAAACCCGGGAGTCTTGTTCATGAGCGTCATGGAAGTCGTAACAGAGTCGAGCATCAGTGCGGCCGATCCACATCGACGGCGCCGCTTGCGCGTGCTCGATAGTGAAATGAGCTACGTCGATGTCGGCCTCGGCCAACCGATCGTGTTCCTGCACGGCAATCCGACGTCTTCGTATCTGTGGCGCAATATCATTCCTTATGTGAGCACGCTTGGCCGTGCTCTCGCGCCCGACCTGATCGGAATGGGACGATCGGGAAAATCACCGGCCAATGCGTACCGTTTCGTCGATCATGCGCGGTATCTCGACGCCTGGTTCGAGGCGCTGCAATTGACCAAGGATGTCATGCTGGTCGTGCACGACTGGGGTTCGGCGCTTGGCTTGCATCGCGCCGCGCGTTACCCGCACCACATCAAGGCGATTGTTCATTTGGAGGCGATTGCCACGCCGCGGCGCTGGGCCGATTTCGGTCAAGCCGCGGCGATCTTCCAGGCGTTGCGTTCAGACAAAGGCGAGCGCCTGATTTTCGAGCAAAACTTTTTTGTCGAGACAATCTTGCCGCAAGCCGTCATCCGGCGGCTCAGCGACGACGAAATGGCGGCCTACCGGGCGCCGTTCGCCGAGCTAGCGGCGCGGCTGCCGACGCTGGTCTGGCCGCGGCAAATCCCGATCGAGGGCGAACCGGCCGATGTCGCCGCGATCGTCGAGAATTACGGCGCCTTTATCTCCAAAAGCACAATCCCGAAGCTGCTTATTCTCGGCGAGCCGGGGGCGATCGTCACGGGACGAACCCGGGACTATTGCCGGACCTGGCCGAACCAGCGGGAGATGACCGTCAAAGGCCGGCACTTCCTTCAGGAAGATTCCCCGCACGAAATCGGACGCGCGCTCGCGGAATTCGTCCGCTCGGTCGATGCCGGAACTTTTGCCGCAAACTGAATGCCGCGATCATCACACGGCAACAGGAGCACACGGCGATGAGGTTGCACGCGCTGAACGAGCAAGTCTCGGCGTGGCCGCGAATATCCACGCACAGCCATCGCTATGGCGGTCAAGAATTTCGCGTGGGCAGGGCCGAAGTGGGTCACGTGCACAATTCAGGCGAGGTCGACATTCCGTTCCCGCGGGCATTCCACGATGAGTTGCTGGCGCGGGGCTTGGCCGAGGAGCATCGCTGGGCTCCTCATTCCGGCTGGGTCACATTCCGGGTGCGCAGCGAAGCGGATATTGTGCATGCGCTGTGGCTGCTGCGCCTGTCCTATCTACGCTATGCCTTGAAATCGTCCGCTGATCCGCATCGACTTCTCGACGACGAGAGTAACGGCCTCCGCTTGGATTCCCGGTGGCGTGACCTGCTTGGGCGCTTCGTGCCGGCGCCGCCGCGCGCCGCCACGCCCGACTGACGGCGCGACCACACGCCCTCTCTTTCTCCCTCGGCGATAGTGCTAGCCTTTATCGCAACTGGGAGGATACGGCATGACCGACAATCGCACATGGCGCACGGTTGCTGCATTCGCCGCTCCTGTGCTGGCAGCTTCAGTAGCCACTACGACACTCCACGCCCGCGACGATTATCCGTGGCGCCCAGTGCAGATGATCATTCCGTTCGCGGCGGGCGGGCCGACCGATATTGTCGGCCGCGTCATGGGCGCCAAAATGGGAGAGATTTTCGGCCAGCAGTTCGTGGTCGAAAACAAAACCGGAGCCGGCGGCAATATCGGCGCCGAGGCCGTCGCCAAAGCGAGCCCAGACGGCTACACGATTTTGATGGCGACGGTATCCACCAACGCCATCAATCCCGGCCTCTACAAGCACATTCCTTACGATGCGGTGCGCGATTTTGCGCCGGTCGGCCGCGTTGGCGTCACCCCGACATTGCTGCTGGTCAATCCGTCCGTTCCAGCAACCGATGTGAAGAGCCTCATCGCGCTGATCAAGGCCAATCCTGGAAAATACAATTACGGCTCATCAGGCCTTGGTTCGATTCTCCACCTGTGTGGCGAGGAATTCAAATCGCTGGCGGGCGGCCTCGACATCACCCATGTGCCCTACAAAGGCTCGGCGCCGATGGACACCGATTTGATGGGGGGTCAAATCACCATGGCCTTCGACGCCACCCCGACCGCAATGCCGTTGGCC
>JBQCCX010000385.1:0-3430 GCA_051961815.1 Xanthobacteraceae bacterium
TCGCCGAAGTTTCGGCGTCGGCGCGCTCGCGCCCGAGCCGGCTCTCGGTGTCCGCCACGGCGCGCTCGTAATCGGCAACACTGACCTTGAGCGCCTCGGTCTGGGCATGCAATGCGGCAATCTCGGTCCGCTGACTGTCGGCGAGCAACGATCGCTCGCCAAGATCGCCCAACAGCTTGGTCAGTTCGGATTCCTTGTCGGCGAGCTGGCGCTCGGCCTCGCGCAGCGCACCGGATTTGATCTGGAATTCTTCCTCGGTCGCGCGCAACTGGTCGCGCAAGGTCTTGTCGCGCGTTTCCAGAGCGAAGATGGTCGCGGTCTTCTCGCCCAGCTCTTTTTTGAGTTGATTGATCGCGTCGGTCTTTTTGCCAAGTTCGGCAAGCTGGCTCGTCGTCTTCGCCTTCAACTTGTCGACGCTCATTTCGAGCCGCCGGGTTGTCATGGCGAATTCGGCGCGCAGCTGATCCTTGTCGGCGCGGATCTCAGCGATCGAAAGCGGCGTCGAGGCTTCGAGCCGCTTCATCGTCAGCCGTACGGCCCGATTATGTACGAGGGGGAGGAACAACAGGCCAAGCAGGGCCGCGACCAGGAACCCGATCCCGAAAAACATGACCGACTCGATCATGACGCTACGCTTTCGGCCCCTGAGGTTTCACAAATTGGCCGTAAACCATGCCATGTGGGCGCGAATTGCACCACCTGGGGCAGATTTTAACCTAAACCGAGTTTATCCGCTGCGCCACCTTTTCCGCTGCGGTGCCACAATTTCGCGAAGGCGCTATCAGAACGGGTTCCACGTCGGGCGATCGGTGAATTTGAGATAACCAAGATTGGCGCCGAGCCGCAGCCCGACGCCCGAGCGGATCGGCACCACGGTAATATGATTGGCAACCAGCGCCGTCATGCCGAAGCCGCCGATGAAATAGGCGGAGCCGTTGATGCCGCCGAACCGCTCGAAAATCGCATCGGTGCGCGGCAGGTTGTACACCAGCATCATGGTGCGCGCGCCGTCGGCGCCGGCATCGAAGCCGATGCTCGGTCCTTGCCAGAACACCCGCACATCGCCGGCATTCTTGGTGTACAGCGTTCCGTCGCCATATCGCAGGCCACCGACAAAGGCGCCGCTGGCTTCTTCGCCCAGAATGTAGCCGTTTGGTTGCCCCCACTGGCTGACCGCCTTTTCCACGATCATGGCAAGGCCCCGGGACACGCCGCCAAAGAAGCGATGCCCGGCATCGATCAATTCGTTGGACGAGAACTGATTGGCAGGCCCCCGCTGCGGCGGCGGAGCGGGTTCGACGGCAGGCGGCGGCTGGGGTGGAACCGTCTGCGCCGCGACAGGTCCGATCAGGAGCCCGGCGGCGAGCACGCCTGAGATGGCGGCCGTCAGGACGGCCGGAGCAGCGCCTGGTCCTTTAGTGAAATTCATGGCGAAGGCCCCTTAAGGCTTTGAGCGCAGGCCGAATAGAAACGGCACCTTGCGAATCAGCGCAGCCTTTGCGGGAACTATGACGGCAGCACGGCGAAAACGAAAGGATTAGCGCAACGAGCCCGGCGAGCCGGCGGCCTCCGGCGCGCGCAGTTAGACCGCGGCCAGCCTCCGGCGCGCGCGCAGTGAGACCGCCGGTCAATGGCTGTGCGGATCACCGCGGGCAATGAAGTTCGGGATCAGGCGCCTGGGCGTGCCATAGACCGGCGGCGAGCCGTCGGCAGCCGTGACCTCTCCACCTGCGGCCGCCAGGATCGCATGCCCGGCCGCGGCATCCCAATCGTGAGTCGGCGCAAGCCGCGGATAAAGATCGGCGCTGCCCTCCGCGATGCGGCAAAATTTGATTGACGAGCCGCAACTTACGACCAATGCCTGCGGCAGGCCGGCAAGATAGGTCTTGGTATCGGGATCAAGATGCGAGCGACTGACCAAGGCCACCGGCTGCGCCGGCCGTGGCCGGGCCTCGATGGCGGTCCGCTCGCCTTGGCTGCTCAACCGCATGCGCTCGGCACCGCTGCCGACAACGCCGCGCCAAACCAGATCGGTGGCGGGCGCCGCGATAACGCCGACGAGCGGCGCGCCAAGATTCATCAGTGCGATATTGACGGTGAACTCGTCACGACCGGCGATGAATTCCCGTGTTCCGTCGAGCGGATCGACGAGGAAATAAGTCGGGCTTTGTGAGGCTTTGACGTGCGCTTCATCCGTGGCGGAGCGTTCCTCCGAGACGACCGGGATACCAGGCGCAAGCCGTTCAAGGTCCCGCAAAATGGCCGCTTCGGCCGCTTCGTCCGCTGCCGTGACCGGCGAGCCGTCGGCTTTATGGCGCAGCGAAGCGGCGCCGTAGTGGCGGATGATAGCGCCCGCACGAGCGGCGATCGCGGTCAGATCCTGCGCGAGCGCCGTGCATGCATTGGCATCGAAGGCAGTCACGTCGGGCTCCTTGGCCTTTCCTTAGGTTTTCTCTTGAAATTTTGCACCTCACGCGAAGTGCCGAGCGGTGTTGGGCGAGGCGGTTTAGCACGCTCTTGTTCGCGGCACGATTGCCGAATCGCATGTGCTATGACACGCAAGATTTTCCCTGCCGCGAGGTCTTCATGTCAGACCGCATGACCGCTCCCCCGACCATCGGCGCCCTCGACCTTGCCGCGCTGCTTTGCTCGCGTGTTTGCCATGATCTCATCAGCCCGGTCGGCGCGATCATCAATGGCTTGGAGGTGATGGAGGAAGATAAGGATGAAGAAACCAAGACCTTCGCGCTCGAGCTGATTAAAAAGAGCGCCGGCCAAGCCTCTGCCAAGCTTCAATTTTGCCGTTTGGCCTTTGGCGCTTCAGGGTCCGCTGGCGCGCAAATCGAGCTCGGCGATGCCGAAAAAGCCGCCCGCGGCCTTCTTGAGGACGGCAAAACCACCCTGGTCTGGAACTTGGCGCGGGCGCTGGTCGCCAAAAACCGGGTCAAGCTTCTACTCAACATGCTGGTGGTGGCCAGCGGGACCATCCCGCGCGGCGGGACCCTGACCGCCGATGCAATGGGCGAGGGCTACCGCGTCACCGCGCGCGGGCTCAACGCCCGTTTGGCGCCTGCGACGCCCGATCTGCTCGCCGGCACCCCGGCCGAGCCGGTCGGCGCCCATGCCATTCAGCCGCTCTATACCGGCATATTGGCCCGCGATTGCGGCTTCGGAATCTCGGCCCGGGTCGACGGGGATGCGGTCGTCGTAACCGCCTGTTGACGACAATCGGGCGTTTTACGGGTTCCAACTCGCCTATTCCGCAACCGAAATTAAACGCTTTGGCCAGAGACTCCCCCGCCTTTGAGGGGTTTCGTGGACGCTAGGGATTCTGAGGCGGCTAGACCGCATGGTCGGCGCACGAGGCGTTCATGGACGAGTTGTTGCGTGAGTTTTTGACCGAGACCACCGAGAGTCTCGATCACGTCGA
>JBQCCX010000386.1:0-7086 GCA_051961815.1 Xanthobacteraceae bacterium
CAAACCAAGCGCCGCGGCGGCGGCGAGATCGCTGGAATGCGCCGCCACCATCATGCAAGCTTCAGGATCGAGGCTGAGCGCTTCCGCGGCGGCGAGATAGACGCGCGGCTTCGGTTTGTAATCGCCGGCGATCTCGGCGCCAAGAATTGCGTCCCACGGAAAGCCATTGCGGCGCGCCAGATCCACCATCAGAGAAATATTGCCGTTCGATACCGGTGCAATCATGTGCCCGCGCTTGAGTCGGGTGAGGCCGGCCGGGACATCGGGCCAGGCGTCGAGCCGGTGCCAGGCCAGATTGAAGTTGCGTTTTTCCTCCTCGCTGAGACCATCGACACCAAAGCGCTTGAGCGTGAGATCGAGATTGCGCCGGTGCAGGATGTCGAGCTTGCAAAAACCGATGCGACCGGCCCGCACCTCTTCCATCGCGCCCTGATACTCGCCGCGCCAGGCATCGGCGAAGGCAAAGGTGTCGAGCGTGACGCCCTTGGGCTTGAGGAGTGCCTCCGCCTCCCGGGCGATCGAGCTGCGCCAATCAACCAGCGTGCCGAACACATCGAAAAACAGGGCTTTGAGCGCCATGGACCATTCATAGCGCATGACGAGGCTTCGCGCCAAAGTTAGAGCGCCCCGGCCAAACTCGAATTGCGAGTGACTTGAAAGCGTGCCGGCGCAGCCAGCCTACGCGGCAGCCTGTCGAGCCCGATCGACCGCAGCCTCTGACTTCTTTCCCGTGAGCTGCCGCCGGCTCCAGTTCCACAGCATCGCGATTTCTTCCGCTGCCTTGCTGCCGGCGGCATATTCGGTGACGCCGAGGCCGGCCGCGACGGCATCCTGAAAATCCATGCGTGCGGAGACCATCGGTTCAGCCAGGATGCCAAGGCTGTTGAGTTGCTTGGCCGCCTCGCTTGCCCGCGTGCTGCGGTAGCTCGACGGGCACTGGTTCAACACGAAGGCGGCTTTTCGCTTGGCCAGAAACACCGCGCGAAATGTTGCCGCCGTCGCTTCCACATCCAAGCGGGTCGGGCGCGCGGGCAGAAGGCTTAGATCTGCGACTTCGCAGACCGGGCGAACGGCAGTGGCATCGGCTCCCGTCGTGTCGAAAATTGCCAGCGTGAATCCGGCGCCGGCAAGCCCCTCAAGAATGGCGCGCAGACGGGACAGCCGTTCGCGTTCGAGCGGTTCGACAATGACCTTGTTGCGGGCATTAGCCGTTTCGCGGCGTTCACCCCAGCGCACCAACGATTGCTGCGGGTCAAGATCGAGCGCGATGACTTTTTCGCCTGTACTCGCTGCCATCTCGGCAAGCGAAGCCGCCAGCGTTGTCTTTCCAGCGCCGCCTTTCTGGGTGAGAAATGCAATGCTGCGCATCAAGCGACCCTTTGATTCATCGTGCGTGCGCCGTCGCTGCGCAAACGCTTGCTCCGTGGCCGCCGGTGTTGTGAAGGCTGAGCCGGAGCGTCGAACGAGTTCGGAATTTCGATGTCGACCGCCAGCGTCGATATGGATTTGCCGCGATCCATCTTGATCTGCACCTTGTCAGGATCGAACGAGACATGCCGGCTGATCACGGTGAGAATTTCTTCGCGCAAAATGCCGAGCAGGTCCGGTTGATCACGCTCGTTACGCTCATGCGCCAGCAGGATTTGCAGCCGTTCCCGCGCAATGGGCGCGGAGCCGCGGCTAAACCAGTTGAAGAGGTTCATGCTGCTTTCCGTCCGAACAGCTTGTTGAAAAATCCGCGGCTTTCGCTGGGAACTTGCACCGGGATCGTTTCGCCCTTAAGCCGGCGCGCCGCTTCGAAATAGGCGCGTGCAGGCGGGCTTGCCGGGCTATTCAGCGTCACTGGCGATCCCACATTTGAGGCGCGCAGCACTTCTTCGCTTTCAGGAATGATGCCGAGCAAGGGGACCGACAGAATTTCGAGCACGTCGTCTATCGCCAGCATCTCGCCGCGAGCGGCGCGCCAGGGATGGTAACGAGTAACCAGCAGGTGTTTGTCGACGCATTCTCCGCGTTCGGCTTTGTCAGTCTTGGAATCGAGAAGGCCGATAATGCGATCCGAATCGCGCACCGACGACACTTCGGGGTTGGTCACGATGATGGCGGCGTCGGCGTAACGCATGGCCATCGTCGCGCCCCGCTCGATGCCGGCAGGACTGTCGCAGATGATCCAATCGAATTTCGAGCGCAGCTCGGCGATCACTTTGGCGACGCCCTCTTCGGTGAGCGCGTCCTTGTCGCGGGTCTGCGAGGCTGGCAGCAAGTGGAGATTTTCCAGCCGTTTATCGCGAATGAGCGCTTGCGGCAGTTTCGCCACGCCGTTGATCACATTGATCAGGTCAAAGACCACACGCCGCTCGGCGCCCATGACCAGATCAAGATTGCGCAGACCGACGTCAAAATCGATGACGACGACCTTTTCGCCAAGGTGGGCAAGCGCGGCACCCAGCGCAGCGGTCGAGGTCGTCTTACCGACGCCGCCTTTGCCTGATGTCACAACCACCACGCGGGCCGATTTCTTGTCCTTCATGTTCACGACCTTTCGTTGTTCCTAGTTCATCGCCGAGATCTTCAGGGTGTTACCGTCCAGCCAGGCTTGGATCGGTCCGCTACGCACGCTGTCCTCGATTTCGTCTGCTGTCTTGTAATAGGAGCCGATGGCTAAGAGCTCGGCCTCGAACCGGTGGCAAAAAATCCGGGCGCGGCGATTGCCGGTGACGCCCGCCATGGCCTGACCGCGCAGCGTGCCGTAAATGTGGATCGATCCGCCGGCGATGATTTCAGCTCCGGACCCGACCGAGCCGAGTACGGTGATGTCGCCCTCGACAAACGCGACCGACTGGCCGGAACGCACCGGTTCTTCGATCAGGAGCGAGGATGGCTGTTCACGCAGGCGCGGGGCGGCCTCGGTAGCGGGCGGCGGCTCCGGCTCTGGCAAGTCCAAATCTTGGGTTCCACGGCCGCCTCGCAGGATCGGCGGAAGACCTATTGGAGGAAGACCGGCCGCCTCGTTCGGCTCGACTCCTTCAATGCCGAGCACCCGTATATTTCGCTCCTCGAGGCTGGCGATGAGGTGCGCGATGCCGTTTGGGCTTAAGCGCACCGCCGACAGATCCAGTGCGACGGCATGCCCGGTAAAGAAGCTCTTGGATCGCTCGAGCGTGGCGTCGAGGTCCATCAGCCAGTCTGCGATCGGCGCCCGCGGCGTGAACACAAAGGCCGTATAGGTGCGCGCCCGAAATTTCAGCGATTGACGTTGGATGATGAGGTTTGACACCACCCCTCTCCGATTTTGGATGATTCTAATTGGTTAATAATCTCTCCAGAGATGGTTAACGATTGGTTAAAAACGGGCGTTTTAGGCGAGCATCGGAAAACTTGTGATTGCCTCCGCTCAACTTTGGACAGATCTCCTGCTGCCTCTGAGGATAGATCGCGAGCCGTCGCAGCACGACGCTTGGCATCGAATCCCTGCGGCTCGGTTCGGTCCCGCCGCGCGGGCGCCGGCTCGACAGAGGAATAAAAGCTCAGTATCGGATTCATCGAACACGGGAGGGCAAACCATGCGTAATATGCAATCGCGGCGTTTGGCGGCACTGTCGGAAGCGACGTTCACGCCCGAGCAGCGCGCACTGGCGGAGTCCATCCGCTCCGGCCCGCGCGGGCAATTCAAGCTGGCGGGCCCCTTCGCCGTTTATCTGCACGCCCCGGCCTTCGGAGAATTGGCGCAGAAGCTCGGCGGACATCTGCGATTCAAGACCAGCGTGCCGGGCCGGCTGTCGGAATTTGCGATTCTCGTCACCGCCCAGCATTGGAAAGCGCAATACGAATGGGCGATGCATGTGCCCATGGCGGAGAAGCAAGGCGTCAAGCCGCAGACCATCCGCGACATTCAGGCCGGCCGAGCGCCGAAATCGGCGCCGCGCGACGAACTGGCGATTTACGCCTTCGCCAAGGAGCTTTATGCCAAGCGGCGGGTGAGCACGGCTGCGTACAACCGGGTGCATAAAATTCTCGGCGACGCCGGCACGGTCGAGCTGGTCGGCATTCTCGGCTACTACGCGATGGTGTCGATGATACTCAACACGTTTGGCATGCCGCTGCCGGAAGGCATGAAACCCGGATTTCGCGAGCCGGCATAGCGGCGGTCGGCCGACGGAGCTAGCGCTTATCCATCTGCTTCATGCCGCCGCCCTGCATGCCGCCGCCTTGCATGCCGCCACCCTGCATATGCATCGCGCCGGAGTCCTGCATCATTGAGCCGCCGGCCGAAGCGCCGGGCGCTGGCGCACCGAGGGCGAGCACCGGATAATCCACATCAATCGTGCCGGCGTGATCGAATTTCAGCGTCACCTTGACCGTTTGCCCCTGTTCGAGCGGATGTTTCAGCGCGAGAAACATCATGTGATTGCCGCCCGGCTTAAGGGTCACCGATTCGCCCGGCTTGATCTCCAGTCCGCCTTCCACCGGACGCATTTTCATCACCGCGCCTTCCATGGTCATGCTGTGAATCTGGCATTGCCCGCTGGCATCGTCGGAAACGCAGCTGACCCTATCGGGTGCGGTGCCTTTGTTGGTGAGCGTCATATATCCCGCGCCCGATGCAGCGCCCTTCGGCGTGGCCCGCGACCACGGCTGCGAGATATGGATCGAGCCCAGGTCGTAATCGCCGGCGGCCGCGGCGGGCGAGGTCAGCGCGGCCGCGGCGCCGATCAACGCGGCAATCGCCAGCGCGCCGGGAGCACCGCTGAATAGTGGCTGCGGAACGGATTTCGTCATGCATGATCTCCTGAGCGGCCGTCGAACGGTAAATGTTCACGATTCGGAATATAATGGCGAACGCGCGAGCCCCAACTCCCGTCAAGGGGCAACAGCGTCCAGTCTGGGTGACCGAGCGGGCACCCTGGATTGGAGGGCTGGAGATTTTGCCGCAGAGGCGTAGCTTGAGCATCATGCCCGGCTCAAAGGCAGTCGTAAAACGATCTCATCGGCGCGAGGCCGGACGATTCGGCCAAATACTCAAATTTGAGCCGCGCCCGCCGGGCAAGCCATCCTTTGCCACCGACCTGCCGCGGCCGGTCGAAGATGATCTCGACGATTTTGCGCGGTTCGAACAAGAACACGATGAACCGATCGATTATCGCCACCGCATGATCATGAATATGATAGCGCTTGCGATCCTGGTATCGCTGGTGGTCGCCGGCGTCTGGATCGCCGACACCATCAGTGATTTGCAGAGAGAACAGGACTGCCTGATGCAAGGGCGCAGCAATTGCGCTCCGATCGAAGTGCCGATACCGGGGCACGAATAAACGAACCTGCCGCCGCCAGGTGCGAAAGGCAGCAGTCCGCAGAATCTATTCGGCAGATTTAATTCGGCACTTGATCGGCGCGAAGAGCCGGCGGGCTTGCCGCTGGCTTGTGCTGCGGCGGAACCGGACTGTCGACGTTCGGCCGCGGGCTATTCCGTTCCGGGCGAGCAATCACCGGCGTGCCGTCGGCGACCGGGGTGGCCGTACCGGCATCGGCGCCGTTTCCGCTTTTGGCTGGAGCGCTGGCCGGAGGCGCCGCAGCGGGGACGCCTTCATGCTTGGCCGCGCTGCCGTCCTGGCCGGCGGGTGCGGTCCCGGTGGCACCGGCCGGCTTGGGCGCGCCCGGCGTCGCGATACGATGTCCGCCGCCGACCACGGCGAGGACTTCCGAAACGACCCGGGCATGCAGCCGCGGCGACTTATCGATATTGATGTGATCGATGCTCGGATCGGAACTGACATCGACATTGTTGAGTGTGCCGTGGAATCCCGGCCCGCGCCGCATATAGGCGTAGTCGCGCTGCGTGAGATTGAGAACGCGGGCGACATTGTCGCTGGCCGCGAACGATTGCGTACCGTCGAACGGCACGACCAGCGCCACGGGAATACCCTTGCGGCCGAGATATGCGGCCATTTCCATGACAGCGTCGGCGCCGAGTGAATGGCCGATCAGGATGATCGGTCCCTCCTGGCCGGCCTTGAAATCGGCCGCGGCGCGATCGGCCAGCGCCTGCCACTCACCATAGCCATGGACCGTGGCGTAGACACCACGCCGGTTAAGCTGCTCGGACAGCGTGTCCATACCGAGCGAGAAAATGTTCATCAGCCCGCGCAGCAGGTAAACGTGCGCCCGTGAATCCGCGCGGCCCGGATTGATTCCGAACGCGAGCACCATGCCAACGACCAGTATCCCGACCGCGGTCAGTCGCCACGAACGTCTCATGCAACCCTCACCTCAAGTCCGCACCCGGTCGTCCAAACCGGGCCTGTCTGCATCCTAAGCCGTCCATATTGCACTGCCAGATTTTGGCGCGGAAATCCCCCTAAATCCGCCGCTGCCGAGAATAGCGGCGCGCAGCTGTAGCAAAAATGCAACGGGACCGTGAACGCACTGCCACACTTCAATACAGCCATGGAACTACACGTGCCGTCCGGCGCATATAGGCCCGATACTCGTCGCCGAAGGCGCCAATCATCATTGCTTCTTCGCGCGCCACTCGCCCGAAAAACAGAACGCCAAAGCCGACGAGACCGGCAGGACCGGCAATCCAGTTCGGCAGCAGCAAAGCCTGACCGAGCGCCATCAACCAGAACCCGGCATACATCGGGTGCCGAACGAGGGCGTAGACGCCGCTTGTGACAAGGGTGTGGCGTTCGCGCAGGTCGAGACTGACGGACCAATTGTGGCCGAGGTCACGATGACTTCGGTAAAACAGCCACAGGCAGGTTAGCTCGACAGCGACCCCGAGATAGGACAGCGCCGGGATCAGTGGATAATCGGCAAAGCGCGGAAAATGCGCGGTCACATAGATAAAAGGCACGATCCCTAGCCCGGTCAGGGAGGCCGCGAGCAGCACAAATTCGCGCGGGCCACGTCCTGAATAGCGCACCGGCGTCTTGCGCGAATGCTGGCGCGGCGCAAGGCGCAGAAAGAACCAGCTCAGGCCAGTAGCGAGCCAGATGATCTTTGCGATCGTTGCAGTCACCGCCTAGGCCCCCGCTGCGGCGGCCGGCGCCGCCGGCCTCTGCGCCGGTACGCCAGCCGGGTCGGCCT
>JBQCCX010000387.1:0-9539 GCA_051961815.1 Xanthobacteraceae bacterium
TAGGCGTCAGGACCGGCAAAAACAAGCACAACGGCAATGCCGCTCCGCCGCAGGTAAACGCGGCCAGTAAACGAGGCCAGTAAACGAGGCCAAGTAAACGAGGCCAGGTTAACGAGGCCAGGTAAACGCGGCCGGGTAAACCCAGCGCTGGGCCCGGCTATGCGCCCGCAACCCCAGCGAGGATCGATAGCCGCCGACGTTTATTCCTCGGTGCGCTCGACCCGCGGCGCCAAGCCAAGGTCGACGTCCTCCGGCCCCAGCGGTTCTTCATCGTCCCGCAGCGCCGGATCGTCGGACGGAACCGGTACCGCGAAGTCAGCGGGCATGGTGGCGTCGACCAGGCCAGCGCCCTTGAGTTCGTCGAGGCCCGGCAGATCGCTCAAGACGTCGAGTCCGAAATGGGACAGGAACGCTTCGCTGGTCCCGTAGGTGACCGGCCGGCCCGGCGCTTTGCGCCGGCCGCGCAGCCGAATCCAGCCGGTTTCGAGCAGGACGTCGAGCGTTCCCTTCGAGGTGCTCACGCCCCTGATCTCCTCGACTTCGGCGCGGGTCACCGGCTGATGATAAGCGACGATCGCCAGCGTCTCGATCGCCGCACGCGATAGCTTTCGCGTGACCACCGACTCATGCGTCAACAGCCAGGCCAGATCGGTCGCGGTGCGAAGCGTCCATTTGCCGCCGATCCGCACCAGATTGACGCCGCGCGGCGCGTATTCGCGTTGCATTTGCTGGAGCAGTGCGTGCACATCGATGCCGGCCGGCAGCCGCGAGGCGAGGACCTTCTCATCCAACGGCCCTTCGGCGGCAAACAGTAAAGCTTCGAGGATGCGCAGTCCTTCGGCGCGGTCAGGATCTTTCCTGTCGCCGACGATCACCCGCATCTCCGCGACTTTCCCCATTGGCTTCTTCTCCCTCTTAGCCATTCCCCGATTCCGCGGCTCCGCCCTGCGACAGGGCGCCGTCGGCGTTGCGTTTCTTGCGCAAATAGAGCGGCGAGAAAGCACCTTGCTGGTGCGCCTCGAGCCGGCCCTCTCTGATCATTTCGAGCGCCGCGGCAAAACTCGAAGCCAGCACGGTGGCGGTCGTCGCAGGATCGGTAAGATAGGCAACCAGGTACTGATCGAGCGGGCTCCAGTCCATGGTTTGACCGACCAGCCGCTCCAGGGCTTCACGCGCTTCGGCGAGCGACCAGACCGTGCGCTTGGGCACCCGCACGACCGACCTGGACTGGATTTGCCGGCGCGACGCGTACGCCGACAGCAAGTCGTAAAGCGTCGCCGACCATTGCGGATGCTTAATCTCGGCGATCGGCTCCGGCTGGCCGCGCTGGAAAACGTCGCGGCCGAGCTGCGGGCGATTCATCAATTGCTCGGCGAATTTGCGGATCGCCTCGAGCCGGCGCAGCCGCAGCGCCAGTGCATTGGCCATTTCTTCGGCGCTGAGACCTTCGGCCGGATGCTGTTCAGGCAGCAGCAGACGGGATTTCAAATAAGCGAGCCAGGCCGCCATGACCAGGTAATCAGCGGCGAGCTCCAGTCGCATCTTGCGCGCCTCTTCGATGAAGGCGAGGTACTGATCGGCAAGCGCAAGAATGGAAATCTTCGCCAGATCGACTTTCTGCTGGCGGGCCAGCGTCAGCAACAGATCGAGCGGGCCTTCAAAGCCCTCGACGTCGACCATGAGCGATGGTTCGTCGCTGGCGCGCTCGGCAAGTCCGGTTTCGAACTCTTGTTCAGCGTTCATGCCATTCCCGCCCCGGGGCGAAAGTCGTGTATCAGCGTGGCCAGCTCAGCGCGCGCGACGGCTGCATCCAGCGCTGCCGGGTCTATTCGGGCGGCGAGCGCCGCTTCGGCGCGACGCGCCGCCTCGCTTGCGAGCGGCGGCACTGCCTCGGCAACGTCGGCCATTTCCGACAGCACCCCGTTACAATGAAGCACCATGTCGCAGCCGGCCGCGATCGCCGCCTTGCTGCGTTCCGACAATGAGCCGGACAGGGCACCCATCGAAATGTCGTCGCTCATGAGCAAGCCGGTAAAGCCGATCGAATCGCGAATCACGTGCCTCACTATATTGGCCGAAGTGGTCGCCGGCGCGACGGGGTCGATGGCGCTAAACACAATATGGGCGGTCATCCCCAGCGGCAGGCTGCATAATGGCCGGAACGCCGCAAAATCGGTGGCTTCGAGGGTGCTTCGAGCGGCGGCCACGACAGGCAAGCGCTGGTGGCTGTCCGCGGCAGCGCGGCCATGACCGGGCAGATGCTTGAGCACCGGCAACACGCCGCCATCCATCAGCCCGGCAGCAAAAGCGCCGGCGAGCGCGGTCACTTTGGCCGGATCGGTTCCATAGGCCCGGTCGCCGATTACGGGGTCGGCGCCGGCTGCTGGCACGTCCGCGACCGGCGCGCAGTCGACGTCGATTCCGAGTTCGGCCAAATCGCCGGCGATCAGTCGCGCACCCAAGCGCGCGGCTCTCAGCCCAGCATGGGAATCGCGGTCGAAGACCGCCCCGTAGGCGGCGCCCGGGGGATAGCTTGGCCAATGCGGCGGCCCCAAGCGCTGCACGCGGCCGCCTTCCTGATCGATCAGGACTGGAGCCTGGCGGCCGAGCAATGCGCGGAACTCACCGATAAGGCGGCGCAGCGCCTCCGGCGTGGTCACATTGCGCTTGAACAGAATCAGCCCCCAGGGGTCCGCCTCCGCCACGAAACGGCGTTCCGCTGTGGTGAGCGTGGGCCCCGAAAGCCCGGTAATGAAGGCGCGCATCTACGGCAATGAGCACCCGCCGCCGACCGACGCTGCCGGCCGGACCCGGAGGCAGGATTCCAAATCAATCATGACGCACTAGAGGCACGGCGGCGCGCGAATGCAAGCGCAGGGGTCATTTGGCGCATGATCTTGCCCGAAAACCGGTACCCACTTTTCGGGATCATGCGCCAGCGCGCCCGGCGACGGTCAATTCTTCTGTACGAGACAGCTGCCGCCGGCGGCTTTCAGGTTTGAGCACAATTCGCTCGCCTGGTCCGCCGAGCCGAATGGACCGACCATTGCGCGAAAGAAGATGCCCTTGGCGCCGAGATCGGCGCGCCGGATGATCGGCGTCCGGCCGCCGAGCACGCCCGGATATTTCGCCTGGAGGTCGCGGAAGGAAGACTGCGCTTCCTCTTCGCTACGTTGGGACGAAACTTGGACGGCATAACCGCCGCTCGCCGTCGATACGGCAGCCGCAGGTGCTGCGGAAGCGGTCTCATTTGCCGGTGGTTTGTTGACCGGGACCGGCTGCGGGGCTGCTGCCGATCGCGGACGCACCACTGGAGCCGGCGCATCGTTGGCAGACGGCACGATCGAAAGCGGCCCATTGGGGCTTTGCGATTGCGTTCCGGAGCGCGGCGCGGCGGTTGAGCTGACCGGCCCGTCGGCGGTCGCCTGGTCGGTGTGGATCGTAACGGTCCGGATTTTTTTCGGCGCCGGCGCGGCGGATAGGCCTGCCGTGGGCGACGAGCCGGACAGCGTGGCCGAGGACGACGCAGCCGGAGCGGTACTCGCTGCGGGGTTCGGCGCGGTCGCCGTGGTCATTGCCGGGGCGCTCGGTGGCTCGGTCGAAGCGGCGCTATTCGATGGCGGCAGATTTGATGGTGGAAGACTTGCCGAGTAGCCGACAACGGCGCCAGGGCCGCCCATGCGCGGCGGGTCCGGGAAAACCGGCACGGTCGAGACCGGCCGGGGGGCTGGGCTGGTCACTGGCGGCGGAATGTCGACCGGGCGCTCCTCGCGAGAGACCAGCCGTTCGCGTGAGCCCGCATTGGGCGCATCGGCGTCACGGACGGGCTGCTCGCCTTGCGAGTTCGCGCCGCTCGGTATGATTTTATTTGGTCCGCCCTCGGCTTTGATTATCGGCGGCAAAGCCGGCAGCACCGGCCCGCCGAACACGGCGCGGTAAGCGAAAGCGCCAGCCGTGCCGAGGACGGCGAGCGCAAATATGGCGGCGACCAAAACGAAGCCGCTGCGCCGGCGCGGGATTTGATCCTCGCTGTACTCGTCGTCATAGGCATAGGCATCGGCGGCATGCCCTTCATCTTCGTATTCGTCCGCGTAGTGGGACTCGGCGTCATCATCCGATGGCCGCTCGCGCCAGTCTGCGGTCTCCTGCTGGACGGCGTCGTCTCCTTCGTCGCCTTCGCCATGGTCAACATCGCGCCGCGACGGCATCGGGATTTCCGGTTCCTGGCGAAAGCGAGACGCGCGCGGGGGCGGTGCAGAATTGGTCTGCGCAGCTTGGCCGTATCGCGGGTCTCTGCCCGCGCGGTAATCCGGATCGGGGTCCTGTTCGTAGTGCGCATCATCGGAAGGCGAATATCGCTCATCACGCACTTGTCGAGGTGATTCACGAAACCGTTCGTCTGGCGCGGCATGGTCATCGGAACGGCCGCTTTCACCGTCTCGATCGTCCGCGTGCTCCGGCTCCGCCAGCCGGCGATCGCGGCCGGGCCTGTTCGTCGCGCCCTGGCCGATGAGCCGCGCCAGTTCGGCGAGCGGATCGTCAGCCTCCGCGCGCGACGTTTGCTCGGCGTTGCGCCAGCGCGGATCCCGATACGAACGCCGTTCGTTTTCAGCCATGCGATTTCGACTCGTTTAGCCGTCCACAGGAGACCCAAAGCCAAGAAAGATTCAACGAAACACCCGACCCGCTTTCGCCGCCAGCAGCTTCCGAGCGGCAAAGTCAAAAATCGAGCGACCTATCGCATCTCGTTTGGCGCATCGACCCCGAGCAGTGCCAGCCCCGATGCGAGCACGGCGGCAACCCCCTGAACAAGCACAAGCCGGGCTTCGGTCAGTTGTCGATCATTCTGGATAATGAAGCGTAAATGTGGCGATGCGTTGCCGAGTGTCCAAAGTGCATGAAATTCACTGGCTAAATCAAACAAATAAAAGGCGATTCGGTGCGGTTCGTGCGCCGCCGCAGCCGCCGCGACGATGCGCGGATAGAGTGCGATTTGCCGCATCAGCGCAAGTTCCGCCGGATCGTCAAGACGCGCGCAATCGGCGCGTTCGGCGAATTGGGTGACGTCATCCGCCAGATCGGGGAAGGCGGCGCGGGCGTTGCGAAATACCGATTGCGCCCGCGCGTGTCCGTATTGGACGTAAAAGACCGGATTGTCGCGCGATTGTTCCAGCACTTTCACGAGATCGAAGTCGAGCGCGGCATCGTTCTTGCGAAACAGCATCATGAAGCGGACGGGATCGCGACCGACTTCGTCGACAACTTCGCGAAGTGTCACGAACTCCCCTGCCCGCTTGGACATTTTGACCGGCTGGCCCGCCCGCAACAGCTTCACCAGCTGTACGACTTTGACGTCCAGTTCTGCTTCGCGATTGCTCAAAGCCGCGACCGCCGCCTGCATGCGTTTGATATATCCGGCGTGATCGGCGCCCCAAACGTCGATCAATGTGCGAAAGCCGCGTTCAAGCTTGGAGCCGTGATAGGCGATATCGGACGCGAAATAGGTGTACGAGCCGTCTGATTTTTTCAGCGGACGATCGACGTCATCGCCGAAAGCAGTGGATCGAAACAATGTCTGCTCGCGGTCCTCCCAATCCTCCGCCGGCGCGCCTTTCGGAGGCGGCAGGCGCCCTTCATAGACATAGCCATGTTGGCGTAACAGTTCGATCGTGGCCCCGACGCGATCTTCACCGCTCATCAACAGCGAGCGCTCCGAAAAGAACACGTCGGGCTTCACATCCAACGCCGCGAGGTCGTCGCGTATTGCCGCCATCATCATGGCGACCGCCTTGTCGCGCACGATTGGCAGCCAGCTCGTCTCCGATTGTTTTGCCAGCGAATCGCCGTATTCGGCTGCGATCGCCGCGCCGACCGGTTTGAGATAGTCGCCGGGATAAAGCCCTTCCGGGATGGCGCCGATTTTTTCGCCAAGCGCTTCGCGATAGCGCAAGAAAGCCGAACGCGCGAGCAGATCGACCTGCACGCCGGCGTTGTTGATGTAGTACTCGCGCGTAACCTCAAAGCCGGTGAAGGCCAGCAGATTGGCAAGAGCGTCGCCGAACACCGCGCCGCGGCAATGACCGACATGCATCGGCCCGGTCGGATTGGCCGAGACGTATTCGACATTCACCGTGGCGCCACTGCCGAGATCGATTTTTCCGTAAGCCCCGCCCAATCGAACGGCGGTCCGCAGGGTGTCGATCCAAGCCGAGGGCCGCAGCGTGATATTCACGAATCCGGGGCCGGCCACTTCGGCCTTGCTCACCAGCGCGTCAGCCCGGAGTTTTTCCGCGATCGTCTCGGCAAGCTCGCGCGGCTTGCGCCGGGCGTCCTTCGCCAGCACCATCGCCGCATTGGTCGCCATATCGCCGTGGGCCAGATCGCGCGGCGGCTCCACGGTGACGCGCGATTGATCGATGCCGGGCGGCAACAAGCCCGCGTCGATCAATGCGTCGCCGACCGCGCGCACGCGTTCGAGCATTTCGGCAAAGATGTTCACTGACGGCATGCGGTGCATACGCGGTTTTGTGACTGATCGCGTCGCGCGCCTAACGCAATTCCGGAGTCGAGTCAAAGAGCCGCGCATGTTCGGCGAGCGCGTAGCGATCCGTCATGCCGGCGATGAAATCGGCAATGTGGCGGGCGCGCTCTGCCTCGTCGAGCCCGGCCAAGCCTTGGCTCCATTCTGCCGGCAGGTCGGCGGGCTCGGCGGTGTAGCGCGCGAATAGCTCGCGCACCACATCGGCGGCCTGGTCCATGACCTTCATCACCCGGGGGTGGCGATACATGCGCGGTTTGAGGAAGCTTTTGATCGCACGATCTTCGTCGCCAACCTGGCGCGAGAAGCCGCCGACCGGTGTCGCGGCTTGGCGCACATCATCCGCCGAACGCGGCTTGAGCGCGGCAAGCCGGCCGGCGCTTTCGGCGACCACATCATCGATCAACAAGCCGATCAGCTGGCGAATGAGTTCATGCACCAGCCGGTCATGGTCGAGATTGGGATAAGCGGCACGGATCGCCGCGATGATGCGTCCCGGCATCGGCACGGCGATGATTTCGTCGAGGTCAAACAGTTTCGCGCGCAGCCCGTCGTCGATGTCGTGGGCGTCATAGGCAATGTCGTCGGCCACCGCGGCGACTTGCGCTTCGGCACTGGCGAAACTCCAGAGTTGGAGATCCTGTGTCCGGCAATAATCAAGAATGGAGACTGGCACGCCGTGGTCACGATATCGGGCGAGCGGCACACCGGCCCGGTCAGTGAGCGGCCCATTGTGCTTGACCAGGCCTTCCAGCGTTTCCCACGTCAGGTTCAGGCCATCGAATTGTGGATAGCGCCGCTCCAGCGCGGTCACCACCCGCAAGGTCTGGGCGTTGTGATCAAAGCCGCCGAATGCCGACAGGCAGGAATCGAGCGCGCGTTCGCCGGCATGGCCGAACGGCGGATGGCCGAGATCGTGAGCGAGCGCCAGCGCCTCAGCGAGATCTTCGTCAAGCCGCAGCCGCCGCGCCAGCGCGCGGGCGACCTGCGCGACTTCAAGCGTGTGGGTCAGCCGCGTCCGATAGTGATCGCCCTCATCGAAAACGAAGACCTGGGTCTTGTGCTTAAGCCGGCGGAAGGCGGTGGCATGGATGATGCGGTCGCAATCGCGGCGGAACGCGCTGCGGCTTTGGCTCGGCGGCTCGGCATGAAGCCGGCCGCGGCTTACTTCCGGGTCGCAGGCATAAGGCGCATGGGAGACGGCCAAATCCATTGCTGTGCGTCACGTTAGGCGCAATTGACCTTCGGTTCCACCGCACTTAACTATCGTGTTGCCAAGCTTGCAATCGGCCCGATTGCGAACGGAGAGCCAATGAGCGTCAACGTCATCGTGACCGAGCGCGCTGCGCGGCGGATTGGCGAGATCCTGCGCCAGGAACCCGCCGGTACGATGTTGCGCGTCAGCGTCGAAGGCGGCGGGTGCTCCGGGTTCCAGTATAGATTCGACACCGAACGCCAGCGCGCCGACGACGACATCGTGATCGAGCAAAGCGGAGCGACCGTGCTCATCGATCCGGTCTCGCTCAACTACATGGCCGGATCCGAAATCGATTTCGTCGACGATCTGATCGGCTCGTCGTTCAAGATCAACAATCCGAAGGCCACCGCGTCCTGCGGCTGCGGCACCAGCTTCGCGTTGTAACGCGCCAATTGCCGTGCGCATCGCCACCTGGAACGTCAATTCGATCAAGCAGCGCCTTGATTCAGCGGTGACCTGGCTCGCCGAGCGCAAGCCCGACATCGTCTGCCTGCAAGAAACCAAATGCGTCGACGACGCGTTTCCGCGCGAGCCGTTCGAAGCGCTCGGCTATAACGTTGCGGTGCACGGGCAAAAAGCCTTCAATGGCGTCGCGCTGTTGTCGAAATTTCCATTTGACGAAGTCAGCAATGGACTGCCCGGCGACGCCGCGGACGATCACGCCCGCTTCATCGAAGCGGTGGTTTCCACCGCCGACGGCGCGATCCGCGTCGCCAGTATTTACCTGCCGAACGGCAACCCGCCGGAAACCGACAAATACGCCTACAAGCTCGCCTGGATGAAGCGACTCTCCGCTTATACGCGCGAGCGCCTGGGCCTGGAAGAACCGCTCGTTATGGCCGGCGATTACAATGTCATTCCGAGCTCGGCGGATGCGCGCAATCCGCAAGCCTGGGTGAATGACGCTTTATTCTTGCCGCGCACCCGCGACGAATTCCGCGGCTTGATCAATCTTGGACTCACCGACGCGCTGCGCGCGACCAGTGACGAACCGGGCCTGTTTACGTTCTGGGACTACCAGGCCGGCGCCTGGCAAAAAAACAACGGCATCCGCATCGATCATCTTCTGCTGTCGCCGGTTGCCGCTGACCGGCTCAGCGCCGCCGGAATCGATCGCCATGTGCGGGCGTGGGAGAAACCCTCCGACCATGTTCCGGTGTGGATCGATCTGGAGATCGAAGCGAAGTAGGCGCTCTATTCGCGCGATTAATCCCGGCGGCCCTTGAGCCAGTCTTCCAGATAGACGAGCGCCAGCGCGCGTTCGTCGTCGCTCGCACGCTTGAAAGCGCTGTCATAGACCGGCTTGACCCAGATTTCATCGGCGCCGGCGCAGTCACGTCCCAAAGTGAGCCACATCAAGCCGCGCGCGGCCTGGCGCGGCACGACCTGGCCCTGAAACAGCATATCGCCGAGCGCGACTTCGGCGCGGCACTGGCCCTTGGTCGCTGCCAGCTGCAGCCAGCGCGCCGCCTGATGCGGATCGCTCGGCGTGCCGCTGAGATAGAGCCGCCCAAGCTCGTATTGCGCGTCGGCATCGCCGAAATAGGTCGCCGCATAGCCGAACATGTCACGCGCGCGGGTGCGATCGGCCATGATTTTGCTGTTGGGAATGCCGGTCAGATAGTAGTGCCCAAGCGCGACGAAGGCGTTGGCGACGAACCGCGCTTGCGGCGTGCCCGGCGCCTCGTCGGGATGGCTGTTGGCGATCTGACTGAAATAGCTGAACGCGCGCAGATCATCGCG
>JBQCCX010000388.1:0-7450 GCA_051961815.1 Xanthobacteraceae bacterium
GGGTCTGGGCGCGCTCTGGGTTTTACCGCGCCCCGTGCCGGGGGCGCGGTCGGATGGCGCACAAATCGGGGTGCGGGGCCATTTTCACGATTCTGAGCCTAGCCGCTAAGCCCCCTCACCCCAACCCTCTCCCCGCACGCGGGGAGAGGGAGATTTCGAGCGCCGGCCCGGTGATGACGAATGCATCCACCCAACCCTCCCCCTTTCATCGGGGGCGATTTAGAGTTCGATTGCAGCTAACTGACCCTACGACGAGACGACAATGAATCCGATGCTCCGGCTGTGCGAGGACGTGTTCGCGGACGGCGGCGCCATGGAGCTGCCGGCGCTGCCGCGGATGATCTTCGTCGTGCACGGCTTAATCACGATCGGCGAGCGCACCTTGCGCGACGAAGAAGCGTTCGGCGGCGAAGGCGCCATCATGCTCAAAGCCGGAGCCGCGGGCGCCGCGGCATGGCGTTTCGAATTGATCACGCGCGAGGCCGATTTCGGCCGGCCGCCGCCCGGATCGGGCATCGCTTCGCATGAGAAACTTGCGGTGATGCTGTCGACCGTGCCCGCCGGCGCGCTCCTTCTTCGCGGCGACAGCGTCGCCTTTCCGCCCGGCGGCTGCGCCTATCTGCACCGCCATCAAGGGCCGGGCATCCGCTGCTTGATCGAGGGCGGCATCCGCATCGACACGCACGGCCGTTCCGCGTCATACGGGCCGGGCGGTGCCTGGTACGAGACCGGGCCGGACGGCGTGTTCGCGCAAGCCGCCGATCGGCCGACCCGCTTCATCCGGGTGATGATCCTGCCGCGCGCGCTGCAAGGCAAAAGCTCGGTCGAGTATCTCAACGACCAAGACAAAGCGAAGCCGAAATCGCAGAGTTATAAAATCTTCGTCGATATGCCGATAAGCTCGTCGTACGAGTGAAACAATATAGCACAGTGATTATGGATTCCGGGTTCGCGCTTCGCGCGCCCCGGGAATGACAAATCACACCGGCCGGTAATTGCGATCGACCGGCACGTCGATGAGAAGCGGCGCGTCGCTTTTGAGACCCTTGGCGATCAGATCGGTGGCGTCGTGCACGCTGCTGGCACGTTCCGCGGCGACGCCGAGCGAGCGCGCCAGCCCGACATAATCGATCGCGGGATCGTTAAGCTCCATGCCGACAAAGCGGTCGACCTGCGCGGCAAGGCCCTGCTGCGCGACCAGGCGCTGCTTGAGAATGCGGTAGGAGCTGTTGTTGAGGATCACGAATACCACGGCGATGCGCTCATGCGCAGCGGTCCACAACGCCTGACAGGTGTACATGGCGCTGCCGTCGCCGACCAGCGCCAGCACCGGGCGGGTCGGCAAGGCGAGCTTGACGCCGAGCGCCGCCGGCAGGCCCCAGCCGATGCCGCCGCCGCGCAAGCCGTAAAAACTCTGCGGATCGTCGCTGCGGATCAGCGAGCGGATGCCGCCGCCCGACGAAATGGTCTCGTCGATCACCACGGCGTCCTTCGGCAGTATTTCGCCGATCGCGTTGAGAAGCGACAGCGGCTGCACCGGCGACTGCCCCGCCATTTCGCGCGCCTTGGCTTTGAGCGCGTCACGCTCGGCGATCGTCGCCGCCTTCGCCGCATCAAGCCGCTCGCGCGCGGCGCCGCGCGCGCCGCTCGACATCGTCTTGCGCACAGCCTCGGTGATATCGGGCAGCGTGGTTTTCGGATCGCCGAGGATCGCCACCTGCGGCGGATAGTTCTTGCCGAGCTCCCACGGATCGTTGTCGAGATGAAGGAGCGTGAGGCCTTCCGGCATCGGCTCGATGTCGGAGGGCAAGGACAGCGTGAACAAATCGCCGCCGACCGAGAACAGCACGTCATATTGTTCGAGAATTTTGCGGATCGGTCCCTGCATGCGGGTCATCGCGCCGCGAAATAAGGGATGCGAGGCCGGAAACGATGCGGTCGAGGGCACGAGCTCGCTATAGACCGGCGCGCCGATCAGTTCGGCGAGTTCGACCAGTTCAGCGTGCGCTTTCGAGCGCGCCACCGCATCGCCGGCGACGAGCAGCGGGCGTTTGGCTTCGGCGAGAATCGCGGCGGCTTGTTTGACCGCGGCCGGATCGCCGCGCAGCCGCGCCGCGACGCGGGTCGGCGCCAACAGATCGACGTCGCCCTCGGCTTTGAGAATGTCGCCGGGCAACGACAGGAACACCGGGCCGCTCGGCGGCGCCAACGCGGTCTTCGCGGCGCGATGGAGAAGCCGCGGCAGGTCGGCGAGCCGATGCACTTCGGCGGACCATTTCACCAGCGGCCGGGCGATCGGCGGCAGATCGGCCCACAGGATCGGCTCGGTGGTGTTGAAGTCCTGATCGTGTTGCCCGGCGGTGACCAGGATCGGGCTGCCGGCCTTCTGCGCGTCGTAAAGCATGCCCATGGCGTTGCCGAGCCCGGGCGTGACGTGAAGATTGACCACCGCGAGCTTGCCGGAGGCCTGCGCGTAGCCGTCGGCCATGCCGATTACGCTCGCCTCCTGCAAAGCGAGCACGTAGCGCAGCTCGTTTTCCACCGCGAGCGCGTCCATCAGCGGCAATTCGGTGGTGCCGGGATTGCCGAACAAAAACTCTATGCCTTCCTGCTTGAGAAGCTCAAGGAAGGCGCGTTTTCCACTCATTGCGGGCAAGGCTGTTTCCTCCAGCGCGGCATGTGAACCGGATCATCGCAAATTTCCGATGGGGCTAGCTACGCCGGATTCGCGTGGCCGCCATGGCCTCTGGCCGTCGCGCGAGCAGCAGCGCTGCACCGACCGCATCGGCCCGTGCACGTGCCGGCAAATCTTGAGCTAACGGTTAGTCCAGACGCACGCCGGATCGAAATAGTTTATTTCCCGCCGGTCGTTTGCGGCTGGGTTTCCGGAATGATGACGGCGATCTGGTTCGTCATCTCATTGACCAGAAGGATCTGGTCTTTCATTTTCGCGTAGCCGTAGTCGGCAAGCTGCGGGATCTGCTGGGTCAAATCCGACGGCAGACCGTCAGCTTTGACGCCGGTCGGAAGCGTCGCGCCGACGGCCGGCGTAAAATTCTTAGCCGCTTGGGTCGTCTTGAGTTTGAACTCGACCTCGGTGTGCTTGGTCAGCAAGGTCTGCCGAATCTTCTCACGCTGTGCGTCGTCGAGGTGCAGCGCCGGCAGGGACGGATTCTGCGGCACGACATTGCCGCCGCTCTGTTCAACCGCGCCGCGCGTGTTATCGGCGGCGGGCGCGACAGTG
The DNA here is from genome assembly GCA_051961815.1 of Xanthobacteraceae bacterium. Lineage (GTDB taxonomy): Bacteria > Pseudomonadota > Alphaproteobacteria > Rhizobiales > Xanthobacteraceae > BOG-931. Next base: position 3,245 of record JBQCCX010000388.1, read on the forward strand.
TTCATTGCCAGCAGGAAGGCGGCGCTGAGAACAAGATTTCGAGCTAAAGCCATGGCGGGCTCCGACATTGCACTGCCCGACGCTCCCGCCGAATCAACGAATTCCCGGGTAATAGCGTTCCCTTGAATACCCGCCGCTGGCGCCTGAAATCCGGCGCGGCGCCAGCAAAAAGGCCGCAGGCAGCGCCGTCCGTTCACTTTTTGACCGGCGCGTAGAAGACGCTGTCGATCTCGACGATGTCGTCGTTGAACAGGCGTTGCACCTCGACCATTGTGCGCGGCGGATATGGCGGCTTGCCCCAAAGCTCGGCCTGCGCCTCATCCACCAGCGGCGCGAAACGGTGCAGGTCGCTGACATAGACCGTGAGCCGCACGCAATCCTGCAGGCTCGCGCCCTCCGATTGCGCGATCAGCTTGAGATTGAGGAAGGCCTGGCGAATGCGCGCCTTGGGATCTTGAAGGTGCGTGTTGGTCGCGGGATCGACGCCTTGCATGCCGGCGACAAAGATGAAGTCGCCGGCGCGCACGCCGAGGCTCCACGTCCCTTCGGCCTTTATGGCGCCCGGAGGTTCAAGGGTGCGCACGCCGTTCGGCGACTGCGCCGCTGCCAAGTTGCAAGCAAAGACGATCGCCATTGCCGTCGGACAAGCAAGAGCCAGCCGCTGCAGCATCGAGGTTTCCTCTGCGTCGGTGCTGGATCGGGCAATGGTGCCGCGAAGAGGATTCGAACCTCCGACCCACGCATGACGAGTGGGTCGACAGTACTCGACCACTGCTTAAGGGACCATGGTGCCGCGGAGAGGATTCGAACCTCCGACCCACGCATTACGAATGCGTTGCTCTACCGGCTGAGCTACCGCGGCATTCCGATGGCACGGGTAAGTAATACCCGGCCAATGTTAACGCAAGTCGAGGTCGGACGGGGAAATTACCGCGCGTCGGCCTCGGCGCGCAGCTTGAAGCGCTGGATCTTTCCGGTCGCAGTTTTCGGCAATTCGCGGCGGAACTCGACCCAGCGCGGATATTTGTAGACCGCGAGCTTTTGCCGACATTCGTCCTGCAGTTTCTGCGCAAAGGCTTCGCCGGCCTTCTCCGGCGATTTGAGCACGACGAAGGCCTTCGGCTTGATCAGCTTGTCGGTGTCCGGCCAGCCGACCACGGCGGCTTCGAGAACGTCGGGATGGCTTTGTAGCACGCCTTCGACCTCGAACGGCGAGACATACATGCCCGAGACCTTGAGCATGTCGTCGCGCCGGCCGCAGTAGACAAAGTACCCGTTTTCGTCCCGCACGTATTTGTCGCCGGAGCGCGTCCATTCGCCGAGGAAGGTTGAGCGCGATTGCTCCCGGTTGTTCCAATACATCATTGCGCTCGTTGGCCCGCGCACTTGGAGTTCGCCCATTTCGCCCGGCGTTGCGATCACGTTGCCGTCGTCGTCGATAAGCCGCAAGTCGTAGCCCGGCACCGGTTTGCCGCTGGTGCCGTATTTGACGTCGTCGGGACGGTTGGAGAGAAAAATGTGCAGCATCTCGGTCGAGCCGAGGCCATCGAGAATGTCGGTGCCGTAACGTTCGCTCCAGCGCCGGCCGATGTCGGGCGGCAGCGCTTCACCGGCGGAGACGCAGCGGCGGAGTTTCACGTCGCCGCGCGCTGGCGCCGCGGGGCTCGCCAGGAAGGCGGCATAGAATGTCGGCACGGCGTAGAAAATCGTCACCTCATGGCGCTTGAGAAGTTCGGCGACGAGATCCGGTGTCGGCCGGGCCGGCAACAACACGGTGGTGGCGCCGGCCGACATCGGAAAGGTCAGGGCATTGCCCAGCCCATAGGCGAAGAACAATTTCGCCACCGAGTAGCAGATGTCGTTCTCGGTAATGCCGAGGATCGGCTTGGCGTAAAGCTCGTCGGTGAGTTTGAGATCGGCATGGCTGTGTACGGCGCCCTTTGGCCGCCCGGTCGAGCCCGACGTATAGAGCCAGAAGCACATGTCGTCGCAGGTCGTCGGCGCGGTGACCGGCGCATTGTCGCTCGCCGCGAGCAGATCGGCGAAGTGATGATGCCCGTGCGCGGCGGCGCCCGAGACGATGACATGCTGAAGGCTGTTTTGCGCCAGGCTTTTCGACGCGGCGATCGCCGGCTCAAATTTCGGCAATATCTCCTCGGAAACGACCAGCACGCGGGCGCGGCTGTCTTCGAGCATGAAGCGATAGTCGTCCTCGGTCATCAGCGTGTTGACCGGGATGGCGACGATGCCGGCCTTGATCGCGCCGAGAAAAGCCGTCGGCCAATCGATGGTGTCGGAGAGGCAGATGAGCACGCGCTCTTCGGCGCGCATGCCGAGCCCGCGCAGCACATGGCCGAAGCGCTCGACCCGGTCGGCGAGATCGCCGTAGCTGTATTTACCGTGATGATCGATGAAGGCGATTTTGTCGGCGCGGCGGGCGTCGAGATTGCGCTTGAGAATATCGGCGGCGAAATTGTAATCGCGCGGCACCGCGGGCGCGCTTGACTCGCTCGTTGGCGCATCGCTCGGCTGAACGGTGCTCATCCTTGTTGTTTCCTCGCTCGCAATCGCGGTCTTCAGCCGCGGCCGGTCGTCGCATTATGCCAATGGTGCAATCCGCCGCAATGCATTACTGATGCGGCAATTGGAGGCCGAGTCATGATGTTAAGTCGCGACCGCATTCTCACCACCCATGTCGGCAGCCTGCCGCGCAGCGAGAGCTTGAGCGAGCTTCTGATCGCCCGCGAAGCCGGCGCGGCTTACGACAAAGCGCAATTCGAGGCGGAAATGGAAAAGGCGATCCGCCATGTGGTGAACAAACAAAAAGACGCCGGCATCGACATCGGCAATGACGGCGAGCAGCAACGCGTCGGCTTTCAGACTTACGTGCCGGCCCGCATGGCGGGCTTTGCCGGCGAATCCAAGCGCCGGCGCGGCCGTGAATTCGAGGAATTTCCCGATCTCATTCGCTATCTCACGCACCGCTTTCCGCATGTCAGCAAGCAGCAGAATGCGCCGGAAGCGCGCGCCGAGCTGCATTATCATGACAGTTCGGCGATCGCGGCGGAAATCAAGCGGTTCACGCGCATCGCCGGCGAGCATCGCCCGTTCGCGGAAAACTTCATGACCGCGCCATCGCCCGGCATCATCGCCTCGACGATGCTGAACGCCTTCTATCCCTCGCAGGAGGATTACCTCGCCGCTATCGCGCGCGAGATGCGCAACGAATACCGCGCCATTGCCGATGCCGGGCTCATTCTGCAGATCGACGCGCCCGATCTCGCCATGGATCGCACCATGTTCTACCGCGACCAAAGCGATGTCGAATTCGCCAAGACCTGCGAACTCCACGTGGCGATGATCAATCGCGGCATCGACGGCATTCCGCGCGAGCGCGTGCGGCTGCACGTTTGTTACGGCAATTGGGAAGGCCCGCATATCCACGACATCGCGCTGGAAAAGATCCTTCCCGCGCTGTACCAGGCCAAGGTCGGCGCGCTGTCGATCGAGTTTTCCAATCCGCGTCACGCCCACGAATATGCCGCGTTCAAGCGCGCACCCCTGCCCAAGGACATGATCCTCGTTCCAGGCGTGGTCGAGACCACCTCGAATTTCGTCGAACATCCGGAAGTGGTGGCGCGAAGGATCGAGGAAGCCGTCGCCGCGGTCGGCGACCGCGAGCGCGTGATCGCCTCGACCGATTGCGGCTTCGGCACGTTTACCCGGCGCGAATGGGTGATCGAGCCGGTGGTCTGGCTCAAGCTCAAATCGATCCGCGAGGGCGCCGATATTGCCTCGGCCCGGCTTTGGGGTAAGAAAAGCGCTGCGTAAGTGTCACCGTCCGCTCGTCCCCGCGAAAGCGGGGACCCAGTTGGTCATCATAAACGGCTGGATTCCCGCTTACGCGGGAATGAGCGGAAATGTTCTCTTTCAAACCAGGACCAATACCGTGATCGATCTTTACACTTGGACGACGCCGAACGGCCGCAAGGCTTCCATCGCACTGGAAGAGCTCGGGCTGCCCTACACCGCGCATGCGGTGGACATCTCGAAGGACGAGCAGTTCAAGCCGGACTTTCTCAAGATCAGCCCGAACAATCGCATCCCGGCGATCGTCGACCGCGACAACAATACGAGTCTGATGGAATCAGGCGCGATCCTGATTTACCTCGCCGACAAGACCGGCAAGCTTTTGCCCAAAAGCGG
>JBQCCX010000389.1:0-9096 GCA_051961815.1 Xanthobacteraceae bacterium
GCCGGCCCCGGCGTAACCGAACCCGGGATCGAAGAAGCCGGCATAATGCACGCGGAATTCGCCGACCAGCGGATCGAACGGCACCATCTCGGCCGCGAAATCCGGCGGCACCTGCACGGCTTCGGTCGATGCCAGGATGTATAACTCATCCGGATCGAGGATCAGGCTGCGGTCGCCGCGCGCCGTGATCGGCTCCCAAAAATCGGCAACCTCGTAAGCGCCGCGGCGCTCGACTTCGATCACCGCAGTATGGCGCTTGGCGCGATAGCCGACGACGCCGTTCATGCCGGTGCGATTGTTCAGGACCGAGCCGGCGAGATCGATGCTGACCGCAACGCCGTCGCCCATTACCGCTTCGGCGCGATCGACCAGCCGTTCGCGCGCGTGCAGCGCGCGCAGTGCCTCGCCCGATAGCGCGGCGTCGCCGCGGCGCAGGCGCAACTGCGACAATCGTGAACCCTCGCGCACCAATACCGGAAACGTCTTCGGGCTGATCTCGGCATAAAGCGGACCATGGTAACCGCCGGCAATGCGATCGAAGCCACGGGTCTCGTCGGCGATCACGCGGGTGAATACGTCGAGCCGGCCGGTCGAGCTTTTTGGATTGGTCGCCGCTGCTATTTCGCTGGGCAACGCCAGGCTTTCAATCAGCGGCACGATGTAGACACAGCCGGTTTCCAGAACGGCGCCGGCGGCGAGAGAAAATTCGTGCAGTTTCAGTTCGGCGATGCGCTGCGCCACCGTGGTACCGGGGCCGGGCAGAAAGCTGGCGCGCACGCGATAGGCGATCGCGCCAAGGCGCAGATCGAGGCTGGCCGGTTGAATCTGGTCCGCATCGAACGGCCGCTTGGCGCGAATCCCGCCCTCATCCGCCAGCGCCGCGATCATGCGGTCGGGCAGAATTCCCTGTTGCGAAGCTTGAAAGTTCAAAACCATTTGCTGACGGGTTAGCGCCTTTCCGGCATACGCGCAGCGATCTAATCCGATGACCGGTTTGACGCAAAGACGGCCGCAGCGTATACACCGCGTTATCCCGTGGTCATTTGAGCCGGCCGGCTTGCAGCCACGTAAAATAAGTCGCTAAAAGGCCGGGGACGCGTGAGCCCGGCCCGAGGATTTCCCCCGGCCGGGTTTTGTTTTGACCGCGTTTTGGCGGCCAAAACGCGTGTTGGCTAAGGAGGGCCACATGACCGCGTCGGCAAAAAAGAGCTATCGCCCGGAAACGCGCCTCGTCCAATCCGGCACCTTGCGTTCGCCCTACGGCGAGACTTCGGAAGCGCTGTTCCTCACCCAGGGCTATGTCTACGACACCGCGGCCCAAGCCGAGGCGCGGTTCAAGGGCGAGGACCCGGGCTATCAATATTCGCGTTTCGCCAATCCGACCGTCGACATGTTCGAGCGCCGCATGGCGGCGTTCGAAGGCGCCGAGGCGGCGCGCGCCACCGCGACCGGCATGGCGGCGGTGACCTTGTCGCTGCTCGGGCAGGTCAAGGCCGGCGATCACGTCGTCGCGGCCAAGGCGATGTTCGGTTCCTGCCGCTATGTCGTCGAGGATTTCTTGCCGCGCTTTGGCGTCACCTCGACGCTGGTTGACGGCTGCAATCTCGATGCCTGGCGCGCCGCGGTGCGGCCGAACACCAAGACATTTTTTCTGGAAACCCCGACCAATCCGGCGCTCGAAGTGATCGACATCGCGGCGGTCGCCAAGATCGCACATGACGGCGGCGCGACGCTCGTCGTCGACAACGTCTTCGCGACCCCGTTATTTCAAAGCCCGCTCGCGCTCGGCGCCGACTGCGTCGTCTACTCAGCCACCAAGCATATCGACGGCCAGGGTCGCTGCCTGGGCGGGATCATTCTCGGCTCGCAAAAATTCATCATGGACAAGATCCACGTGCTGCTGCGTCAGACCGGGCCGTCAATTTCGCCGTTCAACGCCTGGGTGCTGCTCAAAGGGCTGGAGACGCTCGCGGTGCGAGTGCGGCGGCAGACCGATAGCGCAGCGACGCTCGCGGTCGGCATCGCCGGACATCCGAAAGTATCGCGGCTGATCTATCCGGGCCGGCCGGATCATCCGCAGGCCGCGATCGCGCAAAAGCAGATGCGCGGCGGCTCGACATTGGTCGCGTTCGAAATCAAGGGCGGCAAGCGCGGAGCCTTTCGCTTTCTCGATGCGCTCAAGCTCGTGCGCATCAGCAACAATCTGGGCGACGCCAAAAGCCTGATCACGCATCCGGCAACGACGACCCACCAGCGGCTCGCGCCGGCGCAGCGGGCCGAGCTCGGCATCAGCGACGGTCTGGTGCGAGTGTCGGTCGGACTTGAAGATCCGGACGACATTGTCGAGGACGTGCTCGGCGCGCTGGAAGCGGTGTGAGGCGCTGTTGCGCATGTAGCTCTCGCGCGTGTACGCATAGAGCTGTCCGCAACCAAATTCGTTTCTATTGAGCGACCGGCATGGGCGGCCGCGGGGGATCCACGGTGCCGATAAGTGGATCCTGGCGGAGCCTCTGCTCAAGTGGCGACATCTCGGTCGAAGGAGGCTCGGCGATCGGTCGCGACGTTACCTCGACCTTCGGAAGTGGATTGGAATAAACGGGTAGGGCCTGGTTCGGAGCCGAGCGAACCTCGCCGGCGGTGATCGGCGGACTATTGATCGCGGGCGGAGCGGTGACCGGCTGTGCCGCGGCAGCGCTCGGTCGGGTCACGTCGGCCGAAGGCAGCGCCGCTTCGAGCGGATCCGTGCGTTTGGCATCGACATTCGTGAGCGCCGCGCGGACTCGGGCGAGCAATGGCTTCCGTTGGTGGTTGCTTTGCGCTGCATTCGTCGCGTTCTCGACGCGTTTGCGGGGACCTTCCGTCTTTTTGGTGTCGGCCATTGTTTGCCCCGGTTGTGCGACCGGAGGAGCATTGTCCTGTTGCGGTGCGGGGGGCTGCTTATTGGTGTCCAAGGACACCGGCAAGCTCGGCTGCACTGGCGAACCGGATGGCGCGCCGGCGCTCGGCGTCGCCTGATTGACTGCGGCGGCAGGGACCGGCGCGGCAGAGGGCAAAGCGCCACTGAGATGCGCAATCAGATAGCCACTGACCGCAGTCGCCAGGCCAGCGGCGATGATCTCGATGAACTTCACCAAGAAACGCGAGAAATAGGAAGCCTCAGTCGATACGGACATTGCCGAAAAGCGCCCTGCAGAATGGAGGTACGTGAGTCAAACGAGGCCTGTCAGGCAAATTGAGTTCAAAAAAATGACCATAGCGCGGAAAAAGCGGGACCGCCTGAGGCAAGCGGACATTGGCGACCGATCCCCTCGCCATACAATCAATCTCGTAATTGCGCCGGTTTCAGAACGGCCTATCGCCGACAATGGTGCAGCGGCGCATCACGCGCTTATGGCGCGCCTCGTCGAAGCCGGTGGCGCGATGCAGGGTGCAGCGATTGTCCCACACCATGCATTCGCGCGGGCTCCACCTGTGCGTATAGACACGGGCGGGCGGCGTGATCATCTGGTTGAGTTCCTCGATCAGCGCACGGCCTTCTTCGTAATTCATACCTTCAATCCACTCGGCGTGATCGCCGAGGAATATCGCTTTGTGTCCGGTATCCGGATGCGTGCGAACGATCGGGTGGGCGATTGGCGGCACCTTGGCTTTTTGTTCTGCCGTGAGCGGGTCCTCGCCATGGCGGCGTGTACGTGAAAAGTCGAAATTGTGTACGGCGCGGCGGCCCTCGATCTTGGATTTGAGCGTAGGAGGCAGCAACTCATACGCCGAGTACATATCCGCAAACTCGGTTTCGCCACCTGTCTGTGGCACAATTTCCGAATACATCATGGTCGCCTGTCCGGTGCGCTCGCGCCAGGAGCCGTCGGTGTGCCAATAGAGTGTGCCCTTGTCGGGGTGCTTGCCGCTCGGATTACCGTCCTTATCGAGGTTGGACAGCGTGTAGATCTCCGGATGCTCTTTGTAGCCATGGTACTGGCTCAGCACGTGTATCTGCACCTCGCCGAAATTGCGTGCGAAAGCCACCTGCGTCGCTGGCGGCAGATCGACATCACGGAACAGGATCAGTTTGTAATCGAGAAAGGCTTCATACACCTTGGCGAATATCGCCGGTGACACGGCTTGCGCGAGCGTAATACCGATAATTTCACAACCGAGAACTGGATGCAGCGGTACGACCTGAAACGGCCAATCGCGCGTCGGCTGTGGAGATTTTAGCTGGGTTTGCGTCATGAAAAACTTTCCCGAGTGGCGGTGATTATGTCAGCGACGGCGCACGTTTCCTAGTCTGCCTCTTGCCGGCTGGATATTCGGGCCGCCATAGTTGCGTGGCACGACCGCCATCGTTGAAATGGTGATAAAGATAGACAAAGTTCGATGTGGGAGGGTGAGATGCCTGCGCTACGTCATGCGACTTGCCGGATTACGCTTCCGATACTCACCGCCGCCTGGATCAGCACCGCATTGGCGCAGGAGGTAAAGCATTATCGCTTTGCCTATGACCAGCCAAACACCACCGGATATGGCATCGCGGGCGATCTTTTCGCCAACAAGCTCAGGGAATTGAGTGGTGGGTCGATGCTGATCGACCAATATCCCGGTGGCCAGCTCGGCCAGGAGCCGCAAGTTCTTCAGCTGGTGAAAGCAGGCGACATAGAGTTCTGCATCAGTTCGTCGGCAAACGCGGCTACTCTCTCGCCGCAAGCCGGTGTGATGTCACTTCATTACTTGTTCCGGTCGGAAGACCACCTCGTGAAAGCGCTATCCGATCCAAACGTGACCGGTGCTGTAAGGTCCATGATCGAGGATACGGTGCAAGGCGCTCATGTGATTGGCTTGCTGACGCTTGGCTTGCGCAACATGTACAGCAAAAGACCGATAGACAAAGTTGAGGACATGAAGCGCCTCAAGGTCCGGGTTCAAGCGACCGCCACCGAAGACCTGATGTTTCCAGTTTATGGAGCCCAAACGGTCCATATGCCGTTTGGCAGCGTATATACTTCTCTGCAGACCGGCGTAGTCGACGTCGCCGAGAATGGCGTAAACGTCTATCTCGCCAACAAGCACTACGAAGTCGCCCCGGTTCTTTCGATGACCGAGCACGAAGCAAACAACAATCTCATCTGGATCAGTGACAAACTCTGGAAAAGCCTATCGGATGAGCAAAAGAAATGGGTGCAGACGGCCGCCGATGAAGTCAACGTGAAGGAGCCGGCCATGGCGTTGGACCTCGAGCACCAATCGGCTGGTAAGCTGAAAGCCATGGGCGTCTCGATCGTCGATAAGGTGGATAAATCGGGATTTCAGAAGCTTGCCGATCCGTACCTTGACAAGCTCGCTGGCGAGCTCGGACCGCATGCTTCGAAGATCAAGGATTTCATCGTAGGTGTGAAGTGAAGGAACTGCCATGAGCTTTTACGAGAAAGGTCCTGTTCGCATCCATTTCGAGGAGAAAGGTTCTGGCTTCCCGCTGCTAATGATTGCCGGTGGCGGGCTGAATTCCGCCATCCCAAATCTCTCCGCGCCCTATTCCCCCTTCGACGCGATGGACGAGTTCAAGGACGAATATCGCTGCATCGGGGCCGACTTGCGCAACGCCAATGACGGCCAGTCCACAGGTCCCCTCGAGATCGATCGTCCTTGGGATGCTCATACCGACGATCATCTCGGCCTGATCGATCATTTGCGCATCGACAAGTTCATGGTGCTGGGATTTTGCATCGGCGGTCCCATGATCTGGAATCTGTTGAAGCGGGCGCCCGGCCGGATCGTTGCGGCCGTCCTGGCCCAGCCGTCGGGCTCGCGGCCGGAGATGCGCGACCTGTTCTACGAAAACAATATGAAGGGCTGGGGGCCGGCGCTTATGAAGCGAAGGCCCGAGATCACGGCGGAACAGGTGGAAAAATTCCTGACCAGAATGTATCGCACCAACCCCGACTTCGTGTTCACGGTGACGCGCGATTTCGTCCGCAGCTGCCGGACGCCGGTTCTGATCCTGCCCGACGACATCCCGGCGCACCCTTATGCGGTTGCGATGGAAGCTGCGATGCTGGCGCCGAACGCAGAGGTGAGCATGTTCCCGTGGAAAGAACCCAAGGAGCGGATACCGCTCGCGGTGCGGCAGATCCGCTCCTTCCTCCGCGCGCACCGGCTCGCAGCGGCGTAAGGCGTTATTGCGCGCGAAGATTTGGTGCGGGGCTGTTTACGACCAGAACCAAATCCACTGGGGAAAGTCGGAGCGAACGTCCGCTATCGACCAAAGCAGACATCGGAATTCGTCAGAGCGCTTTGCCGTGACCAAAAAAGGCCCACCGGGTTCTGCGCGGTGGGCCATCTATCAGTAATGAATGCTGCAAGCTACTTTTGCTTTGTGGTATCGCCCTTCATGTAAAGCTTATCGCTTTTTTGTCGCGCCTCACGCCGGCCGGTGCGACTGCTCTGCCGCGCCTCCCGACGCTTCGAGCGACCGCTGTGCCGCGCCTCACGACGCTTCTTCCGCCCGGTATGCCTTTCTTGACTCTTTTCCATGCCAGACGGCGCTGGAGCGGAGGGTGTCGGAGCGAGCGGTGCTGGAGCGGTTGGCTGCGCCTGAGCCTCAGCATCTGACTCCGTCAGCAGGGTGGTCGGGATCGCAAAACCCAACGCGGCTGCCAGTCCGAGAAGGGAAAACGCGCCTCGACGCGAGATATTTTTTTCAATCATGTCTAATCTCCCGGGATTCTGATCCTCCCCCCGGGACGTTTATTGGGAACCCGCGGACATGAACCCCCGCTGAATAAAGCGAGACCCGGTATTATCCGTCAGGATAGGTTGCTGACCGTTGGTTTAGCGCACAGTCTTCTCGCCGAACTAATCATCCGCGGCCCCGTTAGCCGTCCGGACGCAAAGCGTCCGCACAGCACGAGGGAGAATGCAATGATCAGGGCTCTCGCTCTCGGAGCGGCCGCGTCGGCGATTACGGTGGGTACTGCATCAGCCCAGGCGTCGTACCCCAATTACAGCTACGGATATTTTGATTATGGCTACACGGCCGCGGCCCCGCTCTACGACTATGCAGGCCCGGCCTCAGGACGACCGCCGCCCCGCGCGGCACCGCAGGGTTACGGGCCACTGATTTACACACCACAACTCTACGCACCGACTCCTGCCTTCCCAACGCCGCCGGCGGAGCCCGGCTATTACACGGCGCGGTCAGTCGTGGTAGCGCAACCGTTCTATGACTACGCGCCCGGTTATTGGGGACGCTAAGGACGCGTTTGCGAAAATCTACCGGCAAATGCACGCGGCGCTGGCCTTCTTTGCCGGCAGCGGGAAATCATGCTCATAAGTTCATTTGAGACCCACGAGACGCGGCATGTGCAGCGAAGCACGCGCTCAGTCATCGGCTTCTCGCTTTACCGCCGGCGCATTCGGGTTGTCGATCCAGGCGTCTTTCGGTTTCCATTTGTGGATTTTCAAACAGGCGGGACAGCGCAGCGGCATCTCCAATTTTGGGTCTATCGTATCAAACACAACCGTTTCTGTGCTCAGCCCGGTGGGTACGGCCATTCCAATAATCGGGCAGCGGATCATGATTTTGGGCACGAAATCGCCCTACGAAACTCGACCGCTTCTGCCGGTGCAAAAAGCCGATATGCAAAAGCCCAGTAGGGTGGCGCCAATCAAGATGCCAACGATTAGGTCCGATAAAAACATTCGCTGCACTGATATGGATCTTGGGCGCTGACAGCTTGCTATTTTCGGCCAAAAGATTGTGTTGAAGTGTCATCACGGACGGCGCGCGGACGTTCGAACCGCTGATGTCCGCTTATGGCCCAAGCGGACGCGGGAAGGCTTCCCCTCTACAGGTTTCAGCCGATCCGCAGGTGCACGCCTTCCAATGCTGCCCGGCCGCCGTAAACCGTCGAGGCGAAAAGTTTAACCAAGGGATTGGCGAATTGGGTCGGTTAGCGGACTGCACGAGTCGAGCGGTCGGTATATTGAGTACGACATGGACGAGTTGGGCTATGGGAGTCCATGATGCCGACAAATAAGTTGCGGAGCGAAGCCACCCGCTTGCTGACGCAGGCGCTCAAATTGCATGAAGCCGGTCGCAATAAAGAGGCGCACGAACTCACGATGCAAGCCGCCGACCACCTCAAAGATGCCGTCAGCATCGAAGGGTTTCGTTTGAGTACATCCTCAAATACCCTAAAAGGGGCAAAGTCTATCTGACCCTGTGTGCGCTGAAGCAGCAAGCAAATGTAATGCGCGAGGCCGCGCAGAATCGGCAGCGCCGTGTCATCTGTGCGGCATCATCACAAGCTGCATGTCCGCCGTCGGAGCCATGACGGACGTCAGCCGATCTTTACGGTACACGCCTTAGTGCAGGTCCGGTTTCGCCGAAATCGCGGACGGATGAACCGACGCGGCGGCGATCGGCCGTGTCGCCGCTTCGCCGATGGCGGCGCCCAAAAGCTTCGCCAGGCAGGCGTAGCTCCAGTCGTTCATGTGCAGCTGATCCGGCGACACAAAGGTGCCGAAAGCGAGGTGCTGCACATCGTGCCAATCGCGCATGACCGCAAATCGCTGGAACAGGTCGACGTCCTCCTGCTTTGCGGCAAGCGCAATCTGGTCGACCATGCCCTGCGTTTCGGTTTTCGCGAGCACCGCAGGCGCAAATTGCGGATCGATCAGGACCACATCGGCGCCGGCCTTCTTGAGCCGCTCGATGCCGTCATGCAGTTGCGCCGCATGCGGGCTCAGCGGATGATCGCGCAGCACCGAGTTCGTTCCGATCTGCCACAGCACCAGTTGCGGACGGGCGGCGAGCACGTCGCCCGCGAACCGCGCCATCATGTTGGTCGTCTCTTCGCCGTTGACGCCGCGATTGAGCACGGTGATCTCCCGGCCGGGAAACCGCGCCCGCAATTCGACGGCAAGCCGGCTTGGATAGGTCGCATCGGGCGAGCTGGCGCCGGCGCCCGCCGTCGACGATGAGCCGATCGCGACGATGGTCAGCGGCTCGCCGTTGGCGAGACGCCGCATCGTATGGACGAGCGGCCGCTCGAAACGGGTCAATTGGCCGGGCGCCGCGCATTTCGCCGACGACGCCGC
>JBQCCX010000390.1:0-18533 GCA_051961815.1 Xanthobacteraceae bacterium
ACCACCGACACCTGCATTTTCAGTGCAGTGCTCTACCGACTGAGCTACCTGGGCTTAAGCTTGGGCTTTAGCTTGTTGCGCTTAACGTTCGGCGCGCCGTTATAGTGAGTGAGGCTGCGGCTGTCCAGAATACCCATCGCGACGCCGCAGGCCTATTGCGGCGGCTCGTTTCGTTCATCGTTGTCCGCGCGGCGCTCGTCTTCCTCTTCGTCTTCGGTCACCGGCACGACATAGACCCCGGACAGCCAGCGATGCAGGTCGACGTCGGCGCAGCGCTTCGAGCAAAACGGCCGCAGCACCGCGTCGGCGGGCTTACCGCAGATCGGGCATTTGCTGGTAGCCGATTTGGACGTCTTGGCGTCGGGCATGAATGCAATATGGGGCGCGGGCAACGTCGGACCAGTGTCATGGCGGACTTGTTCCGACCATCCACGTCGTTCGTCCGTTTGAGACTTGATGCCCGCGGATAGGCGAGCGAAGAGACGCCGTTCTTCGAACGGCTATGCGCGGGCAAGACGACGAACTCACCCGGCATTGATCCAGCCGAAATGGACTGGATAACCCTCGCCGCCAAGAAGCGTCAGCGTCTCGTAAAGCGGCAGGCCGATGACGTTGGAATAAGAGCCGACCAGCTTGACCACAAAGCCACCGGCGATGCCCTGCGCGGCGTAGCCGCCGGCTTTGCCGCGCCATTCGCCGGAAGCGAGATAGGCCTCGATGTCTTCTTCGGACAAACGCTTGAAACGCACTCGCGTCTCGACATAGCGCTGGCGAAAGGTTTCCTTGGGCGTGACCAGACAAATCGCAGTGTGAACGCGATGATTGCGTCCGGACAACAGCCGCAAGCATTGTGCCGCTTCGTCGAGGAGTTCGGCCTTGGGCAGAATGCGTCGGCCGACCGCAACCACGGTGTCGGCGGCCAGGATGTAGGCGCCTTTGAGCTCGTCGTCGATGCGCACCATGCCGAGCGCGGTGTCGGCCTTATTGCGCGCCAGCCGCGTAGCGTAAGCGCGGGGCAGCTCGCCGCGTTTGGGCGACTCGTCGATGTCGGTAGGGCGGAGTGCGTCGGGCTCGATGCCGACCTGATTAATGAGCGAGAGCCGGCGCGGCGAGCCGGAGGCAAGCACCAGTTTGGGGCGGCCGATCATTTGAACCGATAGGTGATCCGGCCTTTGGTCAGATCATACGGCGTCATTTCGACGAGGACCTTGTCGCCGGCGAGAACACGGATGCGGTTCTTGCGCATTCGTCCCGCAGTATGCGCGATGATCTCATGCTCGTTCTCGAGCTTGACCCGGAACGTGGCGTTCGGAAGCAGTTCCGTCACCACACCGGGAAATTCCAATAGTTCTTCCTTCGCCATCCGCTTTCCGAAAAATCGTGGGTCGCCCCGGCCCGGCTCGTTTGCAGCCGGCCGAATTTTGCCGCGGACAGTACCGGATGGCACGCCGCATCACAACAGCATTGAGAACTATTCGTCCGATTGCAGCAATCTCATTCGTTGCCGGGCCCGCGCGGGATAAACCGCTGGCGGATACGCGCCAAAATCTGATCGCGGACGTCGCGATAGGCGTCCAGCCGCTGCTCGCGGCTGCCTTCCACCGCTTTCGGGTCGGCGGTCGGCCAATATTCCACGTCGACACCACTGGTGCGGGTCAATTCCAGCGCGCGGTGATGGGCCTCGGGGGCGAGCGTGACAATGAGATCGAAATTGAGCCCCTCCCATTCGTCCAATTCCTCGAAGGTGAGCGGCTTGTGGCGCGAAATGTCCAGACCGATTTCCGCCATCACCGCGACGGCAAACGGGTCGAGCTCGCCTTTGCGCACGCCGGCCGATCCGACATAGACGCCGCGTCCGAAGATCTGCGTGAACAAGGCCGCTGCGATCGGCGAGCGCACCGAATTGAGCCCGCAGGCAAACAGCACCGCCAGCGGAGGGCGCGATTGCGGCGGCACCGCTCAGCCTTTCCAATGCAGGACCGAGATCAAAGTGAACAACCGGCGCGCGGTGTCGAAATCGATGTCGACCTTGCGCTTAAGCCGCTCCATCACCAGCTGCGACCCTTCGTCGTGCAGCCCGCGGCGCGCCATATCGAGCGCCTCGATCCGGTCGGGCGTCGCGGTGCGGATTGCCGCGTAATAGCTGTCGCACACCACGAAATAATCTTTGACGACGCGGCGGAACGGGGCCAGCGACAGCATATGCGCGATCACCGGCGTGTTGTCGGTGAGGCGAATGTCGAACACGAGCCGGTTGCCGGAAATGCCAAGCTGCAGCGCGTACGGTCCGGTCTCGTGTCCGACCGGCTGGAAGCTGTTCTCTTCGAGGAGATCGTAAATCGCGACTCGCCGCTCGTGCTCGACATCGTCATTGGTGCGACCGAGCGACGCTTCGTCGAGAGTCACCGCCGCTAATCGGCCGGTATTGTCTTTGCTGGAAGCTTTCCGCGGCATCAGCGGTTGAGCCGGATCGCGACCGAGCGCGCATGGGCATCCAGTCCTTCGGCGCTGGCGAGCGTGATGGCGGCATCGGCGAGCGCGCGCAGCTGCTCCGGTCCACATTTGAGAATCGAGGTGCGCTTGACGAAATCGAGGACGCCGAGCCCCGAGGAGAAGCGCGCCGCTCGCGCGGTCGGCAGCACGTGATTGGAGCCGGCGACGTAGTCGCCGATCACTTCCGGCGTATGCGGGCCGAGGAAAATGGCTCCGGCATTGCGGATGCCTTTGGCCAGCCGCTCACTATCGGCGGCGACAATCTCGACGTGTTCGGGAGCGAGCGCGTCGACCAGCGGCAGCGCCTGGTCGAGCGTCGGCACGACAATCACCGCACCGTAGTCGCGCCAGGACTCTTCGGCGATCTTGCCGCGCGGCAAAGCGGCAAGCTGCGCGGTGACCGCACGCTCCACTTTTTCGGCAAGGGCGGCGGTGTCGGTGATCAGAATGGCTTGCGCACTGGTGTCGTGCTCGGCCTGGGCCAGAAGATCGGCGGCGATCCAGTCCGCATTGCCGTCGCGGTCGGCCAGGATGAGGACTTCGGAAGGCCCGGCAATGGTGTCGATTCCTACCTTGCCGTACACCATCCGCTTGGCGGCGGCGACGTAAGCATTGCCAGGCCCGACGATTTTGGCGACCGGCGCAATGGTTTTCGTTCCACAGGCCAAAGCGGCGATAGCCTGGGCGCCGCCGATGCGGAAAATTTCGTCGATGCCGGCGAGCTTGGCTGCCGCCAGCACCAGCGGATTGAGTTCGCCGTCTGGCGCCGGCACTGCCATCACCAGCCGCGGCACGCCGGCGACCTTTGCCGGCACTGCGTTCATGAGCACCGACGACGGATAGGCGGCACTGCCGCCCGGCACGTAAAGCCCAACCGCCTCGATCGCGGTCCAGCGCGAGCCGAGTTCGACGCCGAGCGGATCGACGAAGCGGTCGTCGGCCGGCAACTGGCGGCGGTGATAGGCTTCAATCCGCGTGCGCGCGAGTTCAAGCGCCTCCAGCGCGGCCGGGCTGCACGACTTCACCGCTGCCGCAACGTCCTCGGCTGTGACCTTCAAGCCGGTGCGGTCAAGGTCGCAGCGGTCGAATTTGCGCGTGTAGTCCCTGACCGCGTCGTCGCCGCGGGCCGCTACATCGGCGACGATGGCGCGCACAATCGCTTCGACATCCGCGGAGGCTTCACGCTTGGCGTCCAGCAATGCGCGAAACTCTCGCGCAAAATTGCCGGAATTCATTTGGAGGCGGACGGCCATCGCATCTGCATCGGGGCTGGCGGCGCCAAGGCGCGGCTTTTCGTTTGAACTTCGCGCTGCGTAGCAGTCCGGCGAGCTTATAACAATTCTAAAATTGGGCTTTTAGATTGACAAAAAGTCCGTTGTTCCCCAACTCCTTGTTCACATCCTTGGGTCCATCATTCGCGGCAGAGAGCCCCACTTGACGCGTGCCAGCAACAGCATCGGTCCGTTAAATCGGCGGCAGGTCCTCGCTGTTCTGCTGGCATTGCCGGCACCGCTGCTTTGCCGCGGCGCGGCGGCGGAGGATGCCGTTTCGCTGTCGCTGACGATCAAGGACGGCAAATTCGAACCCGCCGAACTCCATGCGCCGGCCGGACGCGCGCTCGAGATTCACGTTACCAATCTCAACAAGATTCCTTCGGAATTCGAAAGCGGCGATCTGCACGTCGAAAAAATCGTGCCGGTCGGCAAGGAGGCCGTCGTCCGCGTGCGGCCGCAACAGCCTGGGCGATATAATTTCTTCGATGATTTTCATCGTGAAACTCAAGGTATGCTGGTGGTGCAATGAACGAGCTTGCCAGTGGCGAAATTTCAGCTGCCATGACGGTCGTGTGAGGCGCCCGTGCTCGCAGCACTCATCATCGTATTTCGCGAAGTGTTCGAGGCCGGATTGATCGTCGGCATCGTCATGGCGGTAACCGCAGGGGTGCCAGGGCGAGCACTTTGGATTTCCGGGGGCGTCGGCGCCGGTATCCTGGGCGCGTGCGTCGTGGCGCTGTTTACCGGCGGACTGTCGGAATTGTTCGGCGGTGCCGGCCAAGAGATCTTCAATGCCGGCATTCTCGGTTTCGCGGTGGTGATGCTGACCTGGCACAATGTCTGGATGTCGCGGCACGGCCGCGAGCTTGCCGAGGAGCTGCGCGCGGCCGGCGAGGCGGTGGTGGCCGGTTCGAAGTCGCTGCTGGCGCTCGCGATCGTGGTCGCGGTCGCGGTGCTGCGCGAAGGCTCCGAAGTCGTGCTTTTTCTTTACGGGGTCGCCGCCGCGCAAGGCGGAGGCAGCTGGGCACTGGTAGCCGGCGGCTTTGTCGGGCTCGTGCTCGGCGCGTTGGTTTGTCTTCTGACCTATCTCGGGCTTCTCAGCATTCCGTCACGTTATCTATTCGGGGTCACCAGCGCCTTGATCGCGTTTCTCGCCGCAGGGATGGCGGCGCAGGCGATCGCCTTTCTCGAGCAAGCCAACATCGTGACGGCGCTCGACCAAACGATGTGGAACACCTCGTGGATATTAAAGGATTCCAGTTTCCTCGGCCGCGCACTGCATACGCTGATCGGCTACGTCGATCAGCCGACCGCAATGCAGGTCGTGGTCTACGCGCTCACGCTGGCGGTGATTGCTCTATTGATGAAGCTGTTTGCTGCGCCCCCGACACAACGCCCGCGCGCCGCATGAATCCGCTCAGGCGCTCGCGCTGTCGCCGGCGAAATGGTCGGGGCAGAGCGCCGCCGTCGATACCTCGCCGAGATCGGCAAGTTCGGCTTCGAGACACTCGACCTCGAGGCGAATGACCCCGCCTCCCGAAAAAATCAGCGAGACAGTGCCGGCCGGTGAATTGGTTCCGGCAAATTCCACTGCAAGCAGGTTAAGCTGCGCATCCTTTGCGCTTTGATCAAGATTGCGGCATTTGCAGGCCAGCACGCGTTCGAACCGCAGCGCGGTGCGGCAGCGCCGGTAATCCGGTTTGGCGTTCCACGCTGCCGGCATTGCCGAGGCCATGCCGACTTTGGCGATCTCGGCAGCGGTCATCCAGTCGAAGCGATTAAGCGCCATTACGAACCGATGGTCGTTCGGGCGCCAGAAAATATCGCTGACCTTGACCAGCGAGTCCTGCACATGGGCGGAGATCACCTCGATGTCATCTTTATCGAGGGCGACGAGCTTGAGTTCGTCCGTGCACGGACTCATCCGTTCGCTTCCACTGATCGACCTGCTCTTTTGGCAGAATTAGTGATCGCATAGGCGGCCCGCAAGTGCGGCGTCGAGCGGAATTTCTTTAGCTCGTCCTGGGTATTTGCCCCGGGTCGGGCCCGCCCTCTATGGCGGCCTCGGCCGCTGCCTCGGCCCCCAGGGTCATTTGGCGCGCGGTTGGGTGCAGTTCTCACATCCAAGGCCACGAGACCGGTCATAATGTTGATTGTTGGTCTCGATCGAAGAATTGGAATCACTCTTGAATTGATAATTTCTCGAACATCGCCCGTCGAGGAATCGTTTGCTTCCAGGCGCCATGCGCGCTAATGATCTAAAAGAACTTTTTGTTTGTCTTCCCGGAATGGATTTTTGAATTCTCACATCAATTCTGGGCGAGCGAACCGAAACGCTGCTACACGCGGCTTTTCTTTTGCTCGCATTAGGGATACAAGCTGCCGTCCTTGAAAGGGAGGTGTCATGGCGAAGAGGAAGAAAAAGCGGCGCGCGTGGACTTCAAGCGAGCTCCGTGAGCTGAAAACGATGGCGCGCAAGAAGACCAGGGCATCGCAGATCGCGAAGAGGCTGAGGAGAACCGAAGGCGCGACGCGTCAGAAGGCTTTCAGCATCGGGCTCTCGCTCGACTCCCGTTCCTGATTTTCAGAGCACATCGGAACCTCGTCGAAACCGCGCCGGCGGGCGACCGCCGGCCGCGGTTTCGACTTTCTGAACTGGCGGTATAGCCGCTGCCGGCGGAAGCCGGTCGCTGATTGTCTGTTTGTTGACGCCGAGTTTTAGGAATAAATCCTTAAGTTGCAGTCCCTTGGCGGTTCTCGGTCCGCGCGCTTGCGGCGCTGCGCGCCTGCGGCAAAGGCGAGCTTGCGCGCATATTAATTAACTAATGGGCGTGACCCCGCCCAATTTTCGTGTAAATCGGGTATATTCCGTCCATTATCGTCCCTTGGGCGTACGGCCCGCGACGAGCCAGGATGGCCAACCGCCGGTCTTTGCAGCCCGAGCGTAGTGTCGCGTCCGCAACAATGGTGCGCAGTCTCGATGAATTCTGCCCCCGGTCCGGCGCAGCAACAGCCTGCCAGTTCTGAACTTGCCGCCGCGCTGGGCGCGTGTCGGCGCGCCTTCGTTGCCACCGCGGTCTTCAGTGGCATGAGCAATCTTCTCATGCTCACCGGCGCGCTGTTCATGCTCGAAGTTTACGACCGGATTTTACCGAGCCGAAGCGTGCCGACCCTGGTGGCGTTGCTGTTTTTGGTCGCCGGCCTGTATGCCGCGCAAGGTATGATCGACACCATCAGAAGCCGCATCCTGGTGCGGGTCGGCCATAGCCTCGACGAGTCGATGAGCGGCCGCGTCTATGACGCGATTGTGCGCCTGCCGCTAAAGATCGGCGGCAAAAGCGAGGGCACGCAGCCGATCCGCGACTTGGACAGCGTGCGCGGCTTTCTTTCCGGAAGCGGGCCAGTGGCGTTCTTTGATCTGCCCTGGATGCCGGTCTATCTTGCCATTTGTTTTTTGTTTCATACGCTTATCGGTCTGACCGCGCTGCTCGGCGCCATCATTCTCATTACCTTGACCATCGTGACGGAGATCAAGACGCGCCATCCGACCCGCAGCGCCGCGCAATTCGCCGTGGCGCGCAATGCGCTGCTCGAAGCGAGCCGGCGCAATGCCGAAGCGATCACGGCAATGGGTATGGTCGGCCGCATCGCCAAGCATTGGCACGAGCTTAATCGAAATTTCGTCATGACCAGCGGCCGGGCCAGCGATGTCGGCGGCGGGCTCGGCGCTACCTCGAAAGTTCTGCGCCTGTTGCTGCAGTCGGCGATCCTTGCTGTTGGCGCCTGGCTGGTGATCAACCAGCAGTCGACGCCCGGCATCATTATCGCCGGCTCGATTTTGGGCGGGCGGGCGCTCGCCCCGGTCGATCTCGCGATCGCCAATTGGCGCGGTTTTGTCGCCGCGCGACAAAGCTGGCAGCGCTTGTCCAGATTGCTCGCGCATTTGCCGCCCAAATCCGATCCGATGCCGTTGAAGCCGCCGGCGCGGTCATTGGTCGTTCAGAACGGCACGGTGGCGCCGCCCGGCGTGCAGAAGGTGGTCTGTCAGGACGTCAACTTCACGCTTGCGGCCGGCAAGGCTTTGGGCGTGATCGGGCCGACGGCGTCGGGCAAGTCGTCGCTGGCGCGAATGCTGGTTGGAGTCTGGCGACCCCTGCGTGGCACCGTGCGGCTCGATGGTGCAACCCTCGATCAATGGTCGTCCGAAGCGCTCGGGCAGCATATCGGCTATGTGCCGCAAGACGTCGAATTGTTTAACGGCACGGTGGCGCAAAATATCTCCCGCTTCGAGGATCCGCCGGATCCGGACGCCGTGATCGCCGCAGCACAGGCGGCCGGCGTTCACGATCTCATCATCAACCTGCCCGATGGTTATGACACCATCATCGGCGATCACGGCGGCGCGCTCTCGGCTGGACAGGCGCAGCGGGTCGCACTCGCGCGCGCGCTTTACCGTGATCCTTTTCTGGTCGTGCTTGACGAGCCCAATTCGAACCTTGATGCCGAGGGCGACGAGGCGCTGACCCGCGCCATTCTCGGACTGCGCGCCCGCGGCGCCATCACGGTGGTTATCGCGCACCGGCCGAGTGCCATCGCCGGCGTCGACTACATCCTGGTGATGGCGAAGGGCCGACAGCAACAATTCGGCCCGAAAGAGGAAATTCTCAGCCGGGTGACCCAAACCGCCGCCGCGCCGCGCTCGCTCAAGGTTGCCGAACAGGGAGGCGCAGGTTGATCGGAAGACTGACCGCCGACCTTTATCGCGCCGTCGGCGCGGCGACCGCCAAAGCCAGGACCGTCGCTGCCGCCGTGGGCCTTGGTGAGATCGGCCCGACCAGCGGCGCCAGTGAATCCATCCGGCGGCATATTCTCGCCGGATCTATTTTGGTCGCTGTGCTGGTGATCGGATTGGGTGGCTGGGCCTCGACCGCCCAGATCTCCGGCGCACTGATCGCGCAGGGCTCGATCGTCGTCGATAGCAACGTCAAGAAAGTGCAGCACCCGACCGGCGGGGTGGTCGGCGAATTGTTCGTGCGCGACGGTGATCATGTCAAAGCCGGCGATGTTCTCATCCGCCTCGACGAGACCGTAACCCGCGCCAATCTGGCCATCGTCAACAAGGGCCTCATTGACCTCTATGCCCGCAAGGCGCGGCTCGCCGCCGAGCGCGACGGAGCGGATACCATGGCGGTACCACCGGAGCTCGCGAACCGGCAGAGCGAGCCCGAAGTCAAGGAGGAGCTGGCAAGCGAGCGCAAATTGTTCGATTTGCGCCACCAGGATCGCCTCGGCCAAAAACGGCAGCTGCAGGAACGCATCACCCAATTGCAACAGCAGATCTCCGGGCTGGCGGCGCAACAATCGGCCAAGGACAAAGGAATCGCGCTGACCGAGCAGGAACTGCAGGGCGTGCGCGACCTGTGGCAGAAAAATCTGGTCCAGCTCAATCGGCTGACCTCGCTGCAGCGCGATGAAGCGCGTCTCGAAGGTGAGCGCGGTCAAATCATCGCGCAGGCGGCCGAGGTCAAAGGCAAGATCGCCGAAATCCAGCTACAGATCATTCAAGTCGATCAGGATCTGTCCAGCGACGTCGCCAAGGAGTTGCGCGAAACCGACAGCAAGATTGGCGAATATGTCGAGCGCAAGGTGACCGCGGAGGATCAGCTCAAGCGCACCGACATCCGGGCGCCGCAAAACGGCATCGTGTTTCAATCCACTGCCAACACCGTTGGCGGTGTAATCGCCGCCGGCGATCCGATCATGATCATCGTGCCGGAGAGCGATAACTTGACCGTCGAAGTCAAGGTCGATCCAAAGGACATCGACCAGGTCCAGTTCGGACAATCCGTCGTGCTGCGATTCAGCTCGTTTAACATGCGCACGACTCCCGAAATCAACGGCACGGTCTCGCGCATTGCCGCCGACACTTCAACCGACCAGCGGACCGGGCAGAGTTACTATCTGGTGCGGATCGCGATGCCGACCCAGGAAATCAAACGTCTCGGCGATGTGCGATTGACCCCTGGCATGCCAGTCGAGGCTTTTATCGAGACCGGCGAGCGCACGATGATGTCTTACCTTCTAAAGCCGTTGCACGATCAATTGATGCACGCGTTCCGCGAGAAATAACAATTCTCCCGCGCCGAACGAGATTCGGCCCAGGCCGCCCGGCCAAAATCTAACAGTGTGATGCTCCCCCTGCGGCGCGCGGCAGGATAAAATGACGAGCATCATGGGGAACCGGCAGCGATGAACAGCCTAATCCGTCGCGCGCAACAAGTCGGCTTGGCGCGCGCGGTCTGCATCCTTTTGCTGTTCGCGCTGGTGCCGCTGCGGCTGGCCGACCCACGGCCGTTGCAGGAATTGCGCGCCCGCACCTTCGATTTTTTTCAGGTCCTGCGGCCTCGGCCGCAAGAGATCCGACCGGTCGTCATCGTTGACATCGACGAGGCCAGCCTGAAAGCGATCGGGCAATGGCCGTGGCCGCGGACCACGATCGGCGACCTCGTCACCCAGATCACGCAGTTAGGCGCCGTTGCGATCGGGTTCGACATCATCTTTCCGGAACCTGATCGCATGTCGCCGGCGATCGCGGAACAAAGCTTTCGCGGGATCGATGCCGAGACCCGGGCGAAGCTGGACCGCTTGCCGAGTAATGACGATGCGCTGGCCGAAGCGATAAAACATTCGCGGGTGGTCGTGGGCCAGGCGGGCGCGGCCGCACCGGAAGCGAAGACCTCAGCTGACGCTGCGCTGCAGACCGGTTTTGCCGTTCGTGGACCTGATGCACGCCCCTATCTGGTGACCTTTGCCGGGCTGTTGCGCAACGTGCCGGTGATCGAGCAGGCGGCTGCGGGCCGCGGGCTTTTCTCGATCAATCCGGAAAGCGACGGCATTATTCGGCGAGTGCCGGTGATCATGACGGCGCAGGGCAATCTGGTGCCGTCCTTGAGTATGGAAATGCTGCGGGTCGTCACCGGATCGAGCGCAATCCTGGTTCGCGTCGACCAGGCCGGCGTCCGGTCGGTCGCGGTGCCCGGCCTGGAGGTGCCGACCGATCGCAACGGCCAATTCTGGGTGCATTTCAACCGCCACGATCCGGAACGCTACGTTTCGGCCAAGGACGTATTGCAAGGCAATGTGCCGGCGGATCGATTGGCCGGGAAGCTCGTTCTGATCGGGACTTCGGCGATCGGGCTGCTCGATCTGAAGACCACGCCGCTTGACGCGGCAATTCCGGGCGTCGAGGTGCACGCGCAAATCCTGGAAAGCGTGCTGAGCAACTCGAGCCTGGTAAATCCGAATTATGCTATCGGCGCCGAGCTGGCGCTCGCCGTCTTGTTCGGACTTGCGATCATCGTCGCTGCGCCGATGCTGCCGGCCAGCATCGTCATTGTGCTCGGTGGCTGTTTGATCGCCGGCCTGATCGGGTTGTCACTCTATCTGTTCGTCGAGCACAACCTGCTCATCGACTTCACCTATCCCCTGATTTCGAGCTGGCTGATCTATCTCGTGCTCACATTTGTGAATTACTTCCGCGAGCAGAAGCAGCGCCGACAAATTCGCTCAGCGTTTGGCTATTACCTTTCGCCGCATATGGTGGAACAGCTGGCACGCTCACCCGAGAAACTGGTGCTCGGCGGCGAAGAGCGCCGCATGACCATATTGTTCAGCGATGTGCGCGGGTTCACGACGATTTCCGAACACTACAAGGACGATCCGCAAGGCTTGACCCGCCTGATGAACCGGTTTCTCACTCCGCTGACCAACGCCATCATCGAGCGCCGGGGCACAATCGATAAATATATCGGCGACGCCATCATGGCGTTTTGGAATGCCCCGGTCGACGACGAGCAGCAGGAGGCGAATGCCTGCGAGGCGGCGTTGGAAATGCTGACGCGCGCCGAAACGCTCAATGGCGAGCTCAAGCGCGAGGCCGAAGCGAATGGCGGCGTGTATATGCCGCTGCGCATCGGCATCGGGCTCAATACCGGCCCTTGCGTGGTCGGCAATATGGGGTCCGATTTTCGCTTCAATTATTCGGTGCTGGGCGACACGGTGAACCTGGCATCGCGGCTCGAAGCCCGGACCAAGGACTACCGCATTCCCGTCGTCATCGGCTCGCGCACCGCCGAAGGCGCCAAGCAAAAATTCGCCGTGATGGAAATCGATTTGATCATGGTCAAAGGCAAGAAGCAGCCCGAAGCCGTGTTCACCGTGCTCGGCCCCTCGGAAGTCGAAGCCGACCCGCGCTGCAAGGAGCTGCGCGACGTCAACGCACAGATGTTGGGGCGTTTCCGCAACCAGCGGTGGGATGAAGCCGTAGAGCTGATCGCCCGCTGCCGGAAATTTGCCAATGGCTTCGAGCTCTCCGGCCTCTATGACATGTATGAGGAGCGCATAGAGCTCTACCGCGCGGATCCGCCCGGCCCGGATTGGGAGGGCGTATACGAGGCGGAGACGAAGTGATCCGGATGGGCCGCCGGATCCAAAAACCGGCGCACGCCCGATCGTCGAGTTCAAATAGCGGGAGTTGCGGGCCGCAGTTCGCGGTCGGCCGCCGGCGCCAGCGTGATGCCATCGTCGAAGGCACCACGATAATTTGATCGGATTAGCGATGAAAGCTTTGCGGGGTCAGTTGCGGCCGCCGCCGGCAAGGACCGCACGGGTGGCGCGGTCAGGGCCGAAATCGTCGACGCTGTCGATGGCGAGAAGATCCGCCAGCCGGGTCCGCGCCCGATTGACGCGGCTCTTGATGGTGCCAACAGCGCAACCGCAAATCGCTGCCGCATCATCATAGGAAAATCCCGAAGCGCCGACCAGAATAAGGGCCTCGCGCTGATCCGCCGGCAGCTTGGCCAGCGCGGCGCGGAATTCCTCAAACTCGACGCGTCCGGTCTGTTCGGGATGCGATTTTAAGGTTTCGGCATAGCGGCCCTCGGCATCCTCGACCTCGCGGCGACGCTTGCGATACTCGGACCGGAACAGGTTGCGCAGGATCGTGAACAACCAAGCCGGCATATTGGTGCCGGGCTCGAACGAATCGATATGCGCCAGCGCCCGCAGCAGGGTTTCCTGCACCAGGTCATCGGCACGGTCGATATTGCCGCACAGCGAAATCGCGAATGCGCGCAAACTTGGCACCGTTGCTAGGACTTGGTCCCGAATCGCAGGATCGAGCTTCATGCTCTGTCCACCTTCAGTCCTGGTCTTGATCGCTTAGGCGACGAACGAGATCGGCGAGATGCTGCGGCACGCCCTGATTGACCACATCGTTGTACATGGCGCGAAGTTGCTGCCCGATACGGGCTTGAACCTCCCGACCCAGGCGGGCTTCCTTGTGCGTCGTCGTGGGGGCTGACCTGGCCATCGGGTCTTGGTTCTCCGGCTTCTCCGCAACCGGCTCTAGATTGGTCTTGCGGTGCTTCATCGCGTCATCTTTCCCCCGTTCGCCCATTGCCATCACTCTCAAAGCCCCCAACTTAACGTGCGCTAACGCCCTGACAGGCACCGGAGTTCCGCTGCGGCAAGCCCGACGGGAACTTTTTTTGCGTTGCGAGGTTTTTGCCAATAACCTCAGCGCACTATGGAAGGGGAGGGTGTCCGTGTCGACCTCGCAAGCCGTACTCCAGCATCTGCCGTCGCTCCGCCGCTATGCCCGGGCTTTGACCGGCAGCCAAGCCTCTGGCGATGCTTACGTTGTCGCCACGGTGGAATCGCTGATCGCCAGCCCCCAGGTGCTGGAATCGAGCTCCAATCCGCGGGTTGGGCTGTATCGGCTATTTACGAAAATCTGGAATTCGGTCGCTGTTAACGACAAGGCCGAAGCCGGCGACGTCGTGTTGCCGCCCGAACAGCACTTGACCCAAATAACCCCGCGGCCGCGACAGGCTTTCCTGCTGGTGGCATTGGAGGGCTTCTCGGAAGACGATGCCGCAGAGGTTCTCGATTGCGACCTGCAGACGCTTCGCGGCTTGGTCGAGGAATCCGGCCGCGAGCTGGCGGCCGAAATCGCGACCGACGTCCTCATCATTGAGGACGAGACGTTCATTGCCATGGATATCGAGGCGTTGGTCGAAAGCCTCGGCCACAACGTGATCGGCATTGCGCGCACTCACAACGAGGCGCTGGCTTTGGCAAAGCAGAAGCGTCCCGGGCTTATTCTCGCTGATATTCAGCTCGCCGACGGCAGTTCGGGACTGGATGCCGTCAACGAACTCCTTGGCTCGTTCGAAGTCCCGGTGATCTTCATCACCGCCTATCCGGAGCGCTTTTTGACGGGTCAGCGGCCTGAGCCGGCTTTCCTGATCGCAAAGCCTTTCCAAGTCGCCGTGGTCTCGGCCGTTGTCAGCCAAGCGTTGTTTTTCGGCCGTAAAGCCCGCCAGCGCGAACGTAAGCCGAGCGAGCGCCAGGCAACACTTTAGCGCTAGTGCGACGCTCTAGATCACTGACGCTTCGTATCCCGATCTGGGCGCGCCCCGCGCGGGCGCGCAGTTCAGTATAGTTTTGCGTTTGCATGACGCTTCGCCGCGGCGATGCCGTCGGCTGCAAAGAAAATCCGACTTGGAGAAAAAGGACTTGGAGAAAAAGGCCTTGGAGAAAAAGTTAGGGCGCAGCCGATCGGCATATCGACTGCGCCCAACGTTGAACGGCCAAGCACGGGGGGAGGGGGAAAGGATGGCCGTCCGCCCATGACAAGTGTCGCGCGCCATCTTTGTTCCTCCCCCAGCCACGGGTCGCAGAAGCGTAATCGCGGTGCGATGTCGGACGGGCCGATATCACGAGTCGGTGACCGGCAGTCATGGAACCGGACGGGGCGACGGGCGTTAAGCATGCGGTGTTGTGGTCAGCTCGGGGGCTTTTCGTGTGCCTGATCGATCGCAGGGGTGGTCGCATCAGTGCTGCGGAGAAATCCGATGGCGAAGCTGTCCTTTCGCATCGCGGGCGCGCTGGGAATAACGGCGCTTGCGGTGTTCTTTGTCGGGCTCATCCCGTTCATCGCCGATCCTACCGTTGGCGCGGGCATCGCCGCGAAGGCGCCGAGCTTTTCCGTCAATCGGCAGTTTAAGGGCGACCGCCTGCCCGCGTTCAAGGCTCCGAGCGCGCTGCGGGGTGGCCTGAGCACGCAGGAGCAATCCGCGAAGCCAGCGAAAATACCGGTCGGATGCGAAGGCGCGTTTTCCCCGATCTCGTCACCCCGATTGGCGCATATTCTGGGCCGCTGCATGACTTGACCAAGCATGTCAATTGATCTGCCGGCGCGGGCTATCGTGGCCCCCTGACACCGTGGCTTGCAGGGTTTTTTCGCGTCGGTAATGATTTTCGATAAATAAAATTAGAATGCGACCGATGCGGCGCGGGCGGCGGCCGCATTATTTGTTTGTTTGTTCTGTTTCTTTTTCCAGCTGTCATGTCCGTTTGTTTTGTTTGATACCGAAGCGGAACTTTCGGTTCCCTTCATTGGTTGATGAAAGCAGATTCGGCATTCAGCACGGGAGGTGAGTTGTGTCAGCATTCAGCCGTGCAATTTTTTTTCGTGCGCGCCTTGGTCGGGCGATCGCAACTATTGCGATCGTCGCGATCTCCGCCGGCCCGGGATTCGCGCAGGCGCTTTCATTCGCTCCGGCATTTCGCTTCGATCCGCCGCTGCCGCAATACGCGCCGCAGCAGCAGGACGACGAGGCCGGATTGGAGCAGCTGCCGGCGCAGCTTCGCCGGCAAATGGTGGCATATCCAACCAACGAAGCGCCCGGCACTGTCATCATCGATACCGCGCACACGTTCCTTTACCTGACGCTCGGCCGCGGCATGGCGATGCGCTATGGCATCGGCGTGGGACGTCAGGGGTTCACCTGGTCCGGCACCGAGACGATCGTTCGCAAGGCCGAATGGCCAGACTGGATTCCGCCCGCGCAGATGGTCGCGCGTCAGCCCTATTTGCCGCGCTGGGTCGGCGGCGGTCCCGGAAATCCTTTGGGAGCGCGGGCGCTGTATCTCGGCAACACCGAATATCGCATTCACGGCACCAATGATCCGACCTCGATCGGCAAGCGCGTTTCGAGCGGATGCATCAGGCTGCAGAACGCCGACATCATCGACCTGTACAGTCGGGTCGGCGTCGGAACCA
Source organism: Xanthobacteraceae bacterium (assembly GCA_051961815.1). Classification (GTDB taxonomy): domain Bacteria; phylum Pseudomonadota; class Alphaproteobacteria; order Rhizobiales; family Xanthobacteraceae; genus BOG-931. Next base: position 15,895 of record JBQCCX010000390.1, read on the forward strand.
AGGTGGTGGTCCTCGCCAACGACCAGCGGCGGGTAGCGCTGGATGACGACAAGCGCATTGTGCTGCAGGACGCGCCAGCGAATAGCCGGATGTCGGCGCAAATTCCGGTGCAACCGGCGCAATCAGCCGGCGTTGTTTCAACGAGAAACGGACCGTCCGGGCTTTATTGATCGGCGCGGCTGCTCAAAGCCTCGGCACCGCGCGCAGCAAGGGGCCGCGCCGTTAACCGGCGCTGGCCCTTTTCAATGATGCCGTAAATAACGATCTATTTCGGAGGGGCCGGAAGCGAGACGTTGGCGGCATGGACAGGCCCGGGTTTAACAAGCAGCCCCGATCGCGTTCGGAACGTCGGCCGGCGCAAGATCACGCGCAAGACGAGGCGATAGAATTCTTTCCAGATTCTACGACGTTTCACGAGGCGCTCGAGGCTGCGCAGCTCGGCGTCTGGTCGTGGGACCTCGCCACCGACGCCGTGCACTGGTCAAGCAATCTTGCCGCGCTGCACGGCCTGGGTCCGGATGTTTTTGACGGCAGCTATGCCGGATTTCTCGGCTGCATCAATGAGGAGGATCGCGCCACTGTTGCTGCGGCTTTGCAAGAAGCCGTGCGCAAACACAGCGGCTTCCGCACCCGATATCGCGTCGCGCACGCAGCGAATTCCGACGAACGCTGGATAGCGACTAGCGGCACGGTTTTCGTCGAGAGCGGCGGCGCCAGACGCGTCATCGGCTTGTGCTACAACGTGACCGAACGCGCCAATCTCGAAACTGAGCTGCGCAGCCGGGTCAAACAACAGGAAGCCCTCGCCCAATTTGGCGAGCGCGCCTTGGTCGAGCCGGATCTGGAACGATTGTTGAATGACGCGGTCAGCACGATCGCGCTGACGCTGAACGTCGATTTCGTCAAGATCCTGGAATTGTTGCCCGGCGAAACTGAGCTGTTGCTGCGGGCCGGGTATGGCTGGAAATCCGATCTGGTCGGATCGATCCTGACCACCACTGCGCCGAACAGCCTTGCGCGCGCCATCTTCGACTCAGCGGCTCCCATCATCATCGAAGATTTCGATGCCGAGACGCGATTCGAGGTGCCGAGCTATGTGAAGGACCACAATTGCAAGTCTGGCCTGATGGTGAGCATCGCCGGCCGCGATGGGCGCGCCTATGGCATCCTTGGTGTCTGCACTGGCAAAAAACGGCGATTTCGACCCCAGGAGATCTCGTTTCTGGCTGCGATCGGCAATCTTTTGGCCGGAGCTATTCAGCGTCGCCAGCTCGAACAGCGCCATGAATTGATGATCCGCGATATGCGGCATCGCTCCGGCAATCTGTTTTCGCAGCTGTTGGCCTTGTTCTCGCAGACGGCGCGGACCTCGAAAGGCATTCCCGATCTCACCAGCAAATATCAGGCCCGCGTGCTCGCTATGGCCAATGCTCATCGCCTGATCACCGAAGGCGGCTGGAAATCGATTCCGATTATGGAGCTGCTTTATGTCGTGTTGGGCGCCTATATCGATCGGGTGGCGTTCGAGGGACCCAATTTCGATCTCGAGCCTGACCCGGTCTTCCACTTGAGCGCTGCGCTGCACGAGTTGGCCGCCAATGCCAGCAAGCATGGCAGCTTGTCGCGGCCAAAGGGCCAACTCGAGCTGCGCTGGTCGGTGAGCCGCGGCCAATCCGGCATGACGCTCATCCTGGATTGGGTCGAGAAAAATGGCCCGCCGTCGCGCCGTCCGCGCAAGCTTGGCTTCGGTATGCGGCTGATCGATCTTGTGATCCGGCGCCAGCTCAATGGCGAAGTCGCCTATTCGTATTCGCGCAAGGGGTTGAATGTAAAATTTGTCGTGCCGCTGACCCATGAACGTTGGCCGAACCGCAGCGCCCAATCCGATTCACTGGTCCGCTCGCCGCTGCGCTGAAAAACTCTCGGCCTTCCGCCAGCCCGCATCCCCTTCCGTTGCCAAGCCAAATCGCTACAGTGCCGCGGGCCAAGCGCCAGGGGAGGCAGCGTGAAAGAACAGGTGGTCGGCTTTGATTCCGCAGGCTTGCGTCTGCACGGGGTGATCGGCGTTCCCGACGGCGTGCAAGGCTCCGAACGCCGCGCTGCATTTCTGGTGCTGCATGGCTTCGGCTCCAATTCGGAAAGTTCGAACGTTCTGGCGCCGACGCGCGTACTCAACCAGTTCGGCTATGTCACGCTGCGCTTTGACATGCGCGGTTGCGGCAAGAGCGAGGGCGAATTCGGCCGCGTGATCTGCCTGGAACAGGTGGAAGATCTCGGCAACGCGCTCGATTTTCTCGCCTCCCATCCCGCCGTCGATCCGCAGCGCATCGGCGCGATCGGTTCGAGCTTCGGCGGCGCCGTCGCCGTTTATGCCGGCGGGACGAATCCGCGCCTTGCGGCCGTGATCTCGAACGGCGGCTGGGGCCATGGTGAACGGAAATTTCGCGGCCAGCACCGCACGCCGGAGGCTTGGTCGAGGTTTACAAAGATGCTCGAGGACGGCCGCGCCCATCGGGCGCGCACCGGCAAGTCGCTGATGGTGCCGCGCTACGACATCGTGCCGATTCCCGATCACGTCCGCGAGAACCTCGAGCGGCAGCGAGTCGGCATGCTGGCGCCGAACTCGGTCGAAATGTTTC
>JBQCCX010000391.1:0-2967 GCA_051961815.1 Xanthobacteraceae bacterium
CGTCGAACAACGATAAGTTTGTCGCCTTCGAATTTCTCAAGAACGCCAACATCTCCGCCGGCGGCGTACTGCCGATGTGTCAGGACACCGGCACCGCGATCATCATGGGCAGGAAGGGGCGCCTCGTCTGGAGCAGCGGCGATGACGAGGCGGCGCTCGCCGAAGGCGCGCGCGACGCCTATCTCAAACGCAATTTGCGCTATTCGCAGCTCGCGCCGCTGTCGATGTTCGAGGAGAAGAACACCCGTTCCAACATGCCGGCGCAGGTCGAAATCTATGCGGAAAATTACGCCGACGCCGAATACAAGTTTTTGTTCATCGCCAAAGGCGGCGGCTCGGCGAACAAAGCCTTTCTGTTCCAGGCGACGCCGTCGATCCTTACCCGCGAGCGGCTGCTCGTTTTCCTGAAAGAAAAAGTGCTCACGCTCGGCACCGCCGCGTGCCCGCCGTACCATCTCGCCATCGTCATCGGCGGCACCTCCGCCGAATTGACAATGAAGACGGTCAAGCTCGCCTCCTGCAAATATTACGACGCGCTGCCGGATCGCGGCTCCGAGGACGGCCACGCCTTTCGCGACAGGGACATGGAGCGCGAAATCCAGAAGATGACGCAATCGCTCGGCGTCGGCGCGCAGTTCGGCGGCAAATATTTCTGTCACGACGTGCGCGTCATCCGGCTGCCGCGCCACGGCGCGTCATTGCCGATCGGCCTCGGCGTGTCGTGCTCGGCTGACCGCCAGGCGCTCGGCAAGATCACCAGGGACGGCGTATTCCTGGAAGAGCTCGAACACAATCCGGCAAAATATCTGCCGGACGTCGATGCGGCGTCGCTCGGCGGCCAAGCCCTTGGCGGCCAAGTGGTCAAGATCGACCTGACCCGGCCGATGAAAGAGATTCTGGCGCAGCTAAGCAAACATCCGATCAAGACGCGGCTGTCGCTCACCGGGCCGATGGTCGTGGCGCGCGACCTCGCGCACGCCAAGCTGCGCGAGCGGATCGAGCGCGGCCAAGGCCTGCCCGATTATTTCAAGAACCATCCGATCTATTACGCCGGCCCGGCCAAGACGCCGGCCGGTTACGCGTCGGGCTCGTTCGGGCCGACCACTGCCGGGCGGATGGATTCCTTCGTCGACGATTTCCAGGCCGCCGGCGGCTCCATGGTGTCGCTCGCCAAAGGCAACCGCTCGCCGGCGGTGCGCGAGGCTTGCAAGAAGCACGGCGGCTTCTATCTCGCCTCCATCGGTGGCGCGGCGGCGAACCTTGCGGAACATTGCATCAAGAAAGTCGAAGTTGTGGAGTATCCCGAGCTCGGCATGGAAGCGATCTGGCGCATCGAAGTGGTCGATTTCCCAGCCTTCATCGTCATCGACGACAAGGGCAACGACTTCTTCAAGGATTTGAACCTGGGGTGAGGCGGTGAAGCCTCCTGCACTTTCTCTGCATCCGGTCGTCGAGTGGCTCGTCCACGGCGCGCGCAATGCGCCGCTGTCGCATGAAGTCTTGACCGAACTGTGCGAGCGCATGACCGCTGCCGGAGTGCCATTGTGGCGGGTGACGGTGTTCGTGCGCACCCTGCATCCGGAGATCGTCGGACGCCGTTTCCGGTGGCATCCGGAGACCGGCACCGAGGTCACCGACGGCAGCTTCGAACTGCTCGAGCGGCGATCCTTTCTCGAAAGTCCGATGATGCATGTGGCCAATACCGGCGAGCCGCTGCGGCGCCGGCTTGCCGATCCGGACTGCGTGATCGATTACCCGGTGCTGCACGATTTGCGCGCCGAAGGTGTCACCGACTATTTCGTGGCGCCGCTGCATTTCTCAAACGGCGAGGTGCATTTCTCGTCCTGGGCGACGCGGCAGCCCGGCGGCTTTACCGACGCCGAGATCGAGGCGATCGAGCGGGTGATTCCGCCGCTGGCGCGGATCGGCGAAATCCGCGCTTGGTATCGTGTCGCCGGCAACCTGCTCACCACCTATCTCGGCAAGAACGCGGGCGAACGCGTTCTTGCCGGGCACATTCGTCGCGGCGATACCGAAACGATCCATGCCGCGATCTGGCTGTCCGACATGCGCGGCTTCACCACGCTTGCCGACACGCTGCCGCCGCAGCAATTGGTCGATCTGCTCAACCGCTATTTCGACTGCCAGGTACCGGCGATTCACGAACATGGCGGCGAAGTGCTCAAATATATGGGCGATGGCTTGCTGGCGATTTTTCCGATCGGCGCGGAACGCGATTTCGAGACGATCTGCGCTGCCGCACTCACCGCCGGCAAAACGGCCCGCGAGAATATTGCCGCGCTCAATGAGGCCGAAGACGGCCCGGCGCTGCGTTTCGGCCTGGCGTTGCATGTCGGTGACGTGCTGTTCGGCAATATCGGCAGCGGCAACCGGCTGGATTTCACGACCATCGGCCCGGCGGTAAACTTGGCCGCCCGGCTGGAGAAGCTTGCCGGGCGGCTTGGCCGCACCATCCTCGCCTCGGAGGATTTCGTCGATCATTGCGGCCCCGACAGCTTGCAGCCGGTCGGCCGTTTTGCCGTCGCCGGATTTTCCGCCGAGCAAACGGTGTACGGCCTCGCCGATGAAGGAAAGGAAACACAATGAATGCACCGACCGCGGCAGCGGCCGCGCCGAAGGAGGCGCAACGAATCAGGGGGCCGATCGTCTGGCTCGACATGGACCAGCGCGAACTCGATGACGCTTACGACCAGCTTGTCTACGCGCCGAACCGTGATCAGTTGACCAAGCGGCGCGTCGTCAACAGCGCGGCGGCGCGTCAGCGCATCGGCACGCCGTTGCGCTTTGCCTATGGGCCGACGCCGGCCGAAGGGCTCGACGTGTTTCGGCCGTCCGCGGCGACCGCTGCAGCAGGGCGGGGCGCGCCAGTGGCGATCTTCGTCCATGGCGGCGCCTGGCGCGCCGGCAGCGCTTCCGATTACAGTTTTGTCGCCGAGCCGTTCGTGC
>JBQCCX010000392.1:0-5536 GCA_051961815.1 Xanthobacteraceae bacterium
CCTGCACCATTTTCAACCGAGCGGCGTGTCTGGCGTAGCCGTCCTGGCGGAGAGCCACATCTCGATCCATACTTGGCCGGAAGCTGGCTACGCGGCACTCGATATCTTCATGTGCGGCTCCGCCGAACCGGACAATTGCATTCCGGTGCTGCGCGAAGCCTTCGCCGCCCAGCGTGTGGACGTCAATGAGATCCTCCGCGGTCAAGCCCCCTGATCGGACGAGAATTTCGGAACGGCAGAGGCCGGGCTTCGTCCCGGCCTTTGTTTTTGCGAGGCGTCAACACCCGAAACCTGCGGTTTGCGTTCACGAGCGAACATAGCCACCATTGAGCCTGGGCCCGCCGTGGGGATTTGCCATGACCAAATCAAAGAGCCAGCCGGCGAGCAATTCGACCCGGAAACGCTGGATTGCCGAGACGCTGTTCGACGATCTCGGATTCCGTATGACCTTCGAAGTCGACAAGGTGCTCTACGAGCTGCAAACCGCGCACCAGCATCTGGTCCTGTTCGAGCATCGCTTCTTCGGCAAGATGCTGATGCTGGACGGTGCGACGCAGATCTCGAAAAAGGACGAGTTCATCTATCAGGAAATGATGTCGCACGTGCCGCTGTTCGCCCATGGCAAGCCCGAGGATGTCTTGATCATCGGCGGCGGCGATTGCGGCATCGCCGAGGAGGTCCTCAAGCACCGCACCGTGAAGCGACTGACCCAGGTCGAGATCGATCCGGCGGTGATCGCGTTCGCCAAGGAACATTTTCCCGAATTCACCAAGCCGGTCTTTGCCGATCGGCGTTTCGAATCCGTGATCGACGACGGCGCCAAATATGTGGCCGCGACCGCACGCCGCTTCGATGTCATCATCGTGGATTCAACCGATCCGATCGGCCCTGGAAAAATCCTGTTCGGCGCAAAGTTTTATGCGGGCTGCCGCCGCTGCATGAAGCCGGGTGGCGTGCTGGTTACGCAAAACGGCGTCCCGTTTTTTCAGAACAACGAGCTCACCTCGACCATGCTCAAATTCCGCCGCCTGTTCGCGGATGCGAGCTGCTACGTGGCCGCCATTCCGGTTTACGTCGGCGGCCATATGGCAATGGGGATCGCGAGCGACAACAGGCGGATCCGCCGCCATTCCGTCCAAACGATCGCGCAGCGTTATCGCAAAGCCGGCGGCTTCAAGACCAAGTACTGGACGCCGGAGATACATGTCGCGGCATTCGCCCAGCCTCGCTTTATCGCCGAGCTTGTCGAACGAGCCGAAACAGCCAAACGCCGGAAGCCGGCGGGCAGACGCAAGCCTGCAATTGGTGTAGCGTGACGTGCTCGTCACACTTGGTGATCGCGCCATGAGCTTCTTCCCCGCCAAGGATCCGACATTCGGCGACGCGCCCTCGAGCGACGCGGTCGCGCAAATCGTCGTGCCGCGCACCGTCGATCTCGGCGGATTGCAGGTTCGCCGCGCGCTGCCGTCGGCGCGCTCGCGCATGGTCGGGCCGTTCATCTTTTTCGATCAATTCGGTCCGGCGGTTTTTCGCGCCGGTGAAGGCATCGACGTGCGGCCGCATCCGCATATCGGACTGGCGACCGTCACTTATTTGTTCGACGGCGAAATCGTGCATCGCGACAGTCTCGGCAGCGCGATACCGATCCGGCCCGGCGCGGTGAATTGGATGACAGCCGGACGCGGCATTGTCCATTCCGAGCGCACGGCGCCCGATCATCGCGACGGCGGCGAGCCGCTGCACGGCTTGCAGTTATGGGTCGCGCTGCCAATGAACAACGAAGAAACTGCGCCGGCTTTTGCGCATACGCCCTCCACCGATATTCCGCAAACGCGCGACAACGGATTGACGCTGCGCGTCATCGCCGGCGCCATGCACGGCTTGCGCTCGCCGGTTGCCACGCTGTGGGAGACGATTTTCGCCGAGATACGGCTGAAAGCGGGCAGCGTGCTGCCGCTCGGCAGCGATTATGAGGAGCGCGCGATCTACGCGATTTCGGGTGAGATCGAGATCGGTGGCGAGCCCCATGCGCCGCAGCAGCTTCTGGTGCTCAAGCCCGGCGATCGCGTGGATGTAAAAGCGCGCGCCGACGCCCATTTCGTTCTAGTTGGAGGCGCCGCAATGGACGGGCCACGCCACATCTGGTGGAATTTCGTCTCCTCGCGCCAAGACCGCATCGAGGCAGCCAAAGCCGACTGGAAGGCCGGCCGCTTCGCAATCGTTCCCGGCGATACGACGGAATTCATTCCGCTGCCCGACGGCGCTTGAACCTAAAACCCGATATTTCGTTTCAGGGTCGGTCCGTCGCCCCGCCGATCGCGCTAGGCTTCCCGCGGATAATGCCGGAAAACGGAGAAGGGCAATGAATTCTGTTCATCGTCTGGCGATGCTGCTCGCTGGGGTGCTTTGCCTCGCAATCGCGCCGGCATTAGCTCGAGAATCGGAACTCGATCATGCATTCCGCGTCATGAGCTCCAAAACATTCGTCGATCTGACCCACGCCTTCGGCACCGAAACGCCGGTCTGGTCCGGCTTCGGCCAAGCCAAATTTTCCGCTGCGGCCGATCCCAAGACCCGTGAGCCTTACACCATCGCCAAAGACGGCTTCCGCGCCACTTTCTACGAAATGGTCGGACAATACGGCACGCATGTCGATCCGCCCGCGCATTTCGCCGAGAACGGCATCACCATGGATCAAATTCCGCTCAAGCAAATGATCCTGCGCCTCGTCGTCCTCGACGACACGCCATATCTCGACAAAGACCCCAATCATGCGTTCTCGATCGACGATCTCAAAAGCTGGGAGCGCCAGCATGGCCGCGTGCCGGCAGGCGCATTCGCCGCGCTGCGGACCGATATGTCCAAGGACTGGGATGCCAATCCGGAGCGCTTCAAACGCAGTCCGTTTCCGGCCTGGGATTTTGCCACGATCAAATATCTCTACGAGCAACGCGGCGTCACCGCGACCGGCCATGAATCAATGGACACCGACACTACCGACAAAATGGATTCGGAGACCTACATTCTCCAGCACGGCCATTTTCAGATCGAAGTCATGGCCAATCTCGACAAGGTGCCGCCGACCGGTGCAGTCATTGTCGTGACTTGGCCGAAGGTGAAAAACGGCCTTGGCTTTCCGGCCCGCGCCTTCGCGATTGTGCCCTAAACTGCGCTCCCCAACCATGGCTCCTCCGCCTACTCCCGATATCGAACGGCTGGCGCGCGGGCTCCGCGCCGGCGATCGCACCGTGCTGTCGCGGGCGATCACATTGATCGAGAGCAAGCGCCCCGATCATCGCCGCTCCGCCGCCGCGCTGATGCAGGCGGTCTTGCCGCATACCGGCCAGGCGATCCGGGTCGGCATTACCGGTGCGCCCGGTGTAGGCAAATCGACCTTGATCGACGCACTCGGCAGCATGTTGACCGCGCAGACGCGCAAAGTCGCCGTGCTCGCGGTCGATCCGTCCTCGCGCCGCACCGGAGGTTCGATCCTGGCCGACAAGACGCGGATGGCGCGGCTTGCCAATGACTCCAATGCCTTTATTCGCCCCTCGCCGTCGTCCGGCACGCTCGGCGGCGTCGCCGCCAGAACGCGCGAGACCATGCTGCTGTGCGAAGCTGCCGGTTACGATGTCGTGCTGGTCGAGACGATCGGCGTCGGCCAATCCGAAATCGCCGTCGCTGACATGACCGACTTCTTCCTGGTGCTGGCGCTGCCTGGCGCAGGCGACGAGCTGCAGGCGCTGAAGAAAGGCGTCGTCGAACTCGCCGATATGATTGCTGTCAACAAGGCCGACGCCGACAATGTGCCGCGCGCCAAGCTTGCCGCCTCGCAATTTGCCGCAGCGCTGCACATCCTCTCCCCGCGCTCGCCGAACTGGTCGCCCCCGGTCGTCACCTGCTCGGCGCTCACCGGCGACGGCATCGAAGCGCTCTGGTCGCATATTCTTGATCATCGCCAGCGACTCACCGCATCCGGCGAGCTTAACGGGCGCCGCGGCGAGCAGCAGGTGAAATGGATGTGGACCATGCTGGAAGAACGGCTATTCGAGCCCCTGCGCTCGGATCGCGCTGTGAAAGCCGCCTTACCGAAAATCGAGGCCGATGTGACCGCCGGCCGGCTGGCGCCATCGGCCGCGGTGGAGAAAATCGCCGCGATGCTGGCGCGCGCATGATCCCGAAAAGTGGGAACCGGTTTTCGGACAAAGATCATACGCAAAAATTGCGCGTGGTGATCGCAGGCTTCGGCCCATTCCCCGGCGCGCCATCAAATCCGAGCGGGCATTTGGCAAGGGCTCTGGCGCGGCGGCGGCGCCCGGCGCTCGCCGGAATAGACATCACCAGCCATATCTTCGCGACCGCCTATGCCGCGGTCGATCGCGATCTGCCAAAGCTCCTGGCGCAACAGCCGGACGTGCTCTTGATCTTCGGGCTCGCCGGCCGCCGGCGAGAGATTTGCATCGAGACCCGCGCCCGCAATGCACGCTCGATCCTTTTTCCCGACGCGCGCGGTTCTTGTCCCGACGACCGGGCGATTGATGCCGGAGCGGCAAGCGGGTTGCCGGGCAACGCGCCTTTCCCGCGCCTCCTAGCCGCGCTGCGCCAACGATCCGCACTGCCCGCGCGTCTATCGCGCGACGCGGGCACATACCTTTGTAACTATGCTTATTGGCGCGCGTTGCGGAGCGTCCGCCGCGGGCGGCCGCTGGTGCAGTTCGTGCACATACCTTGGGTCAGTTCGGCGCCGCGACGCCGAACGTCCAAGTACGAGGCGCCGTTGCTTGCGCGGCTGGTGAGCGCGTGCGAACAGCTTTTGATCGCGTCGATCGCCGAGAGCCGGCGTTCAATCCCATCGCCTATCGCAGCGCGTCAGTCACCCGCACCTGTCCGACTTCAAACCCGTTCCAATTGCGCTGCACCGGCGCGACGAAACGCTCAAGCGCCGCACGCTCGCTCGCGCCAAGCGGCAAAAACCGCGCGATAACGGCGGCGATCATCGCCTGCGCGGCGCGGCTTCCTCCATCGTCGCATTTCACCGCGATGCCGAGGCCTTGTCGCGGCAGCGTGGCGCAATAGACGCCTTCGGCGCCGGTCTTCACAAAGACGCGGTCGCCGAACAGCTGCATGATCTCGGTGCAGAAGCGTCCGGTGCCGGCAACGAACCATGGCGCTTTCGCGCAAGCCTGCCGCAGCCGCGCCACGCTCTGCGCTCGCTTGCCCGATATGCCGTGACCGGCGCCGAATTTGGCAAAACCGTGCGCGAGACGATGCAGCGGCACCGCCCAGGTCGGCACCGAACAGCCATCGATCGCGCAGCACGCTTCACCCAATGAAGCGCCGGTAAAATCCTCCAAGACGCCGCGCACGAGGTGCTGCACCGGATGCTCGGGCCGCCAGTAATCCGCCGGATCGGCCCCGATCGCGCGCGCGACAGCGAGAAAACCGGCATGCTTGCCGGAACAATTGTTGTGCAGCGGCGACGGCGCACCGGAGCGCGCCACGGCGGCGGCTGCGCTTTGCGTGATCGGCCAATGCG
>JBQCCX010000393.1:0-12237 GCA_051961815.1 Xanthobacteraceae bacterium
ATGTCGCCAATGACAATGGCGTTGCTTGGGCTGATTGCTTTTAAGGCCATCAAGGCTTTTACAGGGGGTCAGTCAAGCACTGCACAACCAGGCTCTCCGTTAACCAAGCCCGGGACGCAACCCGGCGCCGCGACCGCCTCGCAAAGTGAAGCTGGCGGACTCGGTGATTTGCTCAAGGGTGGTTTGGGCGGTCTGCTGGCGGGCGGGGCTGCCGGAAGCGTGTTGAGCGGCGGCTTGAACGATCTGCTCAAGCAATTCCAGCAGAACGGCCATGGCGATGTTGCCCAATCATGGATTGGCTCCGGCCCCAACAAGTCGATTTCGCCAGGCGACTTGGCGAACGCGCTGGGGGCGGATCGCATCAAAACAATGTCGGCGATGTCCGGCTTATCGCGCGAGGATCTTCTGAGTGGTCTGAGCCAGCAACTGCCAGACGTGGTCGATCAGTTGACACCTGACGGACGGGTGCCGACTGAGCAGGAAGCTGCGCGCATTATGTAATCTTCGCGTAGCGCGGGCGAGGTTGCCCACGCAAAACGACTGGCACGGCAAGCGCGGTCATACAAGTTCCGCGAAGGATTCGCGCCGCGCCCGGAGGCAATCATGAGCATTGTGTGGATCATTCTGATCGGTTTTGTCGCGGGGATAATTGCGCGGCTTCTCTCACCAGGGCCGAATAATCCATCGGGCTTCATTCTCACCACCGTGCTTGGCGTCGGCGGAGCCTTCCTGGCGACGTTTCTCGGCCAGCTGGTCGGCTGGTACCGCCCCGATCAGGGAGCCGGGTTCATCGGCGCAACCGTCGGCGCCATCATCGTTCTCTTTATCTGGAATCGACTCGTTGCAGCGCGTGTCATCTCGGATCCTGGCGCCGGGTCCGCGACTTGACTTCACCACAGCTCTCGTCGTGCCCATTCGTTTCCGAAGCCCAGGAGTCAACAATGAGCGTTCTCGGTGACATCGTTTCGGCCATATTCCACCACTCGGCTTCGTCCGCGCCGGCGGCTCCGGCCGGTGGTTCTCCGCAATCCAAACCTGCAGCCACCCCTGCATCCACCTCTGCATCCACCTCTTCGGCAGCAAAAGAGTCACCCTCGGCAACTCAAACCTCGTCTGTCGACGTTGCCGCGGTTATGAACAAGCTGGCCGCACAATCCAGGGAAAAACTCGACTGGCAAAAATCGATTGTCGATCTAATGAAGCTTCTCAATCTCGACAGCAGTCTCACCGCGCGGAAACACCTTGCCCAGGAACTGCATTACAGCGGAGACATGAACGATTCGGCGTCGATGAATGTCTGGCTTCATAAGCAGGTGATGATCAAGCTTGCCGAAAACGGCGGCCAGGTCCCCAAAGAATTGAGGGCCTAGCTTGAATTGACCCTGGCGCGGCCGATGGAGCTACCCAGGGGGCCGGGCGCCGGTTGCCGGACTAAGACCATCGCAATTTGCCTGCATGACGCCCCAATTCGGGGTAATGTTCCGCAACATATTGGCAGGCCTTTTAGCAGCCGAGGGTCAGCGTCGGCATGGTCATCGAGCGATATCGCACTCCGCGTGGGGGTCACGCCGCTTGGCGCCTGACGGTGCTCAGCGGCGCGGTCGCCGCCGTAATCGCAATGCCGCATCCGGCGTCGGCCCAGGGCTTTTTTGATTTTCTGTTCGGCGGCTTTCAGCAACGTCCGGCGCAGCAGGAAAATTATCCGGCGCCGCCCGCGCCCGGCATCGGCCGCATCGCGCCGGCGCCGCTAGGCCAGGAAAGTGTGACCGAGGGCGGCGGCAGCACCGGTCATGCGGTGGCGTTCTGCGTGCGGCTGTGCGACGGCCAGCATTTTCCGGTGGAGCAAATCGTCAACGGCACGCCGGCGGAGACCTGCCGGGCGATTTGTCCGTACAGCAAAACCAAGGTCTTCGTCGGCAGCGAAATCGGCGCCGCCGTCGCCCAGGACGGCCAGCGCTACGGCACGCTCGACACTGCATTTTTGTACCGCAAGCAACTGGTGGCCAATTGCACCTGTAACGGCAGAGACGCGTTTGGGCTCACCTCATTCGACGTCAAGCGCGACCCGACTTTGCGGCCCGGAGACATTGTTTCGACCAATGAAGGGCTGTTGGCGTTCACCGGCCGCTCCGCGCAAGGCGCGGCGTTCACGCCGGTCAACCCGGCGAGTTTGCCGCCGGATATCAAGTCCGGATCGTCGCCAAACCGGGTTCCTGCCGCCAGCGTCGAGCCCTCGCCCGACGATCAGGGCGGCACGATCGTGCAACGGGCGAACGGGCTATTGCCAAACGCGCCAGCAACTGGCCGCTGAAAAAACCGCGATCCGCGCTCGCCGTTTTATCGGCGGCGTCCCATATGATATGGGAATGGGTTACTGCCGCGCTGCGGCGATTTGCCGAGATGCGGCGAGGATAAACCATGACTCTCAACGCGCTTGGTTACGTCGGTATCAGCACCCGTCACCTCGAGGACTGGGCCGCTTATGGCGCCCGCTTCCTCGGCATGCAGCTTGTCGATAAGAGCCGCGGCACGCTGGCGCTGCGCATGGACGACCGCAAGCAGCGCATCATCGTTCACACCGACGAAGATGAAGGGCCGTCCTTCTACGGCTGGGAAGTGGCCGACGCAGCGGCGCTCGATGGGCTCGCCGCGCATCTGGAAAAGTCCGGCGTCAAGGTGGCGCGGGGCTCGCGCGCGCTGGCCGAGGAGCGCCGCGTCAAGGACCTGATCGTGTTTTCCGATCCGATCGGCAATCGGCTGGAAGCTTTTCACGGCGCCGAAGTCGCCAGTGATCCGTTCAAGCCAGGGCGCTCGATTTCCGGCTTCCGCACCGGTCCGCTCGGCATGGGTCATGCCGTGCTCACCGCCGAACGGCTCGACGACGTGGTGCCGTTCTACACCGAGATCCTCAATTTCAGGCCGACCGATTACATCCTCAAACCTTTCAAGGCCTATTTTTTCCATATCAATCCGCGCCACCACAGCCTCGCTTTCATCGACACCGGCAAGAACGGCATCCATCACATGATGGTGGAGTTGTGCTATCTTGACGATGTCGGACAGGCCTACGATCTGGCCCTGCAAAAGCCGGACATGATCGGCACCACGCTCGGCCGCCACGTCAACGATCACGTCACCTCGTTCTATTCTTACTCACCATCGCAATTTCTGGTCGAATACGGTTGGGGCGGACGCAGCATCGAGCCCGCCAACTGGACGCCGCACGAGCGCGTCGAAGGTCCGAGCCTTTGGGGCCATGACCGCATGTGGCTCACGGACGAGGGCCGCGACGAGGCGCGGCAGCTTCGCATCCGCACCGCGCAGGCAGGCGGCCGCGAGCCGGTCAACGTCATGGACGGCAATTATGTCCGCGCTGCCGATGTCTGCCCGTGGTGGAACGCCAACGTCGCGGCGCGCAAGACGGGCTAAAAACCGGTATCCGCCCCGGATCAAGTCCGGGGTAGGCTTTGTCGGACCATGCTCTGGAGCTTCGGGATCCATCACCTGCCGGCGGCCGTGAAGACCTATCAAGGAACGCGCGACATCGACGGTCTGAAGGTCACAGTCGACGGTCGTCGGCTGCCGGAACATTACGAGGTCAAGCAATTCACCACATGGGGGTTCGAGTGGACCTACGAGGGCGCGAGCCCACGGCAATTGGCTTTGGCCATTCTCTACGATCATCTCGGCGACAAGGACCGCGCCATCGCGCTGTCGGAGCCGTTCATGAGGAGCGTGATCGCCGATCTCGATAATGACTGGATGCTGACCGAAGCGGAAATTGAGCGCGCTATCAGAGATATGAAATCATAAGCGTCATGCTTGCCCGGCACGAAGTGCGCTGCTGCTGCCGCCAAGACCCGCGTGAAGATTACAGGAGAGCCCGATGATCACCGATCGGCAAAAAGCGTTCCGTCAGGAATATCGCTCGCGGATTGTCGGCTGGTACGACGGCTATTTCCACATCCTGATCATCTATGCGATGAGCGCCGCGGCGTTCTACATCTACGTCTCCCATATCCACGACGTCACCGCGGTGGAATGGCTGACCCTGCCGCTGACTTTCCTGTTCACGAATATCTTCGAATGGGCGGTGCATCGCTTCATCATGCACCGGCCGGTCAATATCAAAGGGCTGCGCGCGATCTACGAGCGGCACACGCTGAACCATCATCAGTTTTTCACCGATGAGGAAATGCGGTTCCGCGATCCAAAGGACTGGCGTGTCACCGTATTCCCGCCCTATGCGCTGGTCGTTTTCATTCTGATGTCGATTCCGCCGGCGATCGCGCTCGGGCTGGTCGCCACGCCGAATGTCGGATGGCTGTTCATGTGCGCAACCACCGGCATGTATCTCATCTACGAATTCATGCACTTTTGTTGTCATGTCGATGAAAACTGGTTCGTGCGTCACTGCCCGTTCGTCAATACGCTTCGCCGGCATCACACCGCGCATCACAACGCCCGGCTGATGATGGAAGTGAACATGAACCTGACATTCCCGATCGCCGATTGGCTGTTCTGCACATCTGATCTCAATCGCGGCGTGATCGGCCACTTGTTCAACGGCTACGACACGCGTCACCTCAAGCAAAACCTGCGCGGGACGCCAAAACCGCCGGATCAGGCCGCCACCGTGCCGGTTGGCAATTATTAGATCGCGTACCGGCGTCGTCGCCGTCAAGCAGCAGCAATCGCATGCCCAATGACGTCAAAGCCTACGTGTCCGCCGCGGTCGCGATCGTCGCGATCGTTCTGGCGTTTTGGCGCGGTTCGCCGGTCCGCCCGGAATTCGGCAATATTGTCCTGGCCACGGCGGCTTTCATGATAGTGGCGATGTGGATTTTTCCCGAGGCCGGTGGAAAAAAGAAAGCGCCGAAGGATTAACGCGATCGGCGCCGGCCGTGCCATCCTCCCCCACTTTAGTGGGGGAGGATGAAAGGGCTACAGACGCGCGGCTCGCCCAGCACTCTCAGAAATAACCGTACCCGTACGGGCCGCAAACCCAGACGGAACGCCAGCCAAGCGGCGTCGGCACCCAGGACCAGCACGACGAGTAGCCGCCGGCATAGAGGCCGAAGAACGGTCCGAAGTGGCGGCGGTGGAAAAACGCAAAGCGGCGATGTGGAAAGAACCGGCCGTGCCACGCCGCGCCACGCCAAGCC
Organism: Xanthobacteraceae bacterium; assembly: GCA_051961815.1. GTDB lineage: Bacteria > Pseudomonadota > Alphaproteobacteria > Rhizobiales > Xanthobacteraceae > BOG-931. Next base: position 5,166 of record JBQCCX010000393.1, read on the forward strand.
GCCGCACCGTGGAAAGCTGCACCTTGGAAAGCTGCACCGTGGAAAGCCGCGCTATGCATGGCCGGACCGCGCCAGCCGCCGCCACCAAAGTGGCGCGCCTGCGCCGGAGCCGCAAACAATGCAGCGCCGATTGCGATCGCCGCTGCGAGACAAGCCAATTTTCCTTTAGCCATTCTCCCAGTACTCATTCTCCCAGTACGCATGGGGGTGTCTCCCAAAGACAAATGTCGCCCCACGCCATGAGGTCTCGGCCGCCGTGTTTATTCCATTTGCGACGAATCAAATTTTGCGATTGGCGAAACAGCAGCGAGTCATGAACAACAATTCATATCGGTAAAGCCGCGCGCGCGATGTTGAATACAGCGATGTTGAATTACAAACGCGCGCCGGCGTTAAAAGCCGAGGTTGTCGTTCTCAGATTCGCTGATCCTGCCCGCTTCTTTCAGTTTGCGGCGCGGCGCATCGCGCTCCAGGTGCCGTAGCACATATTGCCGCCGGCGCTCCAACGCCCGGAGCCGGTAGAGCCGCGCAGCCGGCCGTAGCCGGTCGCACTCTGGCCGGCACGATATAGCGTCACACCGATCGCGCCGCTCGCGACCACTGCGCCGGAAATCTGATAGCTGAAATCGTTATCGGCCTGCACCACGCGGCCGCCGATGATCCGCGCCGGATAGCGATAGGTGGCATCGCAAGGACCATAGGCGGTGTGTATGGACACGCTCCACAGCCCGTCATAGGCGCGCGAGGCGGCTTGCGTGCGCTGCTTTTGCGCCGCTTGCGCCGGTGCTGCCAACGCGACAGCCAATGCCCCCACCGCGATCGTCGTCACGAGGCCTAGCCTATTCATCTGTTCGCTCCCGGTTGTGGATCGCTCATTCCATTTGTCGGCGAAGCCGGAAAAGCCGGCGGCTCCGCGGCAAAGGGACTGGCGCTTTTGCCGTGATCATAGCCCACATTGAATAACGCTTTCATGTAGTCCGGATCGAAGGCGCCGTGGCTGGGGACGTTGAAGCTTGGCGGAATGGTGGCAACATTGAACCCGATGCCGCTGTTTTTGGCCGCGACATAGGCGCGGTCGAGCAGAACCCTCAAGTCGGCTTTGATCGCGGTCGACACCGTTTGCGCCAGAATCGTCGGCGTACTGCGCTCGACCACCTGGAATTCGGGCTCCAGGCCGCTGTTGACAATAATGTAGAGCGCGTCGGCCGGAATTTTGTAGCTGGAGGTGCTCTGCATCAGCGCCGGCGGCGTCACGAAGAATTGTCCGCCGACCCCGCCATCGGCATGCATTTCTGCAAAGTGCTTGCCGTTGCCGACGACATCGATCAGCACCGGCGGGAAGGCGCCGGGAACGCTGCCGGAAGCCAAAAGGATATTGCGGAACAGCTTGATCGCTTCGTCGCCGCCAGGGCCGGTGGGATGCGCGGCGAAATGCACCGCGATCGCGCCCATATTCCAGACCACCGAGCGCCCGGCGTCGAGATTGGTCGTGACGATGAACAGCCGCCGGCCGGCCTGATGCGCGGTGGCAATGTCGGTGAGCAGCGCCGGCGTGATCTGCTTGCCGATCAAATCTCGCAACGGCCAAGTATCGAGAAAGCTTTCGCCGGTGCCGCCGACCTCGAAAATATCGGCGGCCGAGGTGTGGGTATAGACCGCCGCCAGCGCGGCATCATAGCGGGGACCGGCGAAAACGAACGGCGCCATCAGCGCGCCGGTGCTCACGCCGGTCACGACCGCATAATCGAGGCGCTTGCCGGCGGCGGTCAGGCCATTGAGCAGTCCGGCGCCGAACGCGCCGTCGGCGCCGCCGGTCGACAATATGAGCCACGGGCCGCGCTGCGGCGGCAGCGCCTTGGCGAAATCGGTTTCTGAATCGGCCCAAAATCGCGCGTCAGGCAGGCCGGGCACCGTGGCGACGGCTTGGTCGGTGGCGGTGAAGGGCGCGCGCGGCGGCAACTTTTGCGGCTGCGCGGCGGCAGGCGGCGGGGGCGCCGTTCTGCCATTGGTGCGCGCCTTCTGAGCCCGGCCGGCATCCTGCGCGGCGACGCCCGCCAGCGGCGCGCCGGCCGCCAGTAAAATTAGAGCTGCAGCGCCGGCGCCGATGGTCCGGCGGAGAGAATGCTTCATTGTGCACCACGCTTTGTCAGCGTCATACCATTTCTGCTTACGCGGCCCGATTGACTTGGTGTCGCGATCCTGAAAGTCGATCATGCCCGCCGCTCGGCGACAAAATGCGCGCCCTCGACCAGCATTGCCGCCGCGGCGCCGAACGGCGCCAAGGCCGCTTCGGCTTCGCCGACGAGTTCGGCGAGGCGGCGTTTGGCGCCCGCAATGCCGAGCACGCTGGCAAATGTCGCCTTGCCGGCGGCGCTGTCCTTGCCGGTCGATTTACCGACGAGTGCCGGATCGCCTTCGATGTCGAGCAGATCGTCGGCGATCTGGAAGGCTTCGCCGACCGCCGCGCCATAGCGCGTGAGCGCCTCGCGCTGCGCCGGGCTGGCACGTCCGAGAATGCCGCCGGCCTGGCAGCCAAAGCGCAACAGCGCGCCGGTCTTCATGGCCTGCAGGAGCCGCACGTCGTTGGGTCCGTGACTGATGGGACCGAAGCGGCCCTCCGCGGCGAGATCGAGCATCTGGCCGCCGGCCATGCCGCCGAGGCCAGCCGCGCGGGCCAAGGCGTTGACGAGCTCGACCCGCACCGCAGCGTCTGGATGAGTGTCCTCGCGCGAAAGCACATCGAAGGCAAAGGTCAACAGCCCGTCGCCTGCAAGGATCGCCGTCGCCTCGTCGAATTTGCGGTGCGCGGTAGGTTGGCCCCGCCGCAATTCGTCATTGTCCATCGCCGGCAGATCGTCGTGAGCCAGGGAATAGCAATGGATGCATTCGAGCGCGGCGCCGGCCATCAAGGCATTGTGGCGGGGCACGGCAAACAGCTTGGCGGATTCGACCACCAGGAAAGGGCGGAACCTTTTTCCGCCGCCGAGGCTCACATAGCGCATGGCCTCGACGAGCCGGGCAGGGCGGGCCATTTCGCCGCCTGCCGGTGCGGCGCTCAAAAGGCGCTCGAGCAGCGCCTCGGTTTCGGCCGCCACCGCATCGAGCCGCGCCAGAAAGGGGCTGGTTTTGCCGCTCATTATCGCCCGCTCAGCCGTGTCGAAGTTTAATAATACCCAGCCTGTCGTCCGGGTTCCTATCTAAGTTCCTATATCAGGTCCAAAGGTTTAAAGCCCGGCGGGCGAAACGAGGCCATTTGTGGGGCAAGACATTATAGCGGTCCTGGTGCTGGCGACCTGGCTCTATCTGATCGCAGCGCGCGGCGGATTCTGGCGCGCGGCCGAGCGCGACGACAATGGTTCGCTTTTGGGCGCGCTGACGGTCGCGCCACCTCTGGCCAGCGATTGGCCGGCGGTCGCTGCTGTGGTGCCGGCTCGCGACGAAGCCCAGACCGTCGGCGCGACCATAGCCGCGCTGTTGCGCCAGGATTATCCTGGATCGTTCAACGTGATCCTGGTCGACGATCAAAGCCGCGACGGCACCGCACGCCTGGCTCGCGATGCAGCGCTCGCGCTCTCTGCCGGCGATCGCCTGACGGTTATTGCCGGACGGCCGTTGCCGACTGGCTGGACCGGCAAATTGTGGGCGCAGAGTCAGGGCGTGGAATTTGCCGGTAATGCCGCGAACGTCCCGGATTATTTGCTCCTGACCGATGCCGACATCGTCTTTGCCCCCGGTGCGCTGGCCTCGTTGGTGACGCGGGCGCAAAAAGACGGACTCCTCCTTAATTCACTGATGGTGAAGTTGCGTTGCCAGAGCTTTGCCGAGCGGTTGTTCGTGCCCGCCTTCGTATTTTTCTTTCAGATGCTTTATCCGTTCGCCTGGGTGAATGACCCGCGCCGCGCCACCGCGGCGGCAGCCGGCGGCTGCATGCTGGTGCGGCGCGAGGCCTTGCAGGCCGCGGGCGGGATCGCGTCCATCCGCGGCGCCTTGATCGACGATTGCGCGCTGGCCAGGCTCCTTAAATCGCGCGGACCGATCGCGCTTGCGCTGACCGACCACGCGCATAGCGTGCGCGCTTATCCGGCGTTCGGCGACATTCGCCGCATGATTGCGCGCTCCGCCTATGCCCAGCTTGGCTATTCCCCGTTATTGCTCGCCGGCACCGTTGTTGGCCTCGCGCTGACTTATCTCGCGCCGGTGGCGCTGACCCTGTTTGGCGGCGGCTTTGCGCAGTTCGCCGGGATCTTCGCCTGGGCGCTGATGGCATCCGCGTTCCGGCCGATCTTGCGGTTTTACGGCATGCGCGGATTGCGTTCCTGGCTGTGGGCGGCAACGTTACCGGCGATTGCGGCGATGTATATGGCCTTCACGCTCGATTCCGCCTATCAGCATGCCCGCGGTCGCGGCGGCATGTGGAAAGGTCGCGCCCAGGCTAATATTCAACCCGATTTGTGATGAAGCCGCGATGATCGACGCCAGCACACTGCGTTCGGGCAAGGGGCACCGGGATGAGAATTTCCCGGTTGCGTCGTTCATCATCCATCCGCGCCACCGCGAGCCGATCCTGGCATTCTACAATTTCGTCCGCACCGCAGATGACATCGCCGATCATGCGGCGCTGGCGGCGGCGGAAAAGCTTGCTTTGCTCAATCGGCTGGACGGCGGGCTCACTGGCGCCAACGACGACGATCTCGCGGCGGTGCGGCTGCGCCGGGCTTTGAACGCTCGCGGGCTCTCGCCCAAGCACGCGCAGGATCTGCTGACTGCGTTTCGTCTCGATGTCACCAAGCTGCGCTATCGCGATTGGGACGACCTGATGTCCTATTGCGCCTTTTCGGCGATGCCGGTCGGCCGTTTCGTTTGCGACGTTCATGGCGAGAGCCGCGCGGTGTGGCCCGCCAATGACGCGTTATGCGCGGCGTTGCAGATCATCAACCATCTGCAGGACTGCAAGCAGGACTATGTCGATCTCGATCGCGTCTACGTCCCGCAAGATGCGTTGCGCACGAACGGCATCACCGTCGAAGCACTCGGCGCCGCACGCGCGTCACCGGCGCTGCGCCAATGCCTGCAGCAACTCGCCGCGCGCACCGAGGCATTGCTGGCCGAAAGTGACTGTTTCGCCGGCGCGATTGCTGACTGGCGGCTTGCGCTCGAAGTGTCGGTCATCAACAACCTCGCGCATCGGCTGACGCGAATCTTGCGCCGGCGCGATCCGTTGGGTGAGAAAGTGCATCTCGGCATCCTCGGCGTTGCCGGCGTCACCGCGTTTGCGATTCTGCACGGTGCAGCACATCGCATCGGCCGGCGGCTTGCGGCCGGCGCGCACAAGCCGCGGGGTGCCTGAGTGCAGGATTCGACCCAAGCCGCCGAGCGCGCAGCGCAACGCGCCTCTCGCAGTTCGTTCTACACCGGCATGCGCATTCTGCCGCGCGGCCAACGCGAGGCGATGTTCGAAATCTATGCGTTCTGCCGCGCCGTCGACGACATCGCCGACGATCCCGGGCCGCGCGAGGGCCGCATGGCGGCGCTGGAAAGCTGGCGCAGCGACATCGACGCCCTCTATGCCGGGACGGCGCCAGCGCGGCTTGCCGGGCTTGCCCGCGCCACGTGCGACTTTGATCTTGCGCGCGAGGATTTTCTCGCCGTCATCGACGGCATGGAAATGGACGTGCGCGCCGATATCCGCGCGCCCGATCGCGCTACGCTCGATATGTATTGCGACCGGGTCGCTTGCGCGGTCGGGCGGCTTTCGGTGCGGGTGTTCGGCATGCCGCGCGAGGCGGGACTTGCGCTCGCCCACCATCTCGGCCGCGCCTTGCAACTGACCAATATCTTGCGCGACCTTGACGAAGACGCGGCGATGGGGCGGCTCTATTTGCCGCGCGAAACCTTGCGTGATGCGGGCATCATCAGCACCGATCCACGCACGGTGCTGGGGCATCCGCTGCTCGAGCACGCCTGCAATGTTATCGCCGCGCTGGCGGTCGGGGAATTCGAAGCCTCAAATGCCATCATGGCGCACGAGCCACGCCGCACCGTGCGCGCGCCGCGGATCATGGGGCAAGCCTATCGGCTGATCCTGCATCGGTTGATTGCCCGCGGTTTTGCGCCGCCGCGCGCGCCGGTGCGTTTGCCCAAGCCGAAAATTCTTCTGATCGTGTTGCGCAATCTGTGGTGATGCCCCGCACCGTTCACATCATCGGCGCCGGCCTTGCCGGATTGTCCGCGGCGGTGCGGCTCGCCACGGCCGGCCATCGCGCCGTCGTGCATGAAGCCACGGCCTTTGCCGGCGGGCGGTGCCGTTCCTATCACGACGCGGCCGTCGGCATGACGATCGACAACGGCAATCATCTTCTGCTTTCCGGCAATCATGCCGCGCTCGATTTTCTTCGCACCATCGGGGCGGAGCATCGCCTGATCGGGCCGCGGGCCGCCGAGTTTCCGTTCCTCGATCTCAAAAGCGGCGCGCGCTGGACCTTGCGCTTTAACGAAGGCCGTCTGCCGTTATGGATTCTTGATCCGCGGCGGCGGGTGCCGGGAACGCATGCGCTGGATTATCTCGCCATGGCCCCGCTGCTATGGCCCAAGCCCGACAAGACGGTCGGCGAAACCATCGCCTGCAAAGGTCCGCTCTATTCCGGATTGGTCGAACCGCTTCTGCTTGCCGCGCTCAACATCGATCCACCGCAAGGTTCGGCCAGGCTCGCCGGTGCGGTGATCCGCGAAACGCTCGCCACTGGCGGGCGCGCCTGCCGGCCGCTGATCGCCCGCGACGGTCTGGCGCCGACTTTGATCGAGCCGGCGCTTGAGTTTCTTCGCAAGCATGGCGCGGTGGTCTGCCTCGAACATCAGTTGCGCGCTATGCGGTTTGACGCCGACCAGGTTGCTTCGCTCGACTTCGGCGAAGACAGCGTCGCGATTGGTGAAGACGATGCAGTGATCGTCGCCGTGCCGCCCTATTCCGCCGCATCGCTGCTGCCGGGGCTGACCGTGCCGAACGAATTTCGTGCCATCGTCAATGCGCATTTCCGCATTGAGGCGCCCACGGCCCAGCCGCCGATCCTTGGGG
>JBQCCX010000394.1:0-4174 GCA_051961815.1 Xanthobacteraceae bacterium
GGCGAAAGCCGCCGGGCGGCATGGCGTGGCTTTCCGGCGCGCGATCCTCATGAAAGGTGATCTGCACGCTAGTGACGCCCGGCGCGTGTTTGATTTCATCGACGACGGCCGCCGGCGGATGGCTATAGTGGCGGCCGTGCGGCCCGAACAGCACGGCGCTATAGCCTTCCGCGCGATCGTCGTCCGGAAAATTCCACTCGCCGCGCTCGTAAAGCTCGACCACGGCGTCCACCCAGCCGGGCCCGTAAAGGTCGGGCCATTGGTCGGCGAAGCGCAAATGCGCTTCGATGATCGTGCCGCCGATGGTCTCGAGATTGAGCATGCCCGTATAGCCGGGCAGATTTCTCTCGATCCAGGCGCCGCTTGGCCCCTCGATGCCGCTGTCCGGTTCGGCGTGGATGATCCAACAATCGAACGTCCCCTCGCCCGCCGGCTTTCCGGTGACATGCCGCCACCAGCGCGGCTCGCCGCGCACCACCGCGACGTCTGACGACACGTGCCGGCCCTCGAGCAGCGTCATCCAGAAATGGCCCGGCGCATAGTGCGCGTCGTAATCGGCTTGCGACTTGAGCACGCGGCTGCCGACGCCCATGCCCTTGAGATTGACGATCGGCTTGGAAAACACCGGAAATCGCGGTGGCGGCGTGCCGTGCGGACCTGCGTCCAGCCGTTGGCTCAGCGCCACCGCGAGCTTGTTGTAGATCCAGCGCTGTGCCGGATACCGCTGCCAGGCGTCGCTATCCTCGGTCGGGATATTGGCGGCCGTGGTGACATGGGAGAAATATTGCAGCCGCCATGGATCGGCTTCGCAGATGGGCATGGATCAGACGACGGACAGCGTGCGAGAAACGACGGAAAAGCCCAATCTAAATCCGTCGTCGGTCATCTGGCGTCTGTCCGCCGAATTGCGTGCACGCTGAACAGCCCGTCGCTCCAGACTTTGACCGGCGACCAGCCCGCGCCTTGCGCCAGCGCCTGAAAACTCTCGATCGTGTATTTGTAGCTGTTCTCGGTGTGGATGGTCTCGCCGAGGCGGAAATTGACGGTCTTGCCGTTGACGCGAACTTTTTGCCGCTTAAGGCTGGCAAGATGCATTTCGATGCGATTGCGTGCGCGATTGTAGCAAGCGTGGTGCTCGAACGCGGCAAGGTCGAAATTGCCGCCGAGTTCGCGATTGATACGCGCGAGCAGATTGAGGTTGAATCTGGCGGTCACCCCTTCGGCGTCGTTATAAGCAGGGCACAGGACCGCGATGTCCTTGATCAGATCGACGCCGATGACCAGAACGCCACCCTCGCCGAGCGCGGCGCCGGCGTGACGCAGGAATTCCACCGCCTCGTGATGTTCGAAATTGCCGATAGTCGAGCCGGGAAAGAAGCCGACCCGCGGCAGATCCGCAATCGGAGCCGGCACGGCGAACGGTTGGGTAAAATCGGCCACCACCGGATGAACCGCGATATGCGGGAAATCGCGGCGCAGCTGGTTTGCATCCTGCTGCAGAAAATCCCCGGAAATATCGACCGGCACATAGGCTTCGATTGTCGCCGCTGCGCCGAGCAGAATGCGCGCCTTTTTGCTTGAGCCGGCGCCAAATTCGAACAAGGCGCAGTTTGCCGGAAACAATGAGGCGATCGCTGGCGCGTTGTTACGCAGCAGAGCGATCTCGCAGCGCGTCGGATAATATTCCGGCAGCTGAGTGATCCGCTCGAACAGGGCCGAGCCGGCGAGATCGTAAAAATACTTTGCCGGGAGCCGTTTCGGCTTGGCCGAAAGCCCAGCGATCACCTCGGCGGCAAACCGATCTGAGATTTCGATGGAGGGTGCCGCGCGCAGCGCGGTTTGCGCAATCGTTGTCATGTTGGGGCTTGAACTCGGGTGAAACGCTCAATTCTGGTATTCGGCCAGCCGCAATCCGGTGAATTGCCAGCGGGCGGAGGGATAAAAGAAATTGCGATACGTCGCGCGCGAATGGCCGGCCGGAGTGGCGAGCGACGAGCCGCGCAGCACCATCTGGTTGACCATGAATTTGCCGTTGTACTCGCCAAGTGCACCCGGCACGGCCTGGTAGCCCGGATACGGCGCGTAGGCGCTCCGCGTCCACTGCCAGACAATGCCGAAAGCGTCGGCGAGGTGATCGTTACGCACCGCGACTTCCCACTCGGCTTCGGTCGGCAGATGTTTGCCGGCCCAGCGGGCAAAGGCGTCGGCCTCGTAGTAGCTGACATGGCACACCGGCAAGCTCGGATCGATCGGATGTAGCCCGCCAAGCGTCATCGCGAACCAGGCGTCGTCGACCTTGCGCCAATAGCCGGGCGCCTCGCAGCCTTGCGCTTCGACCACTGCCCAACCGTCGGACAACCACAATGTCGGCGTGGCATAGCCACCGTCGGCCATGAAGTCGAGCCACTCGCCGTTAGTGACCAGCGATGATGCGAGCCGCACCGGCTGCAGGAGCACCTGATGCGCCGGCCGTTCATTATCGAAACAGAACTCTGCGCCGCCATGCCCGATGCTGTGAATGCCGGCGAGCCAAGGATCGCGACCCTCCTGACCACCGGAGACGCGGGTCGGTCGCGGCCATTGCCATTGCGGATCGTAGACCGGATGCGTTTCGTTGAGCGAAAAAGCATGCAGGATATCGGTCAGCAACAGTTCCTGATGCTGCTGCTCATGGTGCAGCCCGATTTCGATGATCGGAGCCAGCTCAGCCAAATTATTGGCGGATTCGATAAGCCGCGTGACCGCGGCATCGACGTGACGGCGATAGGCAGTGACTTCATCGGCGCTCGGCCGCGTGATCAGGCCGCGCTGCGGGCGCGCTTGGCGCGGCCCGGCCGACACGTAATAGGAATTGTAGAGATAGGATAACCGCTCGTCGAATATGCGATAATCCGTGGCGTGAGGGCCGAGCAGGAATTGTTCGAAAAACCAGCTGACGTGGGCGCGATGCCATTTGGTCGGGCTCGCCTCCGGCATGGATTGGACGACCTGATCCTCGGCGGAAAGAAGCGAGGCTCGGCGCTCGGTCTCGCCGCGCACGTGGCGGAACGCATCGCGCCAGTACGACTGCGGGTCGTCGGCGCGAGCTGGTGCGGCCCGGGCCTCGGGTCCCGCAATGGCAGGAGCGTGGTCCGCTAGGCGGACGCGTGGCGAAGCGACGGAGCCTGGCATGGCAAAGGTCCGCAAATCGCGGGATTAACGAGGATTTTCAATGGCTGCGAGGATAATGAGACCCATCGACGATGGTTCCATAGATGGCCCTTATGGCCCGCTGTGCAATCCGCTTCGCCGGCGGCTAACACGAATTTGATCGCACAATTCGGGGGCAAGGCAAAGGCTCGGCCACCTCTTGGTAGGTATGCCTACCGACATACCGGATCGCCGTGTAATCTTTCGCTCGGCGACTTCCACGCCGCACCTTGCGGCCATTTTCACGAGGCGGAGGATATCGCGACGCCACGCCCGGTGCCGGCGCGACAAATTGCATGAAACGAAGCAAGAAAAAAGCAACGCGGCGGCCGATGCTGCCGCGCGAGCGGTCGCGCTATTCGGCCATCGTCGATCGGCCAGCGCTCAGACTTCCGAACAAAGCGCGGGTCATAGTCTGGAGCATCGTCAATCTCGAGGTCTGGGATATCGGCAAACCGATGGCGCGCCAGGTGCTGGCGCCGCCGAGCGGAGTGACACATCTGCCTGACGTGCCGAACTGGAGCTGGCATGAATACGGCATGCGGGTCGGCGTCTGGCGCTTTTTCGATCTGTTCAAACGGCAGAGCATAAGGCCAACGCTCGCAATCAATGCGCGCGTTTGCGAGGATTACGTGCGCGTTGCGCAACAAGCAAAAAACGATGGCTGGGAATTCATGGGGCACTCCTACCAGCAGGGCCCGATTCATCTCGAGCCGAACCAGAAGGCGATGATCAAGCATTCGCTCGATGTGATCGAACGCTTCACCGGCAAACGCCCGGTTGGCTGGCTCGGCCCGGGGCTGACACAAACGTTCGAGACGCCGGATCTGCTCGCCGCGGCAGGCATCAAGTATATCGGCGATTGGGTCTATGACGACGAGCCGACGACGATCCATACCGCCAAGGGTCCGTTGGTGACGCTGCCCTATACGATGGAGCTCAACGACATCCCGATGATGGCCGTGCAGCACCACGAGGCCGATTA